>DATFRY010000023.1:0-26152 GCA_035262925.1 Kofleriaceae bacterium | reverse complement strand
GGTCTCCGGCCGGTGCGGTTCCTTCTTGCTCATGACGTCACTTCCCGTCCAGACCGGCAAACGATTCGCATCGGCGCATGAGAGCCTCGGCCTTCAGGCGCGGTCGCGCCGAAGCACCACCTCGGTCGCCGCGGTCGCGTCGTCCGGCTCCTCGGCGAAGCTGGCGATCACCTCGCACGTGAACGGCGCGCCCGCAACCGCCACGTGATAGGCGACCCGGTACGGTCGGCCCGCGCTGACCCTGGGCAGGAGGTTGCCGTTCCCGAACCGCGCGTCCAGGTCCGCGCGGTGGAGCGCGCCGCCCGAGAGCATGATGTCCAGGTGGCCGATGCCTCCCTCGCCCTTGACGAGCATGAGCTTCGACGCCCCCGGCGGCGGCGGCTCGACGATCGAGTAGTCGCCCTGGGCCGCCACCTGGCCGGCGATCCCGAGCGCACCGGCGGCCGCGGCCGCATCGCCGGCGGGCATCCGGCACAGCTTCTCGCTCCACGTGCGCAGCAGATCGGCGTCGATGGTCATGGCCTGTACCGGGGCGGATTGTACATCGTCGGAGCCCCTCGCAGCGCAGCCGAGCCCGGCCGCGACGACGAGCCCGGCCAGCGCGACCAGCACGCCGCGCGTCGCACGCATGTCACGCGCCCAGCCCGGCGCGGAAGGCCGGATCCACGTGCTCGACCTCGTATCCGCCGGCGAGGACCGACCTCGCGAAGTCGAGGACCGCCGCGTGCTCGGCCGAGCCCTCCTGCTTCCACAGCGACCACGCAATGTACAGATTCACTCCCACCGCGCCGTCGTTGTTGCTTATCTGTAGACGCAGCGGCCGCTCGAGCGCATCCGCGATGCCATCGATCCACGACCCTCGCTCGTCGCGGACGACAGCGACGGCGTGTTCGTGCCGCCCGCTCCACACGGGGATCGATGCCGCGGCGGTCAGCTCCGGGTCCAGCAGTCGCGCACGCGCATTCGCGGCCTCGAGCGAGAACAGCGTGACCAGCCGGTCTGCCAACGCCGGCTGCGCGATCGCCTCGGCGATGACACGCTCGATCGACGGCGTATCGATGACCGCCACCCGCCGCTCCTGGTGTCCGGGCCCCTCGACCGCCGGCCGCACGCCGCGCGCGTCGCTCAGGTCCTCGCGGCGCACGTGCCACGTGCCATGCGCCGGCATCGTGCTTTCGTCGAGGATGGGCTCGTCGGCGAAGCACAGGCCGATCCGCAGATCGACCGCGAGCGGCTCCATCAGCCCGAGCGCCCGGCCGAGCGCCCAGGCCGACTCGCGTCCCGGCGCATCAGCTGCCTGCCCGGCGGGCAGAGATCGGCCGAGGGAGAGGCTCGGCCCCGTCGGAAAGTAGGACTCGCATCGACGCATGAGATGCGCAGCCATCATGCCACGTGGGCCGCTCAGGACCCCAGCCCGGCGCGGAGCTCGGGGGCGACGCTGTCCACGATGTAGCCGCCGGCGACCATCTTCCTCGCGAGGTCGAGGATCGCCCGCTGCTCGGGCGAACCCTGGTCCCTCCACAGCGACCACGCGATGTAGAGCTTCACCCGCATGGTACCGTCGATGTTGTCGACGGTGAGCCAGAGCGGTCGTTCGAGCGCGTCGGGGATCGTATCGATCCACGAACCCCGCTGGTCGTGGACGACCGGCACCGCGTACTCGTCCTGCCCGCGCCACACCGCAATGGACGCCATCGCGGCCAGTTCGGGATCGAGGAGGCGCACGCGCAGATTCTTTGCGTCGAGGACCACGAACGAGATCCGCCGTTCTGGCGGCACCGGCTGGACGAGGGCCTCACCGACGATCCGCTCGATCGAGTGGGCATCGATCACGGCCTCTCGCCGCTCCTGATGACCGGGGCGCTGAAACGCCGGTCGCAGCCCGCGCCCGTCGTCGAGATCCTCGCGGCGGACATGCCAGGTCGCATGGGCGATCGGCGACTCCTCGTCGAGGAACGACTCTTCGGCGAAGCGCAGTCCGAAGCGGAGGTCGACCGCGAGGGGCTCGAACAGGCCCAGGGCCAGATCAAGCACCCGTGCCGCAGCTCTCCCGGGCTCATCGAGGCTCTCGTCGTCGGGCGGGCACCTCGTGAGCAAGAGACTGGCCCCGGTCGGCGTATATGACTCGCATCGACGCATGTGCGCGGGTCCCATCATGCCACATCGATGTGTAGACTGGCTCGATGAGCGAGAGCGAGCGCTGGATCGAGATCGTCGATCGCGAAGGACTTCTCCTCCTCGCCGTCGAGGGGTCCTATCTCCGCTACGGCTTTCCATTCCAGCTCACCATTCGCCGCGAGCTGCAGCGCTATCACGTGCGCTGGACCCAGGATAGCGACGGCGTCGGCCCCATGCTCACGGGCGAGGAGACCCACGATCGCGCCGGACTCGAGCGGTATCTCGATGGGGTGCTCGCGGACGGACGGCCGGTCCATCGGATCGGTTAGGTCAATACACATCGCGTACGTGGTCGGGGAATCCGTAGCGCGCGGCGATCTCCGCCGCGCGGAGCGGGCGCTTCTCGGCGCCCAGATGGGAGTCGGGGAAGTCGTAGATCTCGACGGTCTCGGTGTCGTGAAGCAGCTGGTTCCCGGTGAGCCCGATGCGGTGGAGGCGCGACCACGGCGCGGAGGCCAGCGCGCGCGCGCCGTCCGGACCGATGCGGTTGTAGCAGAGGTCGGCATCACGGACGGCCAGAGGCACCGCCGCGAGCGCGCGGGCGCCGGCGTCCTCGATCTCGTTGCCGGCGAGGCGCAGCACCTCGATCTGGCCGATCCACGGCGCGGCGGCGAGCGCCTGGCCGCCCGTCGGTCCGATGACGTTGCTGCGCGGCGTGGCGGTCGGCCTGTGCTGGTTGCCGAGATCGATCTCGCGCAGGGCGGAAAGCGCCGCACCCGCGAGCGCCGCGGCGCCGTCCTTGCCGATCCGGCACTCGTGGAGCCGCAGCTCGACCAGAACCGAGAGGTCGACCTTCGCGAGCGCGGCCGCCCCCGCGTCGTCGAGGGGATTGCCGGACAGGTCGAGGCGCTCGAGCCGCGCGGCCAGATGGCCGGAGAAGAGGCCCTCCACTCCGCGGACCGACAGCTCGCTGTCGGGCAGGGTGAGCTCGCGCAGGTCTGCCATCGCGGCCGATCCCAGACGCTCTGCCGCGGCGTCGTCGAGCCCTCGCAGCCTGATCGCCCGCAGGGCCTGGAAGGCGCTGCTGTCGACCAGCCGGTCGATGTGATCGCGCGCCCCGGTGAGGCTCACCTCGACCACCCCCTGATCGCCGACCAGCGCCGGTCCTTGCTCGAGAAACGCGTCGGCGCGCCCGATCGCGACCTTCCCGGCCCCGTCGCGCCGCTGGCTGAGGTTGAACCTCCCGAGCGTCGGCATCGGCATCAGTATACGCGGCGGTCGCGATCGTCATTGCCGGGCGGGCGGCCGCCCTGGCCGGGCCGGTAGGATCCACCGGCGGGGAGCGACTGCATCGCCTCGGGCACCGAGATGTTGCTCTGGTAGATCGATCCGGGCACTCCGCGCGAGTCGGGCGGCGCGTTCGGATCGTTGGCCACCGCGGTCACCAGATCCTGGTAGCGCTGCACCTCCGACGGCCCTCCATCGATGAACCGCGCCATCCCGCGGTTCATGATCTGCGCGCCTGTGAGACGGATCCCCAGTCGGGCGCCGGATGCGTCGACCGCGTCGAGCGCGACGAGCCTCTGGGTCCCGTCGACCGCTTCCGTGACGATCCGGAAGCGCATCTGGTCCATCCCGCGCGGCATGCCGACGACCTGGCCGGCGGATACCACGACGCCGTCGACCTCGATCACACCGCCGTTCGACTCGATGCGCACCCGGCCTTCGGCGGTGATCGTGGCGCGCTCGAGGGTCGCCGTCGTGAGCTCGATCTTGCCGCCGATCTGGTCGAAGCCGGCCCGGTTGCGGCTGTTGTAGGCCGTGTAGAACGCATCGATCTGGTCCGGCGTGAGCCCCCTCGCCTCGAGCTCCGCCCGGACGGTGGGCGGCACGTCCGCCCCGGCGGTCGCGCGCCCCGACCACAGGAGCGAGCGCGCGCCCGCCTGGATCGCCGCCTCGCAGGCCCACATGCCGCTCGCGCCGCCGCCGATGACGAGGATGCGGCCGCCGCCGCCGGGCAGGGCGAGCGACTCCTGCGCATAGACCAGCTTGCCGGCGCGCACCAGCTCCGCTTCTCCGGCAAAGCCCGCGGGCCGCGGCGGACCCAGCCCCATCGCGCCGACCAGGGTGTTGACGTAGACGATCTTTCCGCCGGACAGCGTGATGCGCAGCGGCCGGTCAACGCGCCACGAGCCGTCGCGCGGGTTGACCTCGACCGCCTCGACGCGCGCGCGCACGGTCGCCATGCCGGTGTCGACCGCGGTCATGGTCAGGGCGCGCACGTAGTCCGAGGACGCCGTCCGGCTGCCGTGGTTGGCGCTGAACTCGCCCGGCTGGCGCGTCATCGCCGGCGAGGCGAGCTCGCCGTGGCCCTGACCGAGCGGGAAGTCACCGTGGCGGGCAAACGTGCTGCCCTCGGAGGCCACGTTGAAGGTGCCGGGGATCTCGGTGATCTCGACGCCGGGGATGGCGCGACCGCGTCCGGGCACGGTGGCGTTGGCGAGCGTCCCGGCCTGACCGCTGCCGACGATCACGGTGTCGGCGACCACCGGATCGGCACCATCCATGACCAGCGCGGTGATGGCCTCGTCGCGGGCCCGCAGCGTCCGCTCCGCCTCGGCGGCGGCCTGGCGCTGCTCGGCGGCCTGGGCCTCGGTGGGTGCCGACTGGCCGGCCATGCCGGGGCGGACGGTGTCGCCGGGGCGCTCGAAGAGTCGGAGCTTGAGGCCCTCGCCGTGGTCGACCTCGAACCAGCGGCGGCCGGTGACGCGGTCGACGCCGCCCTCGCGGATGGTGGCGCCGGCCTGCTGGTGGCGGGCCAGGTGCTCGGCCATCTCCTGGCGCGAGGCGACGTAGGTGTCGCCGCCGACGTTCTCGACGCCGCGCATGAGCTCGGCCACGGTCATGCGCTGCACGCCGGAGCGGAGCTCGGTGGACATCGTCCGGATCTCGGCGTCGGTCATGCCCTGATCGCGGAGCAACTGTGGATTCTCGCGGGCCGTGGTGAGGAGCTCCTCGAGCGCCTCGCGATCGCGGGTGAGCGACTCGTGGTCGCGGGCCATGAGCTCGCGCGCGAGCTGGAGGTCCTTGGTGTCCTTGACCGTGTTGGCCAGCTCGACCAGCGCGGCCCGCTCCTGGTTGGCGATGCGGATCTTGGCGCCGAGGTTGCCGGCCGCGCCCTCGAGGCGCGTGAGCAGCGGCTGAGCGCAGCGGCCGAGCACGACCATGGCCACGAACATCGCGGTCGACTCGGCGGTGATCGTGGCCGCCTCGTCGGCGCTGATGCCGTTGCCCCCGCGCAGCCGGTTCTCGATCTCGGCGCGCGCCAGGGTCATGCTGCCCATGACGACGCCCTGACTCGCGAGCTCGGCGCGGGCCAGATTTCCGGACTCGGCCAGGAACGCGCCCAGCCGCCCGACGCGCAGCGCCGCCGCCACGCCGCGCAGGGCGCCGAACAGGAGCACGTTGTAGCCGAACTCGGCCGCCACGCCGGCCAGGGTCGGGTTCTGCACGAACGCCGCCGTGTGGAGCGTGGTGAACACCGTCGCCTCGGTGACCACGACCGCGGCGGTGGTCGCGGCCGCGCCCCAGCCCAGCCCGCCCACACCGACGAAGCCGCTGACCGCGGCGCCCGCGCCCATCGTGAGGACGACGATGGCGAGGAGCGCGATGAGCTTGGCGATGAGCGCGCGCTGGCCGGCGTCCTGCAGTGCCGTCTGCGCTCGCCCGAGGAACTGGGCCAGGCCCGGATCCGCGCGCAGCTGCTCGAAGCTCTGCTTGATCTGCTCCTTCTGTCGCTCGGCATCGGGCCCGGTCGCGTTCGCCACGGCCGTCCACCGGCGATAGATGACGTTCCAGCGGGTCTTCCAGGTGACCGCCTCGCCCTGGAGATTTCGCAGCCGCTCGTCGGCCTCGCCCCACACGCCGAACGAGTCCGCCATGTCCCCGAGCGCCGCCCAGGTGGCGTCGATCGTGTCCATGTTGGCGACCATCACGGTCTCGCCCTGCAGATCCTGGATGCTGGCGAAGATCTCCTGCATGAGCGCGCTCGCGTCGGGCGAGCCGGACAGGATCTGCTGGCGCAGCTGGGCCACCTTGGTGCGCAGCGCGGCCTCGCGCACGTGCATGTCGGTGACGTGATAGGTCTGCTTGTTGCGGACGGTGCCGAGAGCCTTCTCGATCTCCTGGAGCACCAGCTCCATCATCTCCGCCGGGTAGAGCTGCGAGGCCTCGTTGGCCTCGGCCAGGCGGGCGCGGCCGCTGTCGGGGATGTCGGACTGCGCGGCGGCGTCGAAGAAGCGCATCGCCACCCGCTGGAGCGGAAGGCGCGCGGCTCGGGCGACCGATAGATCGCCGAGGATGTCGTCGTTGGGGTTGCCGGCCGACCGGCGCATCTGGTCGCCCTGGGCGTGGGCCTGGAGCAGGCCCGCCAGCGCGCCGCCGAGGACCTCCTGCTGCGCGCGGGCGTGCACGTCCCAGCGCATGACCGTGGCGTCGTCGGCCGACCGGAGCTGGTCGCGGCGCTGGTCGATGCGCTGGGTCAGCGACTTCATCGTCGCCACCGCCGGCACCTCGCCAGCGATGATGCCGAGCTCCTCGAAGCGCGCGGCCAGGCCGCCGATGCGATCGGCCAGCTCCTTGTTCTGGCCCATCTGGGCGAGGACCGCGCCGCGATCGCGGACGGTGCCCTCGGGGAGCGGCGCCGCGGCGGTGGCTCCGCCCAGCGCCACCTCGTCGGCCATCTCGGGCGTGAGCCCCGCCGACGGGTCGAGCTCCCCCGTGCTGGCTCCTTCCGGATCGTCGGCGTAGAAGCGCGGCACCATGAAGCCGATGAAGCGCGGCTCGCCGGTGTCGCGCTGCGCGCGCCGCTCGCGCTCGCGCTGGAGGGCCGGGCTCTGCCCGACGATGCGGTCCTGGAGCGGCTGCGGCAGGCTCCACACCTGGGTCGCGCTGAACGCGTAGCGCGGGGTCGCCTTGACCGTCAGGAGGTGCGCGTGCTCGGTGCTGCCGAAGAACGCCTTCGCGACCTCCTCGGCGGTGGCGTCGGGGACGCTGCCGCGGATCCACAGATAGAAGCGCCCGCGGCCGGCATACGATGCGTCGGTGGCCGAGCTGGCCTCGAGGCTGGCGGTGATGTCGCGCACCCCGGCCACGGTCGTGGCGTCCGCCTGCTCCGGGTGGAAGCTGGCCCAGGCGCCGAGGTCGATCTGGAAGAGCTCGCCGGCGCAGGCCGCCTGGATGACGTACGTGTCGAGCGGGTGGGAAGCGACGATCGAGCCGGCGTCGGGCTCCGGCTGCATGGCCGGGTCGCACACGCCGGCGGCCTGCCAGGCGGCCTTCTGCGCGGCCGACCGGGCGGCGGCGTAGCGCCCGACCACGCGGGCGAGCGACTGGCGCAGGTTGCGCCCGATGGCGTCGGCGATCGCGATGCCGACGTCGGGGCTCCACCGGTCGCTGCCGGTGGTGATCAGGTCCTCGCTCGTGCGCGTGGTCTCGCGCCCGCGATCGACGCAGGCCTCGAGCTGGACCGGCGAGCACAGGCGGCGCAGGGTCTGCTCCGCCGACGGTCCGTCGATGGCCGCGCGGATGCGCCGGAGCGCCGGCTCGACGCCATTCGGCATCGAGGCGTACATCGCCAGGATGCCGGCGCCGAGGCTGGTCTCGAGGCTGCCCAGCCCCGAGGACGTCCCCGGACCGAGCCGCGCCTGGTGCTGCGCGATGTAGCGCTCGGTGGTCATGTACTGCTCGTCGCGCTGCACCGCCGGCCCGCCCTGCGAGCCGCGATGCGCCATCTGGTCGAGGAGCGGCTCCGCCGATTCGCCGCGCACGACCAGGTCGGCGACCGCGTCGGCGTGGCGCTCGTAGTGGTCGCCGGCGCGTCCGAGGCCGCCGGACAGCCTCACGCCGCCGCGCTGCTGGACGATGTGGGCGGCCTCGTGCGCGGCCAGGTGCAGATCGGGCTCCGCGGCGAAGGCGACGTCGTCTCCGGACGCGTAGGCGCGTGCGCCCAGCGCCGCCGACGATTCCTGGGCCGCGCCGCCCACATGGGCTCGCACGCCGCCGACGTCGTGGTGGCCGAACGAGCGCTGGATCGCCTCGCCGTGCGGGAGGTCGCGGCTGCCGCCGCCGAGCCCGCGCGCGGCGATCGCGTGGGCGTCGGGGCCGCGCAGATCGCCCTTGCCCTGGATCGGAGGAGTCGGCGTCGGTGACGGCGTCGGGGACGGCGTCGTGGACGGCGCGGGCGGCAGGACCACCGACGGATCGACGCCGCGGCGATTGCGCTCCTTGTCCTTCTCGTCCTGGTCACCGCGGTCCTGGAAGACGCTGGTCGACGAGACGCGGTCGCGGCGTCTGTTGCCGTCGCCGTCGGGCGGGCGCGGGCGGGCCGGCGCGGCCGACGGGTCGGGGGCCTCGCTCGGCGGAAGGGCGGGCTGGTCGCCGCCGGCCTGGCGGTAGGCGTCGTCGTAGAGCTGGCGGGACTGCGCGGCCAGGGCCTCGAGCTGCGCGGTCTCCTCGGGGGTGAGCGGGCGGTCCTTGGCGCGGGCCTCGATGGCTCGCATCTCCTCGTAGATCTTGTGGCCAGCCCCGCCCTTGACCGCGAGGATCTGCTTGAGGTGGAGCTGGACCTCGCAGATGTGGCCGTTGCTCATGCGGACGTTGAGCATGATGTCGCGGTAGCCGCCCGCCGTCGGTGAGGCGAAGCGGTCCTTCATGCGGACCACGATGCCGCGCGCCTGGAGGTCGGCCAGGCCCTGGCGAAGGGCCGCGACGTTGTCGAACTCGATCGAGGAGCGCGAGATGTCGAGCAGGCGCGAGGCGTCGCCGCCGTAGTCGGCCTCGATCTTCTCGGTCGCGCGCGCCTTGCCCTTCAGGCCCGGCGGGTAGACCGGGGTGCCTCCCGTCTTGCCGGCGATGTCGTCGGTGATGCCGCGCAGCTCGACGTCGGCCACCTCGGCCTGGCGGTAGAGGGCGTCGAGGTCGCGGGTGCTCTGCTGCGGGGCGCCGTCGGTGGCGGCGGGCTTCGGCGCGGTCTTCGCGCCTTCGGGCGGGGCGGTCTCGGAGGCGCCCGGCGCCTTCACCGTCGGTGCGTCGGGCGCCTTCACCGTCGGTGCGTCGGGGGAGTTCACCGTCGTCGGCGCGTCGGGCGCCACCGGGGTGGTGCGGTCGGCCTCGACCGGGCCGTCGTCCGACCGGGGCCCGCGGGGGGCGGATCCGTCGATGTGCGGGTCGACGCTCGGCGCGGCGCGCGGGGCGCTCGGGACGACGGTCCAGTTGCCCTGGCGGTCGTTCGGGTTGCTGTTGACCAGGCGGACCAGCGGGCTGCCGTCCGGCCCGACGACGGTGACCTCGTTGAGGTAGCCGATCGGATTGTCGTAGGAGGTGCCATTCAGCTCGCTGGCAAGGCGGTCGAAGATGTTGCCTCCCGGTCGGTCCGGGGCTCCAGCTCGACGGACCACGATGTCGCCGTTGGCCAGGATCTCGCGAGTCGCACCGCCGCGAAGTGGAGCGCCCGGAGGCGGCCAGTCGGTCACGCGCACGGTGCCGGCGAACTCGCCCGATGGGCGCGGCGCGGCGCCGCTGCGCACGTCGGGTGCGAACTTCGACGCCGCGTGAGCCGCTCCGACGACGAGGTCGCGTTCGTGAGTGACCGGGTCGCTCACGGTCGCGACCTCGACGCTGCGACGGACGGTGGTGCCGCCGCCCGGCGTCGCGTCCTCGACGGTGATGTCGAAGGACTTGCCAGTGGTGGCCCGGTCCTGACCGATGCGGATGACCGAGTCGGGGTTCTCGCCGGCCAGGCGGACCGCGTCGCCCGCCTCGCTGGCCAGGTCGACGACCTGATCGGGCTCGCGCGTGGCCGCGTCGCGCGCGAAGTCGTCGAAGCCGGCCACCCGGCCCTGCGATTCGAGCTCGGCGGCGCGCACGACCATGTCCATGTCGTGGGGGCGGCCCGCGTTGCCGAGCGCGGTGTCGATGGCGCGCAGCTCCGGGATCTGGCGCGGCGGGATGCCGCGGCCGAGCAGATCCGGCTCGTCGATCTGGGCGGGGCGCGCGGGTGTGCCCTCGCCCGCCGGTGACTGGCCGGGCGGGGGCCGCGTGCCGTCGGGCGTGGCCGGCATCGGCGCGGTGCGCGTCGTGGGCGTGGCCGTGGCGGGCGCGGTCGGCGCCGGCGCGGCGGGGCGGCTGGCGAAGGCGTCCCCGGCCGCGTCGCCGGCCGCCCAGGCGTCGACCTCCTCGGGCAGGTTGCGGTAGTCCTGATAGGCGCGCTCGCGCGCCTGCTGGGCGCGCTCCCACGCCTGGTACTTCGCCAGCTTCTCGTCGTAGGGGACGGCCGGGTCGTTCTGGACCTTGAGGTACTCGTCGAGCGCGAGCTTCTCTGCCCTCGGCGTGCTCTCGAGGGCGTTCAGTGTCGCGTCGCGGTGGCCGCGGTTGGTGCCGTAGACGCTGTTGTAGTCGCGCGCCGCGTCGGCGGCCTGCTTGGGCGACATCGGCGTGTGGTCGGCAACCGCCGCGTCGGCGATGTGGCGCGGGATGCCCATCTGCGACGCGATGGTCGGGGCGTCGGCCCCGTTCGCCGCCATGTGGCGCGCCATGTTGTACCACTGCTCGCCGTGGCGGGCCTCGTGGTACGCCGTGTTGGTCATCGCCTGCATGGCGCCGGGGTCGGCATGCGGGCGGGCCATCGCGCCCTCGTTGACCGTCACGCTCCAGGTCGTGAAGTCGAACTCGCCGTTGCGCCCGCCGCCGAGCGGCTTGGCGACGACCTGCACCTCGGGCACGCCTGCCGCGCGCAGGTGGTTGTTGAGGCCGTCGCCGATCGCGGTCGCGCGCTCGGCCGGCGTCATCTGCGCCCAGCGCGCCTCGACGTCGCGCATGCGGTCGGCGAAGGCGCCGGTCTCGCCCGGATCGCGCAGGCCCTCGGCCGGTCGCGGCGCGGGCTGCTCGGGCGCCGGCGCAGCCTCGTCGGGCTTCGGGCCGGTCGTCTCGTCGGGCTTCGGGCCGGTCGTCTCGTCGGGCTTCGGACCGGTCGTCTCGTCGGGCTTCGGGCCGGTCGTCGTCTCGTCCGACGGCCGCGTCCCGCCCTCCTGATCCTGGCGGGCCTGCTCGCGGGCGCGGGCCTCGGCCAGATCGCGCGGCAGATCGCCGGTCGGGTCCTGGCTGCCGCGCAGCTTCTCGGCCAGGTCGCGCTGCACGCGCGCGCGCTGCTCCGGGGTGAGGCTCGGATCGTTCAGCAGCGCCTCGAGCTCGCGGACGCCGTCCTCGTTGGCCTGCGTGTCGCGCAGCGTGTCCCGGGTCGGGGTCTGGCCCGACTCGACCGCGCCCGCGGCCTCGTCGGCCTTTGCCCGCGTGCCCTCCGGATAGCCGAGCTGGCCGAGCGCCGTGTCCTGCGCGCTGACCGCCTCGTCGCCATCGCCGCCGCGCGCGTCGCCGCCTTCGGACTCGTCGCCGTCGCGGGCCGGCCCCTCCTGGCTGTCGTCCGCGCGGGCCGGGCCGTCCTGGCCACCGTCCTCGCGGCCGTCGTCGCCGCGCCGCCCCTCCTCCTGGGTGCCGCCCTCGCGGTCGCCGCGGCGCGGGCCTTCCTTGCTGTCGCCTTCGCCGCCGCCGCGGCGCGGCCCTTCCTTGTCGCCCTCGCCCGGGCGCGGGCCGCCGTCCTCGGCGCCGTCCTCGTCGCCGCCCCGCCGCGAGCGCTGCTCGTCGCCGCGCGGACCCTCGCCGTCGGTGCGGCGCGTGGACTCGCCGTCGGCGCGCGGACCCTCGCCGTCGGTGCGCGGACCCTCGCCGTCGGTGCGGCGCGTGGACTCACCGTCGGTGCGCGGACCATCGCCGGTGCGCGGACCATCGCCGGTGCGCGGACCGGTCGTCTCGGGCCCATCGCCTCGCGGACCGACTCCCTCGCCGCGGCCACCCTGCCCGTCGACGCGCGCGGTCGGCCCATCGCCGCCCGGCCCCACCGATCCATCCCCGCCGGCGCGCGTGCGCGGCGTGGCGCCGTCGCCCGTCCGCGGCGTCGCGCCGTTGCCGCCACCGCCGCCGCCCGCCGGGTCGCCGCCGCGGGCCGTCGTCGGCCGGCCGCCGCCCACATCGACATCGCCACCGCGCGGCGACACGCCACCGCCGCCACCGCCGCCGTCGCCGCCGCGCGCGCTCACCCCGCCGCCCGCGCCGCCGCCACCGTCGCCCCCGCCCACCGACGGCACGTCGACGTGCACGGGGGGCAGGCCGAGGCCGGAGCGGACCCGGGCGCTCATGTTCTCCTGGAACGTGTTGAACCGGGTCGTGCTCGTCACCGCGTTGGTCGCGAGCGACGTCACCAGGTTCTCGGCGCTGAACTCGTACTTCCCGGTGACGATCATCTGCGCGCCCGCGTCGCTCGCCACGTCGGTGCCCACACCGACGCCGGTCCGGATCGCGAACGACGCCAGCCCCTCTCCGCCCTCCATCGCCGTGCGCACGGCGATCGCCGCCGCGCCGACCCTGCCGCCGCCGCCGGCCAGGGCGCCCGCCAGCCCCGTCACGCCCTGGGTCAGGCCGCCCGCGATGCCGCCGCCGAGCGCGCCCAGCGCGACCGACTGCCACGTGATGCCCTCGGTGAGCCCCTGCCCGAGTATCAAGTTGCTGGCCATCTGGCCGGCCACGCTCGCCAGCGCGCCGGCGATGGCGCCGGCAACGATCGGACCGAGCGGCCCCAGCACCGCGGTCAGGACGATGGTGACCACCACCGCGACCACGATGGCGGCGACGAACGCGAGCGCCTTCTGCCACCACGGCTTGACCGCGTCGGCCGCCTTCTTGGCGCTGGCCTGGATGTCCGCCGTCTCCTTGGTCGGGACCGCCTGGTTGAAGCTGTTGCGGATGTTCTCGACCGCGCCGTCGAGCCCCGACCGGAGGTGGGTCGTCGCCTCGCCGTAGGCCGTCTTGACGCCCTTGACGATGCCGTCGAAGCCCTTCGCGGTGTCCTTGCTGGTCTGCCTGGCGGTCTTCTCGTGGCCCTGCGCGATCTTCGCCAGGCCCTGAGAGGCACCCTGCGCCATCTGGTGCAGCGACTGCGCCGCGCCGGCGCCGATGCCGCTGGCCGCCGTCTTCGCCGCGGCGCAGGTGTGCGCCATGCCCTGCGCGGCGCGCTGGGCAGACGCGCGCAGGCTCTGCCCCGAGCCGGCCGCACTGGTGCGCAGCCCGCGCGCGACCTGGTTCGAGCCGTCGGACAGCTGCTGGATGCCCGCGGTCACCGACGCACTGGTCTCGTCCGGGTTCGGCGCCTCGACCTGGCGCGCGCCCGACACCAGCCCGACCGCGCCCTTCTCGATCCCGCTGGCCGCCTGCGCGCAGGTCTGCGCCACGGTCGCGCGCGCCGCTCGCCCCTGCCTGGTGATGCCGGTGCGCGCGGCCTGCCCCTGCTGGCGGATGGCCTGGGCCTGGGCCGCGCCCTCGGCGGCGAGCGACGCCCGGGTCGACGCCGCGGTCTGATCGATCTGTGCGAGGGCCTGCGAGCGGGCCGTGCCGGCCGCCTCGATCGACTGCTGCTCCGAGTGCTCGAGCGCCTGCTTGGCCTGCTCGAAGGTGTCGTGGATCGTCTTCTTCTGATCCTCGGCGATCTTCCTGATGTCGGCCTCGGTCCTGGGCTGCTCCTTGGCGATCTCGTTCGCCGCCTTGCCCGCCTCGTCCGGCATCGCCGCCGCGTACTCGTTCGCGACGTCGCGCGCGGCCTTGCGCGCCGCCTCCAGCTTGTCGCCGTCGTAGGCGAGCGGGACCGAGTCGCCCAGCCCGCGGGCCTCGCCCGCCTTGGTGGAGCCGATCTCGACGATCTTGCCGCGGGTGTCGGAGAAGGCCTGCGCGACCGCGGCGAGCTCCTCCTGCAGCGCCGAGTCGATGTCGCTCTGGGCCTTCTGCAGCGCCTGCTGGAGCTCCTGGCTGGCCGAGGCGGTCGCGGCGCGGATGTTCGACACCGCCTGGGTGTGCGCCGTGTTGACCTGTCCCCTGGCCCCGGCCGCGTGTCCGTCGACCTGGCCCTGCACTGCTGCGATGTGAGCGGCCAGGCCGTCACACTGCTCCGCCTCCGCCCCCGATACGGCGGCGAGGGCCTGGTTCTGCGCGCCGGTGATCTGCCCCTGCAAAGCCGGCCGCATCGCGCGCACCGCGCGCGCCTGCTTGAGCTGCGCGGCACGCAGCCGCTCGAGGCTCTTCGCCGAGGCCGCGCGGTCGTCCTCGACCTTCGCCTTGACCAGCTCGACGATGCGCGCGCGCTCGCGGGCGTCCTGGTCGGGCATCGGCTCGGGGAGGTAACGCCCCCAGTCGCTGACCGGCTTGAAGCGGATCGCCGAGCTGGGCGTGACCTTCTCTTCTCTGTCGGGCGCGCCCGGCGCGTCGCCGTCCACCGACGGCTTCAGCTCGGCCGCGCGGTCGAGCTTCGAGCGGGCGTCGGCCGCGCTGGCCTCGCCGCGCTGCCGGTTGGCCTTGCCGGCCTGCTTCGCCCGCTCGCCGGCCGATGAGCTGCGGGCGCGCTCGAGCCCGCGCTTCATGTGATCGAGCTGGGGGCCCGCCGCGCCCTGCACGTGCCTGGTCATCTCGGCGGACTTGCCGTCGACCTTGCCCTTCGCGGCCCCGGCTGCGCGCTGGGCGCGCTCGACCGTGCGGTCGCGCTTGATCCGCATGTCCGGCTGCGAGCCGGGCTGCTTGCCGTCGCCGCGCGGCCCGCGTGCGCCCTCCTCATCCGGACGCGCCGCCTTGCGGAGAAGCGTCCGCGATGGCCGGACCGGGGCCGCGGGCGCCGCCGGGGCCGCGATCGGCAGGACGGGTGCCGGTCGCCCGCGCTCGCCGCGCGCGACCACATCACCGCGCTCGCCGCGGGCGCGGCCATCACCGCGCTCGCCGCGCGGGCGCTCGTCGCGGCGACCGATGATTCGCTCGGCGACCGCGTCCGCCTCGCGCTCGAGGGAATCGCCGGCGCGACTGACGCGGACCCCATCTGCGTGCGGCTCGGTGCGCCCCTGCCACGCCTGCACCACGTGCGCGAGCTCGTGGGCGATGAGCAGGGCGCCGGCCCGCGAGTCCGGCTGGAACGCGCCGGCGGCGAAGAAGATGTCCTCGCCGACGGTGAACGCCTCGGCGCCCACCGCCCGCGCCGCCTCGGCCGCGACCCCATCGGTGTGGACGCGAACGCGCTCGAGCGAGACGCGGAGCTCGCCCTCCATGCGCGCGCGCACCGCCGCGGGCAGCCCGCGGCCGCTGCCCACGCGCCGGAGCGCCTCGTCGACCGCCGGATCGTCGGCCTGGACCGCGCCGGCGTCGCGCGCCCGGCGATAGAGGGTGGCGGCGCGCCGCTCGGCCGCCCGCCACATCGCGCGCCCGCCGCGATCCGCCGCCCGTCTCGGCCCCGCGGACGCCGACCCCGCCCGCGCCTCGCCGGTGGCGGCGGCGAGCGTCGCGTCGATCAGCCCGCGACCGCCGCGCCGAGACGGCAGCGCCGCGAGCACGTCGCGCAGCCCGAGCGTGCGGAACGCGCCGAACGGCCCGCCGCCCGCGCCCTGCCGCAGGAGGCGACCCAGGTCGCGGGCGAGCAGCCGGTCGACCTCGCTCCTGCCGCCGAGCGGGTCCATCTGCGGCAGATCGACCCCGAAGAAGGACACCGCCTCGCGGTCCGGATCGCGCCGGCGATGCGCGTCGGCGTCGCGCCTCCTGGCGTCGAGCCTCGAGGCGTCGAGCAGCTCGCCGTCCAACCCGTCGGCATCGAGCAGCTCCGCCTCCGGCCTCCCGGCCTCGAGCATCGAGGCCTCCACCCGCCCGGCGCCCGGCGCCGCCCGGCCGATCGGCTCCCCCGCCAAATCCCCGACCACCGCCACCACGCCGCGGCGCCGATCACCGCGGATCAGCGTGACGCGTCCCGGCGTCGGCGCATGCACCCGTGCCGGGCGATGGCTCGTGGCCTGCGCCCAGCGCGACACCTTGCCGGGACTCGGCGCCCACGCGTCGTCGACGTCGAGCTCGCCCGGCTCGGGATCGCCGGCGCGGCGGTCGTGGTCCTTGCGGTGCTCGCGATCCCACCCCATGGCCTTCTACTTCATACGGATTCTCGCCCGGATCCCTCCCGCTCGAGGTGGCGCTCGCCCCCCGCGACCGGCGCTTTCTCTCCAGCTCGGCCCCTCCGGCGGACAACACCTCGACTTCGCGAGCGATTCCGCGACCTCGCGGCGCGGTCCGGAGCGCTCGACTGGAAGACCAAACACTTTTTCTGCGCCGCCCCGCCGGCTGACCCTGTGGCACCATGGCGCGAGCGGCCGTGCGAAGACGCGACTTCCTGAGGCTCTCGGCCGCTGGGGCCGCCGGAGCGGCATCGGCGGGCGCGCTGTCCTGGCGCCGCGCGCAGGCCTCGCCGTTCGGAGAGTTTCCCGACGCCGCCCGGCACCTCGCGCTGCCCGCCGAGCTGCGCGCGCAGAGCGTGCTCGAGGTGTTCCTCTACGGCGGCCTCTCGCCCTGGGAGACGCTCTATCTGGTCGAGGAGTACGGGCGCCCCACCGATCCCGACTTCCCCGACCAGCAGTTCTACACATTCCTCGGCGGCGGCGACGACGACAGCGTCGAGGCCGCGCTCGACCGCTGCGCGTTTCCCACCGGCGAGGCGATGGGCCTGCCCTTCGCCCGCGACGCGGCCGGCGCCGACGTGAAGATCGGCCCGTTCGCCCATCGCCTGCGCCAGCGCCCCGACCTGCTCGCGCGCATGCGGCTCCTGGTTCACCACCACCGGCTCGAGCCGCACGAGGCCGCCGTGCCGCAGGCCCTGACCGGAAAGCCGCTGGGCCAGCCTGCCGCCGCCGGGCTCGGCGCCCACATCCAGCGCTTCTCGCTCGAGAGCGTCGGCGCGCGCCCCGCCCCGTACAGCTACGTGTTCGCGACCGGCGGGCTGCCGGGCGACAACGTGTCGGCGGCGGCGGCCACCGGCCTCCACCCGGGCTCGGCGCGCCCGCTCAGCATCAACATCACCAGCGCCGACGGCTTCTACGAGCTGCTCGGCCGCGCCGCCGTCGGACCGCTCGACGCGCGCGACCGCTACGACCAGCTGATGCAGGTCTACACCGATCAATACAGGCGGCGCCTGCGCTGGAAGGGCGCGGGCGAGCCGGTGCGCAGCGCTCGCTTCACCGATCTGTCGCTCGCGGTCGAGGCGGTCGACGGCGCCGACGCGATCGCCGGGGTGATGGACGCGTCGCTGTTCGTCGCCCGCGGCGGCCAGGCCTGCGGCGAGAACAACCCGGTCGACGTGCCCGGCATGAGCCTCGAGGCCGCCCGCCACCTCCTCCTCCACCCGGAGCAGCCGGCCCGCTACTGCTGCGTGTCCGACATCGGCCTGTACGAGGCCTCGGGCGGCGGCGGCTACGACACGCACACGACCGCCTCGCGCGACACCGCGCGCAACCTCGACAACCTCCTGCGCGGCCTCTCCGCCATCATCAATGCGCCGGGCGAGGCCGACCCGGCCAAGCTCGACCTCGATCGCACGCTCATCATCCTCAACACCGAGTTCGGCCGCACGCCGATCCGCCAGGACGGCGGCACCGGGCGCAACCACCACCCGTACGGCTACGTCACCGCTCTCCTGGGCGGGCCGATCCGCGAGGGCCAGGCCGGGATCAGCGGCGCCATCGGCCCCGACGGCGTCGCCACCGACTTCATGCTGCCGGCCGAGAACCGGGTGGCCGCGCTGCTCGCGCTCGGCATCTGGCCCTTCTCGCCCGACGCGTTCGCCGTGTCCGACGTGCGCGGCGCCGACGGTGAGGAGGACGCCGCGCGTCTGGTGACCGAACGCGCGCTCGGTGTCGCGCCGTGACCGCGCGCGGCCGCCGGCGACCGGCCCTCCTCGCCGCGCTGCTCGCCGCCGCCGCGTGCACCTCGGCCTGCGGCGGCGACGACCACGACGACGCGCGGCCCCGGCCCGACGCCGTCGTCCCCTTCACCGCATGCAACGGCAGCGACCAGGCCTTCGTGCGCCAGGCGATGCTGGCGGTGCTCGGTCGCCGGCCGCGCAGCCAGGCCGAGGTCCTGGTCTACGCCGATCTCATGGCCCAGGTCCGCGCGCTCGCGGCGCCCACGCCCGACCCGCGCGAGGTCGTGGTCCGCGCCCTGTTCGAGGATCCGGCCTACGTCGATCGCTGGTCCGAGCACGTCATGGACGCCCTCAAGGTCCCGCGCATCGAGGACCAGGGCCAGCGCGCATGCTACGGCGCCGCCGCGCGCGAGCCCGGCGAGGGCATCGACGACGGCTCGCTGGCCCGCACCGCGCGCGACACCTCGCCCCGCGACGGCGGCGACGGCGGCGGCCGCTTCACCATGCTCGATCTCCTCCGCTCCGCGCTCCACCTCGACGACCTGTCGATCGTCTACCGCGCGCACCTCTTCGCCATGGTCAGCCGCCCGATCCCCGCCGCCAACGTGCCCGCGCTCCAGGCCGAGCTCGCCCGCCGCGAGGACTTCGGCTCGCTCTTCGACACCACCTACCTGAATCGCGACCTGGTCTGCCTCGGCTGCCACAACAGCGAGTTCTCGGTCACCTTCCGCCCCGAGCCCGAAGCCAACCGCCACTGGCCGGTGCCGGGCGCGTTCGAGAGCGCGATCTACGGCGCCGCCATCGGCGTCGCGCCGGAGCGGGCCCACGCCGCGTTCCGCTTCATGGGCCTGGTCACCGAGCCGGCCGCCAGCGCCGTCCGGCCGTGGGAGTGGGACCGCGCGTGCGGCAGCTTCGCGCCCGACGGCGTGGATCCCGACCCGGCCGGCATCGACGGAAAGCTGGCCAGCCTCGGCGGCGACCGGCTCACCGTGTTCGACCTCGAGGCCGCCCTCGCGCGCGGCTTCGACACCCTGGCCACCGGCGGCCTGGTGCGCGACGACGCCGGCGCCATCGCCGATCCCGACGCCGCCATGGCCTACCTGGTCGCCGCCACCATCGTCGAGGGCGTGTGGCGCGAGGTTGTCGGCACGCCGCTCACCATCGCGAACTACTTCCCGCGCAACCGGAGCGCGCGCGATCTGCTGACCCGCCTCACCGACGATTTCATCGCCAGCCGCTACTCCCTGCGCGAGCTCCTGGTCGACATCACGACGTCCGACTACTTCAACCGGCTGCCGCCCGAGGCCGGCTGCGGCACGGGCCCCTACAACATGCCCGCGGTCTACGACCCGTGGGTCACCGCCGATCCGGATCCGGCGCGGCGCAGGAACGGCCCCGGCGACGCCATCGCGCCGCTCTCGCCTCGCGTGCTCCTGCGCGCCGCCCACGAGGCGCTCGGCTGGCCGCGCCCGTTCTTCTACGCCTTCCCCGAGGACTCGACCGAGCTCGAGGTCTGCAGCGACACGTACACCTGCGAGGACATGGCCGGGGCATGCGATGACCAGGGCGTCTGCTGCGAGGCGTACCAGATCGAGTGCGCCAGCCCGCCCGCGCTGGTGGATCCGCCCGCCGCCTCCCTGCGCGCCTTCGAGCGCGGCATGGGCATCTTTCTCAAGCGCGGCGACAAGGGGTTCCGCGGTCTCGACTTCCAGGCCCGCCTGGTCCTCGAGGACGCGTTCGGCTCGTGCACCAACCCCGTCGCCGATCCCGACTTCGTCGCCGACCTCGTCGCCCGCGCGCGCGCCGATCCCGCCGCCACGGTCGGCGACGTGGTGGCCGCTCTCAAGGATCGTCTGACCGGCGACGCGCGCGTCGGCGACGAGCCCGCGGCATCGGGCGCGCCCGCTGCATCGGATGTGACGGAGCGCGCAGCCCTCGAGGCGCTGCTGGGCGCCCCGCTGGCTCGCGCTGCCAGCGACGCCCCGGATCTCGAGGCCCACGCGCGCGCCCTGTGCGGCGTTCTTCTGTCGAGCCCGCAATTCCTGCTCGGCGGCATGGCAGCTCCGGACGCGAGCACCATTCCGCTCCTCACGCCGGAGGCGGCCAGCTATGGCGCAATCTGTTCGTCGGTGGCCGATCGGGATTTGCCAGGTGGGCTCGTCCTGACTTGTGGTGACAGCGCGCTTTCGGTTGCAAGCGGCCTGTGAATAGCAAGCTCGCGTAATTGCAGAGTTAAATCTGCAACAGCGCCACTGCAACTCACGCGTCGCGGCGAATCCATTATCCAGCCCGACGGTCTGCGTGGATCTCGCGCGCCGCGATCAAATCTATTAATAATCGGCTCGACACTCGGCACTGGCGCCGAGCCGAGAAGACCGGACGGCTGTGCGCTGTCACCGGCCGGACCAACGTCGATGGGACCCGCTGAAGGGCCCGGGAGGTGGCGACGTCATGAGACGAGATACGCTTTTTAGACTCGCGTTGATCGCGACGGTCTGCTTCTGGCAGGCCGGAAATGTTTGGGCACAGAAAGGCAAGACCCGCTCGATCAGCGGCACGGTGCAGGAAGCCGACACCGGCGCGCCACTCGCGGGCGCGACGGTGAAGGTGAACGGCACCGAGTCGACAGCGACCACCGGCGCCGACGGCACCTTCAAGATCGACGCGCCGCGCGGCGATGTCACGCTCGACGTCAGCGGACCCGATCACACGGCGAAGGAGGTCGTGCTGCCGGGCAAGACCAAGACCGTGCAGATCTCCCTCGCCAAGGCAGCCGCGAGCGGTCGCACGGTGACCGGCATCGTCAAGGAAGCCGGGACCGGCAAGCCGATCGCCGGAGCGGTGGTGACTCTCAAAGGCACATCGGTCACCGCCACCAGCGACGAGGACGGCCTGTTCGTCCTCCAGCAGGTGCCGGCCGGCGCGGCGGAGCTCGACATCAGCAGCCAGGCGCACGCGGCCGGCTCGCTGACCGTCCCCGACGGACAGAGCACCGCCAAGCTCGAGCTCCAGCCCACCAACGCGCCCGCCGCGCCGGCCCCCGCGGCCGCGCCGGCCCCGGCGCCCGCGGCCGGGACTCGCGCCATCGTCGGCAAGGTGACGTCCAAGCAGACGGGCGATCCGGTGCCGGGCGCGACGGTCATGGTCAAGGACACCGAGATCAGCGCCATCGCCGCGGATGACGGAAGCTACTCGCTCGACGGCGTGCCGGAGGGCCCCTTCACGCTGGTCGTGATCGGCTACACCCAGGCCCCGGCCGAGATCGCGGTCCCGACGGGTCGCCGCACGGTCGACGTCGCCCTCGAGCTCGGCTCGTCGGAGACGATCGTCATCACCGGCCGCGCGCCGGTGCTCATGAAGCGCAACCTGGCCAACGGCGCCTCGGTCGTGAACGACGAGGACCTCAACCGAGTGTCGGCGGACACGCTCGACGCCGCGATGATCGGCAAGGTCTCGGGCGCCAACCTCCAGACCAACTCGGGCGCGCCGGGCGGCGGCACCCAGCTCCGCCTGCGCGGCATCTCGACCATCAACGGGCAGTCGTCGCCGCTCTACGTGGTGGACGGCGTGATCCTGTCCAACGTGGCCGTCTCGCCGGGCACCAACCTCATCACCGCGGCGCAGGCAGGCGGCAACGCGTCGACCCAGGACAACCCGGTCAACCGCATCGCCGACATCAACCCGAACGACATCGAGAACGTCGAGATCCTCAAGGGACCCGCCGCGGCGGCCCTGTACGGCTCCAAGGCGGCCAACGGCGTCGTCATCATCACCACCAAGCACGGCCGGCCCGGCGCGCCCACCAAGGTCAACGTCACCCAGCGGATCGGCATCACGCAGGCCTCCAACACCCTCGGCTCGCGCCGCTTCACCTCCATGGACGAGGCGATCGCCGCGCTCGGCATGGGCCGCGGCCAGCTGTGGACGCCGGACTACTTCGACCACGAGAAGGAGATGGAGCAGACCTCGGTCGGATTCGAGACCATCGCGTCGGCCACCGGCGGCAACGACTCGGGCAGCTACTCCGGTTCGATGCTGGTCCGCAACGAGCCGGGCGTCATCAAGAGCACGTTCGCCGAGAAGCAGTCGGCCAAGCTCGGTGTCATCTACAACTTCGGCGACAAGCTGAACGTGAACGTCAGCACCAACCTGATCCACTCGCTCAGCGACCGCGGCCTCACCAACAACGACAACACCGGCACGTCGATGTACGTCGCGCTGTCGTCCACTCCGAGCTTCGTCGATCTGCGGAAGAACCCCGACGGCACGTATCCGGCCAACCCGGGCGCCCAGTCGAACCCGCTGCAGACCGCCGCCCTGCTCGAGAACGAAGAGGACGTGTGGCGCTTCATCGGCTCGAGCAGCGCCGCGTTCA
Source organism: Kofleriaceae bacterium (assembly GCA_035262925.1). Classification (GTDB taxonomy): domain Bacteria; phylum Myxococcota_A; class Polyangia; order Haliangiales; family Haliangiaceae; genus DATFRY01. The sequence continues at coordinate 3,842 of DATFRY010000023.1, read as the reverse complement.
AGGTCTACAGCGACGCCATGAACTCGGTCAGCCTGCAGGGCAACTTCGGCGCCGATCGCTTCCAGCAGTTCAATGACCTCTTCGCGCCGCCGGAGCTGCAGTTCGAGCCCAACGACGGGCTGCCCGGCACGCTGGTCAAGGCCACCACGCAGAACCTGAACCTCAACGTCGGCGCCGGCGCGGTGTGGACCCTCACGCCGAAGAGCGGCGCGTTCAAGAGCGCCCTCTCGGGCGGCTTCACCTACGAGTACGTCGATCTCGACACGGTGGCCGTGCAGGCCCAGAACCTCAACGCCGGCCAGTCGAACGTCGATGCGGCCGCGGTGGTCAACACCAACGAGACCCATCTCCGCACCGAGGAGCAGGGCGGATACGTGCAGGAGGAGGTCTCGCTGCTCAACGACAGCCTGACCCTCCTGGCCGGCGTCCTGGCCGAGCGCTCGAGCCTGAACGGCGATGACAGCAAGTTCTGGTTCTTCCCCAAGGCCGGCGCCACCTACAAGCTGCCGGTCCTCGAGCAGCTGTTCAACCCGCTGCGCGTGCGCGCGTCCTACGGCGAGGCCGGCAACCGGCCCAACTACGGCCAGAAGTTCAGCCCGCTCAACGCGACCGCCACGATCGGCGGCAACCCGGGCCTCGTCATCGGCGGCATCAACGGCCTGCTGACGGCCGGCGACCCCAACATCGAACCGGAGCGCCAGCGCGAGTTCGAGCTCGGCGTCGACGCGGCCATGGAGGACCAGCGCGTCGTTCTCGAGCTGACCGGCTACCAGCGCAACATCTCCAACATGCTGCTGCAGCGCACGCTGGCCCCGTCGGACGGCATCACCACGCTGTTCGAGAACGGCGGCTCGATGCGCAACCGCGGCGTCGAGCTGTCGCTGCAGGTCATCCCGATCATGAACCCGGTCGAGTGGACCACGCGGGCGAACCTGACCCTCAACCGCTCGAAGGTGACCGATCTGCCGGGCGAGCCGTTCGACCTCAACACGGTCGGCTTCGGCGCCGGACTCGGCGCGTTCCGCATCGAGGAGGGCAAGAGCGTCACCCAGATCGTCAGCGACGTCGACAATGACGGCATCGAGGACGTGGTCGGCAACGGCGAGCCCGACTTCCGCGTCGGCTGGTCGAACGAGTTCAAGTTCGGCGACTTCGGCGTGTTCGGCCTGCTCGACTGGCAGAAGGGCTCGGAGATCGTCAACCTGACCCGCTTCCTCTACGACGCCGGCGGCGTCTCACCGGATGCCGAGGCGGCGGCCATGCGCCAGGATACGGTCAACAACGGCGACATCAGGCCCTACATCGAGTCGGCCACGTTCGTGAAGATCCGCGAGGTCTCGCTCTACTACAACGTGCCGGAGAAGTGGGCCACGCAGGTCGGCCCGCTCAACACGCTGCGGATCAGCCTGTCGGGTCGCAACCTGGCCACCTTCACCGGCTACTCCGGTCTGGATCCCGAGGTGTCGAACTTCGGAAACCAGCCGATCGGCCGAAACTACGACGTGGCTCCCTATCCGCCGAGTCGCAGCTACTGGCTGTCGATCGACGCGGGCTTCTGAGGCGGAGGAGAAGAAACCATGCGACGCAACAGATGGACGAAGCTCTCCTCTGCGGCGCTGGCGCTGGCGGGTCTCCTCGCCATCGCGGGCTGCGACGTGGAGGTCCCTGACCTCAACAACCCGGGCACCGACCAGCTGGAGGACACCCCGACCGCCACGAAGGTGGCGGCCGCCTGCACGGGCCTCCTCATCGGCTCGCGGGCGGGTACCAGCGCGGCCAACGGGTTCATCATGCAGATGGCCATCCTCGGCCGTGAGGGATTCAACTTCGACCCGGCCGACCCGCGCTTCGTCAGCGAGATGCTGGAGGGATCGCTGTCGCCGGCCAGCCCGTTCGGCGGCGCCTTCTGGGGCCAGGGGTACACCAACATGCGCCTGGGCGACATCATCCAGCGCGCAAAGGACAACGTGCCCGACTTCGGCGACGGCGCGGACACGAAGACGACGGCCATCAGCGGCTTCGTCAAGACGATCCGGGCGCTCGACCTCCTGCGCCTGCTGGAGACGCGCGACAACATCGGAGCGGTCATCGATACCGACCATGACTTCGACACGCTGGCCCCGATCGTCGGCAAGGTGGAGCTGCAGAACGAGATCGTGCGCCTGCTCGACGAGGGCGCCGATGAGCTCGCGGGCGGCGGCGATGCCTTCCCCTTCCAGCTCTCGAGCGGCTTCGAGGGCTTCGACGCCCCGTCCACCACCTTCCTGCAGTTCAACCGCGCCCTCCGGGTCAGGATCGCCATCTACCAGGCGGAGCTCGATCCGAGCCAGTACGACACCGTGCTCGAGCTCTTGCCCGAGACGTTCCTCAACGACGCGCCGGCCACGGTTGCCGATCTCGAGGTCGGCACCTACCACGCGTTCGGCACCGGCATCGGCGACGTCCAGAACGGTCTGGTCAACCCCAACATCTGGACCCACCCGTCGGTCGTGGCGGACGCAGAGGATAACGACACCCGCGTCTTCGACCCTGCCCAGGGACCCAGGGTGGGTGCCGGCCGAAAGGTGGCACAGGCGGCGGGCACGCAGTCGGACCGCGGCGTGACGGCGACCGACAGGCCTCTCCTCTACACGAGGCCCGATTCGCGGGTGCCCATCATCCGCAACGAGGAGCTGCTCCTCTTCAGGGCCGAGGCGGAGATCGAGACCGGCGACCTGGCGGCGGCCAAGGCGGACATCGATCTGAACCGCAGCATCTCGGGCGCGCTGCCCGCGCTGGCCGATGGGCTCGACGAGCTCGGCATGTTGAAGGCGCTCATCAAGGAGCGCAGATACGCGCTCCTGTTCGAGGGTCGCCGTCTCGTCGATGCGCGGCGGCTCAACGCGCGCATGATCGAGCTGAGCCCGGCCGAGGAGCTCGCCGACGATGGGACCTGGATCTCGGCCGAGATCCCCCTCGACACCGGGTCGGACCCGGAGGGGAACCCTGTGCCGCACCAGCTGAACGTGCGCTGGCCGGTGAACCAGTCGGAGTGCAATGCGGGCGCGGATGCGACCGCCTGCGGCAAGGGCAGCATCGTCGGCGACTGGTGGGCTGACGAGCAGGCGCTGCTGGGCAACTGAGGAGAGAGAAGTCCTCGGCGCCGCTCCGCGAGGGGTGGCGCCGTTTCTATTTTCGGATCACTGCATGAGGCCCGGTGGGAGCCGGTTGTCCGGCTCCTCGCCGCGCAGGGCGGACTCGACCAGGGCCGACTTCTCGGCCAGGTACTGGTCGCGCGACTCGCCGTGCATGAAGCCGAAGCGTCGGTGGATGCGGAACGCCTCGTCGACCACGGCCAGGAGCGGCAGGGCCATCTTCGGCTGCCCGGACGTGTCGCGCGCGGTCAGGCGCTCCATGACCGGCATGCCGCCCAGGAGGCACGGCATCTGGATCGACATGCGGTCGAGGAGGTGCGCCACCTCCGCGCGGGTGGTCGGGTCGCTGGTGTCGTCGAGGTTGACCGCGATGACCGAGACGTCGGAGCGGCCGCGGTACTTGCGGTAGAGCGCGTCCACGTGGGGCAGCTCCTCGAGGCAGGGGGCGCAGAACGTCGCCCACAGCGCGATGACGGTGACCTTGGCGCCGTGCGCCCCGAGGGTGGTGGGCTGCCCGGCCAGCGTGTAGAGCGGGATCTGGCCGTCCGGGCCGCGGATCGCCGGTCGGGGGCCTGGGTCCTGGCTCGCGGCCGGCTCCGGGGCGATGCTCGCGTCGCGGGTCGCGCCGCCGCAGCCGGCGGCCCCCGCGGCGGCGAGCAGGATGGCCAGAGCACGAAGAGCAGCCCGCGCGCGCATCTTCCCATTCTG
>DATFRY010000022.1:0-40880 GCA_035262925.1 Kofleriaceae bacterium | reverse complement strand
TCGGCCCGCGGCGGCGGCTTCAAGCCTCACTTCGATGCCTACGCAAACTTCGTGCTCCACCTGCAGGGCGAGAAGGAGTGGCTGATCGCGCCGAACCGCCACGTGGTCGACCCGCTCGAGCACCACGACCTGGACGAGCCGTTCATGTCGCCCGAGCTGGCCGCCGCGTGGCAGGGCGAGGTGATCCGCGAGATGCCGCCCGGCGCCGAGCGCGTCGTGCTGCGGCCCGGCACCCTGCTGTTCCTGCCGCGCGGCACCTGGCACACCACCGCCGCGGCGAGCGATCACTCGATGTCGCTGAACATCACGTTCAGCCAGCCGACCTGGCTCGACCTGGTGCTCGCCGAGTTCCGCGCGCGTCTGGCGGTCTTGCCGGAGTGGCGCCGGCTGGCCGACGGCTGCGGCGCCGAAGATCCGGGACGCGCGGCGATCGCCCGCCGCCAGCTGGCCGCGCTGCTCGAGCGCCTGCCGGCCGACCTCGGCCTGCTCGAGCTCGAACAGGTCTTCTCCCGTCACTCAACCGATCACGAGCTGTTCCAAGTTGCCAACGTCGTCTTTCGCCAGCTCACCCGTCTCTAGCACCGACGGGCGAACCGGAGCTCCACCGTGTGCGGCCTGGTAGGCATCGCGGCCACGGGCGGCCGCACGCTGCCGCCGGACACCGGAGCCCTGGTCCGGGCGATGCTCGCCGAGATCGCCCATCGCGGCCCCGACGACGTCCAGCTTCACCTGACGCCGACGGTGGCCCTGGGCTTCTGCCGGCTCTCGATCGTCGATGTCGAGGGCGGCCGCCAGCCGGTGTTCAGCGAGGACCGCAGCGTGGTCGCGATCGCCAACGGCGAGATCTACAACCACGCCGACCTGCGCGCTCAGCTGGGCGGGCGCCACCAGCTGCGCTCCGCCTCGGACTGCGAGGTTTTGCCCCATCTCTACGAGGACCGCGGCATCGCGCTGTGCGACGACCTCATCGGGATGTACGCCGCCGCGCTGCTCGATCAGCCCGGCAAGCGGCTTCACCTGGTGCGCGACCGGTTCGGCATCAAGCCGCTGTTCTACGCCGTGAGCGAGGGGCTCCTCCTGTTCGGGTCGGAGCTCAAGGCGCTCCTGCGCCATCCGGCGTGTCCGCGCGAGCTCGACTGGCAGGCGGCCCTCGCCGACCCCTGGCTAGGCGCCGATCCGGCCACCGACCTCTCGCCGCCGGGCTCGTTCTTCCGCGGCATCCACCCGCTGCCCGCGGCGCATCGCCTCGAGGTCGACCTCGCGACCGGGGCGATCGCCGAGCGGCGCTACTGGTCGATGCCGGCCGCGCACGAGGCCGGCGCCGGCTCCGATCGCGCCGCGCTGGTCCGCGAGTACGGCGAGCTCCTGGCCGACTCGGTCGAGCGCTGCCTGATGAGCGACGTCGAGGTCGGGCTGTTCCTCAGCGGCGGGATCGACTCGATCGCCATCGCCGCGCTCGCCGCACGCCATCAGCAGCTGCATGCCTTCACCGTGGTCAGCCCGAGCACGCTCCTCAATCAGGACGCGCGCCACGCCACCATGGCGGCGGAGCGGCTCGGCCTGCCGGTCCACCAGGTCCTGTTCTGCTGGCACGATCGCCGGCTCGGGCCCGACGAGTGGAAGCGCCTGCTCTGGCTGTGCGAGACGCCCTATTGCGGCCCCGAGCAGCTGTACAAGCACGAGCTGCACCGCCACGCCCGGGCGACCCGGCCGGGCCTCAAGGTGATGCTCAGCGGGCAGGGCAGCGACGAGTTCAACGGCGGCTACAGCACCGTGCTGGGGTCGGCCGGCCGGACCGGCTGGGCCGACTTCCTCGCCGCGATCGACGCGCTCGATCGACGCCGGCTGATCCGGGGCCCGGGCCCCGGTCCGGCCGCCTGGGAGGGCCAGCTGGAGCGCCGCGTGTTCGCGCGCGAGTTCCTGGCGGCCGCCGGCGACGGTCGCGCTCACGAGAGCCCGGGCGCGTCGGGCTGGGATCACTACGTGCGCACCAAGATGCGCGACCTGGAGATGTACAACCTGTGGCACGAGGACCGCACCGCGGCCGGCCTGAGCATCGAGAACCGGGTGCCCTTCCTCGATCACCGGCTGGTCGAGCTCACCGGCCGGGTGTCGCCCGCGCTCCGCGCTGACCTGTTCGCCGACAAGCGCATCCTCCGCGAGGCGGTCCGCGGCCTGCTGCCGCGCGCGCTCCGGCTCCGACCCAAGGTGCCCTTCTTCCACGGCGACGGGCTGCGCTACACCAACCGGATGATGCTGCGGCTCTTGCGCGCCGGCCGCAAGAGGCTCGCGGAGGAGGCGTTCGCGCCGCTCGCCGGCGAGGGCCGGGTCGTCGATCTCGCCGCGCTCGAGCGCGCCATCGACGACGCGACGCGCGACCCCGAGGCGCTGAACGCCACCGTGCTCCTGCGCCTGGTCAACCTGGGCCTGCTCGCGCGCATGGCCCGGACGCTCGACGTCGCGGTGCCCGGGCGCGACCGCCCGCTGCCGGCCATCGAGCCGGCCATCGAGATCGAGAACTGGGAGCGCGCCGAGCCGGCGCTGTGGCGGCGGCTCGCCCTGCGCCGCGCGATCGAGCCGACCGACATCCCGTCCTTGCGCCCGGACGTCGCGATCGCCCTGCGGGTGGATCGCGGCGACGCGGGCGAGGTCGTCGTGCTGGTGGGCGATCGGATCGAGTTCGTGCTCGATCCCGAAAAGGTGGCCTGGCGGCGCTTCCTGTGCGAGATCGACGGCAAGCGCAGCCTGGCGGCGATCGCGCGCCGGGTCGGCGCCAGCCTGGCCGAGCTCGGCAAGGACCTCGAGGAGGCGATCGACTTCGGCGTCATGAGCCTCGCGCCAGGGCGCGCGCGCCGGGCCCGCGCGGGCTCGCGCCCGGGGCCGATCCGCCGGCGCAAGGCGGCCGCGCGATGACCGATCGAGCGAGCGAGGCGCCCACCGGCGTGCGGATCCGCCGGGCCGCCGCGGCCGACCGGCCGGCGGTCGCGCGCTTTCTGACCGAGCACTGGGGCGCGCCGATCGTCGTGAGCCGCGGCGCCTTGCATGCGGCCGACGAGCTGCCCGCGCTGATCGCGGAGGCCGAGGGCGAGCCGGCCTGGGCGGGCCTCTTGACCTACCGGGTGCACGACGACGCCTGCGAGATCGTCAGCCTCGACGCGGTCCCGGCCGGCCGCGGGGTCGGCACCGCGCTCGTGACCGAGCTGGTCCGGCAGCTCGGCGCGGACCGGATCCGCCGGCTGTGGCTCATCACGACCAACGACAACCTCGCCGCGCTGCGCTTCTACCAGCGCCGCGGCTTCGTGCTCGCCGCCCTGCACCCGCGCGCGATCGAGATCTCGCGCCGGCTCAAGCCGACCATCCCGCCGGTCGGCGAGGGCGGCATCCCGATCCGCGACGAGCTCGAGCTGGAGCGGATGCTTTGAGCCGGGCGCTCGCCAGCATCGCGGTCGCCGCGGCCCTGGTCGGCTGCGCCCCCGTCGAGGTCCGCTCGCCCGTGGTGCGGGACGGTCCGGCCCGCTTCACCGTCCTCTCGCCGCGCCTCGTGCGCCTGGAGTACAGCGAGAGCGGCGCGTTCGAGGACCGCCCGACCTTCTTCGCCGCGCATCGAGCGCCGATGGCCGACTTCACCACGCGCGTGTCAGGCGGCTGGCGCGAGATCCGGACCGCGTCCTTCCTGCTGCGCTATCGCGAGGGCAGCGGCCGCTTCACGCCGGCGAACCTGCGCCTGTTCCTGGCCCGCGGCGGCGCCCTCGAGCCGGCGCAGGTCGCGTGGGACGGCACGCCGCAGCCCGGCCACCGGGCGGCCAACCTGGGCGGCTGGCGCCGCGACCTCGGCTTCGCGAAGGGCGAGGTCGATCTGCTCGACGGCCTCCTCGGGCGCGACGGCTGGACCCTCATCGACGACACCGCCACCCCGCTGTGGGCCGGGGGCAGCGCCTGGCCGCGCCCGCGCCCGGCCCGACCGGCGGCGAGCTACCGCGATCAGTACCTGTTCGCCTACGGCGACGCGTACGCCGGCGCGCTCGGCGACCTGGCGCGACTCACCGGTCCTGCGCCGCTCTTGCCGCGCTGGGCCTTCGGCATCTGGTTCTCGCGCTACCGGGCCTACGGCGAGCGCGACCTCCGCGCGCTGGTCGCGCGCTTCCGCACCGCGCGCATCCCGCTCGACGTGCTGGTGGTCGATACCGACTACAAGGCGCCGGACGCGTGGAACGGGTGGGGCTGGAACCCGCGGCTGTTTCCCGACCCGGCCGGATTTTTGGCCTGGACCGAGCGCGAGGGCATCCACGTGGCGCTGAACGTGCACCCGAGCGTGCGCCGGCGCGATCCGGCGCGCGCCCGGATGGGCCCGGTGCGACTGTTCGAGGCGCGCGGTCAGTGCCCGTGGTGGCAGAAGGGCACCGAGTCGTGCGGCGCGTGGGACTGGGCCGACCCGGCCCAGCTCGAGGCCTACTTCGCCCTGCACCGGCCGTTCGAGCGAGCCGGGGTCGACTTCTGGTGGCTCGACTGGTGCTGCGATGCCAGCCGGGTCTCGCTGGACGGCATCGCGCCCGACGCGTGGATCAACCACCGCTACGCGCGCCGGCTCGAGGCCGGCGGCCGGCGCGGGTTCGTGCTGTCGCGAGCGGGCGGCCGCGCGAGCCCGGCGGGCCCCGGCGAGTCACCGGGCGGCATCTGGGTCGAGCACCGGTCGACCGTGCACTTCACCGGCGACACGTATCCGACGTGGCCGCTGCTCGGCTTCGCCGCCGAGTACACCGCCCGCGAGGGCAACGCCGGCATGCCGTACGTGACGCACGATCTCGGCAGTCACCTGGCCGGCGGCCCCGCCGCGCCCGAGCTCGCGCCCGACATGTACCTGCGCTGGATCCAGCTGGGCACGTTCCAGCCGATCTTCCGGCTGCACGGCCTCGGCCGGCGCTTGCCCTGGGAGTTCGACGATCGGATCGGAGCGATGGCGAGCGCCTGGTTCCGGCTGCGCGGCATGCTGGTGCCCTACCTCTACACCGTGGCCGAGGAGGCGCACCGGACCGGCCTGCCCATGGCCCGCGCGATGTACCTCGACCGTCCGGCCGACCCGGCGGCGTACGAGCATCCCCGGCAGTACATGCTGGGATCCGAGCTCTTGATCGCCCCGGTGGCCGCGCCGGGCGATCCGGCGATCCAGCCGGTCTGGTTCCCGCCCGGGCGGTGGATCGATCTCTTCACCGGCGAGGTCCACCGCGGGCCGTCGGTCGAGCGGCTGACGGTCCCGCTCGCCCGGGCACCCGCCTTCGCGCGCGCCGGGGCCATCCTCCCGCTCGCGCCGGCCGGGATCGCTGCGGCCGCCGCGCCCGATCCGCTGACCATCCGCGTGTTCTGCGGCGGCGACGGCGCGTTCGCGCTGTACGAGGACGCCGGTGAGGGCCCGGGATACTCGCGCGGCGAGTCCGCGCGGACGCGCCTCGTCTACCGCGAGCGTGTCGGCGCGCGGCCGGCCGAGCTGAGAATCGAGCCCGCGACCGGCCGCTTTCCCGCCCAGGCCGCGCGCCGGCGCTACCGCGTGGAGCTGACCGGGCTCGCCGCGCCGCCGCGGCACGTGGCGATCGATGGGCGGCCCGCGCCGCGCGGCACCAATGAGTCGGAGGACGGCTGGTGGTGGGACGCGGCCACGGCCACCGCGGTGGTGGCGATCCAGGCCCGACCGCCGGGCGCGCGCACGATCGTCGCGCATGACGGTCGGGCGCGCGCGATCGACGCGGGGGGCGGCTCGCGATGAGCGCGGACGTCCGTCGGTCAGGCGGCGGCGGATCGGGTGCCGGTCAGGTCGATGTGCTGCCAGCGCCCGCCCCGGAAGCGGAGCACCAGGACGACGGCCAGGGCGGCCACGCGGACCAGCAGGCACAGCATCATCGCGGTCGGGCCCAGATCGAGCGCATACAGCACCAGCGCGGAGATCGGGAGGAACCCGAGCCAGGACAGGGCGCAGCGCGCCCACATGCACCACGCGGTGTCGCCGGCGGCGCGCAGCGACTCGCCGTAGGCGCTGGCGATGGCCTCGAACACCTGCCAGCCGGCGCTGACGGCCAGCAGCGTGGAGCCGAGCGCGACCAGCCCTGCGCCGCCGGGGCCCGACCGGGCGAACGGCGCCATCAGGATCGACGGGGCCAGGAGGTACAGGAGCGCCACGACGCCGTGCCAGACGAGATTGACCCGGCAGGTCAGCCGGACGACGGCGCGCACGCGCGCGACCTCGCCGCGCCCGAGGGCCTGCCCGACCAGGATGGCCCCGGCCGACGCGAAGGCCAGCGCCGGCATGGTCGAGATCATGTTGAGCTGGACCACGACGTTCAGCGCCGCGAGCACGCCGGTCCCCATCCGCGCGACCAGGAGGTTCAGGAACACCGTGAAGGCCGAGACCTCGAGGAACCAGTTGACCCCGCTGGGCAGGCCGAAGCGCAGCATGCGCCACAGCTCGGCCGCGCGCAGGCCGGAGCTGCCGGGCTCGCGGCCGACCCGGGCGAACCGGAGCATCAGGTAGCCAAAGCCGAGGAAGTTGCCGATCGTGGTCGACAGCGCCGCGCCCGCCACGCCGAGCGCGGGCGCGCCGAGCTTCCCGTAGATCAGGACCCAGTTGAAGATCACGTTGGCGACCAGCGCCAGCAGGCTGGCCCGGAGCGCGGGGCGAGTGTCGCCCAGACCGCCGAACCAGTCGCCCAGCGCCTGCGCGCCGACCGCGGCGCCGAGCCCGACCAGGCGCCACACCATGTAGTCGGTCATCAGGCCGTGCACCGACGGCGAGTAGTCGAACAGCCCGAGCGCGGGCGCGACCAACGGGATGGCGGCGATGGCCAGAACCCCCGCGAGCGCGGCGACGGCGAGCCCGTACCAGGCGTAGCGGCGAGCCGCCGCGCGATCGCCCCGGCCGCCGAGCTGGGCCGCGAAGCTCTGCACGATGAAGGCGACCCCCATGGGAAAGATCGCCAGCGTGAACGCGTTGGTCGCGCCGGTGGTGGTCGCGGCCAGCGCGTCCTCGCCGAGCGGGGCCGTCATGAGCGCGTCGATGAAACCCATGACGGCGTCGGTGGCGCGCGAGACGATCACCGGCCAGGCCAGCGCGACGAGGATCTTCAGCGTCGGCGGTCGGCCGTCACCGCCCGTGTGGCCTGCGCGCATTCCGGGCATCCTGCACGACGCCGCGCGCACCGATCAAGCCGCCTCGCGCGCGCGGGTGGAACACCGACGATCGGCTGCCCGTCACACCGGAGGTAACATGGCCGATGCATCGCACGCGCTGTTCATCCCCACGCACCGCCTCTTGCCCTCGCGACCGATGGACAGCGCGATCGCCGAGGCCCGCGTGGCCAGCGCGCTGGTGGGACGACCGGTCCCGCTGGTCATCGTCGACGACGCCCGCGAGGGCGCGATCCGCGCCGAGAACCGCGCCCGCTGCGCCGCCGCGGGCGCTGCGGCGCGCGCGCCGGTGTGGTTCGTGCCGAGGTCGTTCCAGGCCGAGCTGGCCGGCGCGATCGCGTCCGCCCTCGCGCTCGACGTCACGCTGCTCATCGGCGAGCCTCTCGCCTACGGGCGCGTCTTCAATCTCTTGTACCTGATCGGCCGCATCCTCGGCGTCGATCGCTTCCACCGCCGCGACAGCGACATGGCGGCGCTCGCCGGCGCGGCGCCGATCGCGGTCGAGGTCGAGCTGCTCGGCCGTCCGTTCGAGGGCGTCACCGTCGACGTCACCGGGGCGACCTGCCTTGGCGACCCCGACTTGCGCTTCGACGATTGCATGCGCAACGAGCGCTTCCTGCGCGCCGTCCTGAGGTCCTGGGGGGTGATGTCGGAGGGCTTCGAGGCGGCCGACCGCGACCCGCTCACCGAGATGTTTCGCGCGCGCACCGTGCAACCCGACCGCCGGGTCCGCGTCGGGCTCAGGTCGCCCGACTACGCGTCGCCCGGCAACGTCGCCTTCACCGACCCGGTCTATCGCTGCATCCCGAGCTCGCCGGTCGAGCTGCAGATCGGCACCGACTGCTGTCCGTTCAGCGGGGCGCAGGCCCGCGGCCTCGGCATGGTCGTGCACGGCCTCCACATCGACCACGACCAGGCCGGCGACCGCCTCGACCGCGAGGGGCTCGCCCGCTACTGGACCGCCATGATCGACAACGGCGACGCCGTCAACGTGTACTCGCGCGGCTGGCGGCGGCTCGAGGCCTGGTGCGCGGAGCACGCCGAGCCCGACGACGACAGCGTGCGCCGCGAGCTGGTCCGCTGTCTGCGCGAGGCCCACGAGACCGCCGCGCTGGACGAGCGGGCCGCGACCTTCGAGCCGCTGGTCGAGGCGCTCGACGCGACCGGCGTCGACGAGTACCGGCGCGTGGCCGCGCGCTATCGCGCGACCGGCCCGCGCGCGGTGGTCGCCGCGACCGGCGCCAGCATCGAGCGCTATGCCGAGCTGCTGGCGCGCTGGGGTGACATCGCGGCGTGGGTGGCCGCGCGCGCCGAGCCGCTGCGGCGCCAGCTCGTCCGGGCCGGCGCCCTGGTGAGCTGCCATGTCTAGCCGGCCCACGAGCGAGTTCTCTCCCGGCCAGGGCCCAGCGACGGAGAAGGGTGGACCGATGACGACGACGACGACGATGAACACGACGACGAACGCGACGAACGCGACGAACGCGAAGATTGCGACCAGGAGGAGGTTCGCCGGCATCGACCTCCTGGAGCTCCGCCAGACGCCGGTTCTGCTCCACAGCGCGCACGCCCTCGCCGAGCAGCACGCCGCGCTCCGCGGCGCCTTCCGCGCGATCGGCCGCGACGTGACGATCGCCTTCTCGTGGAAGACGGCGAGCCCGATCATCGGCGAGCACTACTTCGCGCGCCTCGAGGGCAACCTGCACATGACCTCGATGACGCACGTCGCCGAGGCCGACGCGGCGGGCTGCGGCGACGCGATCATCTACTATACCGAGCCCGGCCTCGAGGCGACGGCGCTGCCCCGCCTCCTCACCGGGCGGGTCCACCTCTCGATCGACTCGATGGTCCAGCTCGACCTCGTCGCGCACCACTGCGCCGAGCGGCGGCGCAGCGCGCGGATCGGGATCCGCCTAGACACCGAGCTCGCCCCGCGCGACAAGGACGGCAACCAGACCTTCTACTCGCCGCTGCGGAGCTGCAAGGGCTTCACGGTCGGCGAGGCGGCGGCGGCGCTCGCGCGCGTGCGCTCGAACCCGGCCGTCACGGTGAACGGACTGCACACCCACCTGGCCAGCCAGAACACCGATCTCGAGTCGTGGGCGCTGTGCGCCGGTCGCATGGTCGACTTCGCGATCGACCACGCGCTCGAGCTCGACTTCTTCGACCTCGGCGGCGGCTTTCCGATCCAGTACGCGAGCGCCGACGGCTTCCGGGTCCCCACCATCGACGAGATCGCGGCCGCCCTGCGACCCGCGCTCGATCGGCTCTTCGCCCGCTGGCCGGCCGTCCGCCTCGTGATCGAGCCCGGCCGCTTCCTGTGCGGCCCCGGCGGCCTCCTGGTCACCCGCGTCATGGCGCGCAAGGAGCGCGCCGGTCAGGAGGTCCTTGTGCTCGACGACTCGCGCTACTCGGCCTCGCGCGACATCATCGTCCCGTACTCGTTCCCGGTCTCGGTCGTCCACGTCGGCCGCTCGGCCGCCGCCGCGCACGCCGGCTCCCCCAAGCTGGTCGGCAAGAGCGCCTCCTCGAACGAGGTCCTGTGCGAGCGCGCCGACATCGCCGGCGCCAGCATCGGCGACCTCGTGCTGTTCGGGCAGACCGGCGCCTACACCACGGTCGGCGCCAGCAACTTCGCGGGCGCCAAGGGCGTCGTCGAGCACCTGATCGAGGACGGCGAGATCATCGCGACCGCGCGACCCCACGCCAGCAAGTGGACGAGCCGCCCCACCCGGGCGAAGAGGTCGGCCGCCACCCGCCCGAGGCATTCCGCGCGCCACTTCAGCGCCAAGAAGTGATCGGCGGTCGAGCCGGGCGCCGAGCCGGCCCGTGACCGTCCGGGGCGACCCTGCGCGGGCGGATGTCCAGGGGTCGTCATCGTCCTGTCTCGCGCGTACAGTGCGCCGGCGGACTGAGCCAGCAGGACGAGCGGCCCCGCCGATCCCAGCTTGCGCGATGAGCGCGTGGAGGTCGCCGGCAACCGCGTCGGCATCGGACGGCGAGGCGCGCGGCTCGCTGTAGCCGAGACCCGCGCGATCGTATGTGCACGTGCGCGTGACCCGCGCGAGCCCGGGCTGGACGAGCTGCCGCCGCGCCCAGTCATCCCCTCCTCATCGGTCCGGTCCGGTATTCTGGCGCGATGATCACGGCTGGCAGGACGATCGTCATCGTGGCCGCGACGGCGCTGGCGTGCGGCGGTGAGCCGGCGCCTCCGCCGGGCGCTCCGCCCGCATCCCGCGCCCGGCCGGCGCCCGCCGGTGCGCGGCCGCGGGCCCGGCTCGACATCGCGCTCGACTCCGACGCCACGTGGGTGGCGTTTCGCTCGCCGACCTCCCTCCTGGTCGGCAAGGATGAGCTGGGGAGCGCGCGCGGGATCGCCGAATACGACGCCGCGACCGGAAAGCTGCTGGGTCAGGTGGTCGCGGCGGGCGGCGGGCGCGCCGCCCTGGCGCCGCGGGCCGGGCTCCTGGCATACGCCGCCGATACGACCGTGACGGTGCTGCGCCTGGCCGATCGCTCCACCGTGCGCGCGTTTGGCGATCTCTGGGCGAGCTCGGTGGCGCTGTCGCCCGACGGGCGGCTCCTGGCCGTGAGCTATGCGCAGCCGGAGGACGCGCCCGACATCCAGCTCTTCGACATCGCCAGCGGCAAGCGCGTGGCGTCGATGGCGCCGCGCGGCGGCGACGCGCTGCCGTACGACTCCGGCTTCCGGCTGCAGGTCGCCTTCTCGAGCGACGGCCGGCGACTGGCCGCGCTGCTGGCCAACGACACGCCAGCCGAGGCCGAGCTGTCGGTGTGGTCGGTCCCCGGCGCGAAGCGGGAGGCCGCCTGGCCGCTGTCCCGGTCGGGCGAGGACGAGATCGGGTCCGCCCCGCGGCTTGGCGCCGCGCTCGCCATCGCACCGGATGGCAGCGCCGTGGCCGCAGGCGACATCGACTCCGCCGCGCACGTGTTTCCGATCCTCGGCGGCAAGGAGCGCCTGCTGCCCCGCCGCGGGCGTGCGATCACGGCGATCGCGTTCTCGCCGACCGGCTCGCTGGTGGCAGCGGCCGGCGAGAACGGGCCGCTCGCCCTGTGGTCGCTGCCCGACGGACGCGAGATCGCGATGCTGCCGGCGCCGGACAGGTGCAGCGCGCTGGCATTCTCCCCCGACGGCGCGCGCGTGGCGGCGGCATGCGCGCGCGCCGTCGCCATCTGGCAGGTCCCGCGCTGAGACACGACAGCTGCGGCATCGTGCGGTCAGCGCAGGAAGGGCTCGATCTCCTCGTCGGGGTGGCGCGGCTCGGCGCGACCGCCGAGGTGCTCGGCGAGGAACGCCTCGGCCTCGGCGTGGAACCGCAGCGCGTTGGCGGGGCGCATGAAGCCGTGGCCCTCGTCGTCGAATACGATGTAGCGGACCGGGATTCCATTGTCGCGCAGGCTGGCCACGAGCTGGTCGCTCTCCTGGCGCAGGACGCGCGGGTCGTTGGCGCCGTGGCCGATCAAGAGCGGTGCGCGGATCGCGGCGGCGCGCGGCAGCGGTGAGTGCGCCGCGAGCAGCTCGGGATCGTCGCCCATCCGGCGCGCAAACGTCGCGCGCAGCGTCTTCCAGTAGGGCGGGACCGACTGGAGCATCGTGGCGAGGTTCGATGGGCCGACGATGTCGACCCCGCAGCAGAAGGCGTCGGGTGTGAACGCCAGCGCGGTGAGGACGGCATAGCCGCCATAGCTGGCGCCCATGATCGCGAACCGCCTCGGGTCGGCGTAGCCGCTGGCGATCGCCCAGTCGCGTGCGTCGAGCAGATCGGTGCGCATGGCGCCTGCCCACTCGCGATCGCCGGCGTTGACGAACGCCTTGCCGTAGCCCGTCGAGCCGCGGAAGTTGACCTGGAGCACAGCGTAGCCGCGGTTGGCCAGCCACTGCACGTCCGGCTCGAGCCCCCACCGATCGCGGAACCACGGGCCGCCGTGCACGTACAGCACCGTCGGTAAATGCCGCGCGGGCAGACCAACCGGCAGCGTCAGGTACCCGGACAGGGCCAGCCCATCGCGCGCGGGCAGCTCGATCGGCTGCATCGGCGCCAGGGTGTGGTCCAGCAGCGCAGGCTGGATGTAGAACATCAGGTGGCCGCGGCGGGTCCGTCGATCGTAGGTGCAGTAGGCGATCGGGCGGACGTCGCTGAAGTAGTTCGCGATCAGCGTGGCGCCATCGGCCGACGCGCTGACGATCCCGAGGTCGCCTGGATGCAGCGCGCTCATCGCGGCCAGGTCGTCGGCGAATGCGGGATCGACCGCGGTCCACTCGAGGCGATCGCGCAGGATCGCGACGGCGAGGACCTCGCGCGTCGCCGGGTCGAGGTCGACGTACTTGACGTCGTGGCGCGGATCCGCGGCCACCAGGGTCGTCGCCCCGGTCGCGAGGTCGTAGCGGACCAGGCGCTCGGCCTCGGCCCCCTTGGCCGTGATCACGTACATGCCGTCGCCGGCGGGCGACAGCGACACGAGCTGCGGAGCGCCGTCGTCGCCGTCGATCTCGTCGAGCACCCGCCACGGCGCGGCGTCGTCGTCGCGCACGAGAATGGTCGAGCCGCCGTCGTCGCGGCGCACCCGGGCCGCGCGCACGACCAGCCGATCATCGCTGAGCCACAGGTCGACCCCGCCGGGATTGAGGGTGTCGAGCTGCGATGTCCCGGCGGCGAGATCGATGCGGTGGACGTCGAACGCGCTCGGGTCGCGCTGGTTGGTCATCACCAGCACCTCGCCCGGCGATCGCGGCTCGACGACGACGTTCAGGACCGTGACCTGCTCGCCGGGCGTCAGATCGCGGGCCGGCTCGCCGTCGAGGCCGGCCTGGAACAGGTGATAGTGCTCGTCACCGAGGCGATCCTGCAAATACAGGACGCCGCAGCTGTCACCTTGCCAGCAGAACCACCGGATGCCGCGCGCGGGGTCATGCGCGATGACGCGATCGCCGGCGCGGTCGCCGGGCGCGTCGATCGCCCGGACCCAGATGCTCAGCGCACCGCGATGCGGCGCGAGGTAAGCGAGCTGCGTGCCATCGGGTGAGATCCTGGGAAAGCGGATCTCGGGATCGCCGAACAGCAGAGCGCGCGGGATCAACGGGGGCAGGCTCACAGGGCCTCCTTCGAGTGGACATGTCCTCCACCGCGCGCGAGGTCACGTCGCGCGTGGCATTCCTGTTCCACGGTCATGCGTTCTCCCGAGGCGCGGCAAGGCCGCGCGCTCGCAGACTGTTCGATACTCGAAGCAGCCTCCGGCCCGGGTCACGCAGAGACGCGCAACATCAGGAGGGCCAGCAGCCTGGCCATCCTTGAGCCGCCCCGACGACGGCTCGCTCCTGATCGGTCCTCGTCGACTACAGAACGACGGTACGGAGGCTCGACGGGTTCAGCTGTTTTGCACGCATCGCTAGCCTCCTGTGAGAAGTGGTCGTCATTCTACATGTCGCGCGCGAAGGGTCAACTGAAGGGTTCCGGTGGCTCGACGCCGCCACGGCCAGCGGATTCTGCGACCCTGCTGATCAAGGTGCCGGTGCCGCCCGGCCGCGCCGGGTGGCGCGCACGAATCGTGCGCGCGGTCGGTCCGCTCGTCGTGCACGGAGCGCGGACACGCGGACTTGGGCGTGGCGCGGGCCTTGCTCTGGATGCCGGTATCCCTGGGGAGGGGACATCGACAATGAATCTCAAGAAGCCGCATCTCGCTCTCATCGTCACCGCGCTGCTCGGAATCGGCGGCACCAGCCTCGCCGACACCTGGGACTACAAGCACCACGCCGGCGGTCAGTGCCAGCCGTTCTTCGGGAGCAGCAGCTCGAACTACACCGCCAACTACTTCTACAACTTCGGCGGGGTCGACAGCATCACGTGCCCGGTCGTGCGCGACAGCTCCTACGCCTCCACGATCGACGCCGGCGTGACCGTGCAGAGCAACGGCGGCCTGCTGCAGTGCAACTTCAACAGCTACAACTCGAGCGGCGGCCTCATCGCCAGCGTCGCCCGCTACACGTACAGCACGGTGCCGACCAACCTCTACTTCTCGCTGTCGCCCAGCCAGGTCGGCTTCGACGGCACCTTCACCATCAGCTGCTACCTGCCGCCCAGCAGCTACATCTTCAAGTACATCGTGGGCGAGGCGATCGACACGGACGACTACAACTAGTCGGAGGACCGGACCTCGCCATGACATCACGACGCCGCACGCGCTTGCTCCTCGGATCCGCCGTCCTCATGGTCGGCGCTCTCCTCGCCGCGCTGGCCAGCGGGGCCAGGCGCTCCGCGCCCGGACAGGCCAGGGCCGCGCAGGCCAGGCCCGACGCCTCCATGCCGGCCGCATCGCAAGGGGGGGCCGACGAGTCGGGCGCGCTGCGGCGGGAGGTCGCGCTCCTCCGCCGCGAGGTCATGGCCGCGCGGCTCCGCGGCGCGGACGAGCCGCGACATGAGTCGGACGCCACGCCGGTCGACGAGGTCGAACGCCGGCGGCTCATCGCCGAGAGCGACGAGCGCGTCCGCGCCCAGGCCGAGGCCAGCGAGGCCGCTCTGCGCGCGGAACCGGCCGATCCGGCCTGGTCGAGCAAGGCGCGCGATCTCATCGCGAGCGCCGTCTCGCGCGAGGTCCTGAAGGCGACCAGGGTGATGGACATGGATTGCCGGGCGACCCTCTGTCGCGTGCGGGTCGTCAACCCCGACGCCAGGGCGCGCATGCTCTTCGAGCATCACTTCACCCTGTCCGTCGGCCTGCTTCTCCCGCAGGCGCTGGTCCACACGGTCCAGCACGACGACGGGTCGGCCACGTCGATCGTGTACCTGGCGCGGGAGGGTCACGGCCTCCCGTCGCCGGCATCGCCGGCGGCCGGCGGCTGACGCGCCGCCGCGGGACCTCAGCGGCGGACGTCGTCCCCGTCGTCGAGGTCGGCGACCCAGGACGCCACCCACGAGAGCGCCGAGTTCCAGTTGATCGCGATCTCGTTGGTGGACCATGACTGGATGTCGTCGATGTAGCAGAGCTGCGGCAGGCATCCCTTCAGCTTCTGCTGCGCGACCGGGTCCTGGATCGAGGAGTTCGGGCCGCCCGCGATCGAGCCAGGCGGCGGATGGGGCAGCTTGGGATCCAGCTGGTGGGCATACATCCGGCTGTGCTGGTTCTTCGCGGTCAGGTCTCCGTAGCCGGTGACGTACGAGATCCCGAGGGCGTTGCGGCCGAAGAGGTAGTCCAGGCCGGCCAGCGCCGCGTCGCGGTACTTGACCGCGCCGCTGATGTCGTGGGCGACGGCGAGAACGACGATGTTGTCGAGGATCTGGCTGTTCGATCCCCAGGTCCAGCTCCGGTTGGCAGGGCCGTAGGGCTGCGCGTAGGGCTGCCGCTTCTGCACCGCGGCGATGGCGTCCGCCGCCGCGAGCACGGTGGCGCGGATCTCGCCCCGCGCGGGGAGCCGGCTGGGAACCGTCGCGAGGTCGAGCTGGCCCAGCGCGCCCGGCGTGTTCCAGGAGAAGCCGTCCACCGGGAAGAGGCCGCGCGTGCGCAGCGGAGAGGCCATGATCGCGTCGCGGAAGGGCGACTCGCCGGTGGTGAGGTAGAGCTCGGCCGCCGCCCAGTAGAACTCGTCCTTCACGTCCGCGTCGTCGTAGGGGCCACCGCCGGACGCACCGTCGGCCGCGGGAGCGTGGAGATCGGGGACTCGCCTGGCGGCGGCGTACGCCGTCCGGGCCGCCGCGAGCAGCCTGGCGGAGAAGGCCCGATCGAACGGGGCGAACAGGCGCGCGCCCTGCGCCGCCGCCGCCGCCAGGTCGAGCGTGGCTGCCGTGGACGGACGGTGGAGCTCGCGCGGCTTGTCGTCGGCGGCGGGCGCGAGAGGCAGGCCCGTCCAGGCGTCGTCCTGCACCTTGTGAAAGGCCATCCCCGCGTACGGCGCGATGGCGGGGTCGGTCGCGCCCGCGGGCACCTGCATGCGCAGCATCCACTCGAGCTCCCAGCGCGCCTCGTCGAGGACGTCGGGCACGCCGTTCTTGCTCTCGGGTATGCGGAGCGTTCCGTCGGCAAGCGCGCCCTTGTCGGCGGTCCGGGCGGTGAGGCTGCGCTCGTACTCGCCCATCAGCTGCGCCGCCGCGATCCCGCCGTTGACGACGTAGCGCCCGTGGTCGCCCGCGTCGTACCAGCCGCCGGTCACGTTCCGGACGAAACCGCGCCCGCACGTCCAGTTCTTCATGAAGTCGCGCGGCGCCTGACAGGAGACCGCGGTGTCGCCCTTGTTGGGGGCGACGCCGACGTGGCCGGCCTTGCGTCCGTACCCGGGGACCAGGGAGTCGCGGATCTCGATGCCGCTGCGGTTGGTGTAGAAGTACGTCTTGGCGTCCACGCGCAGGCGCTCGTATGCGTCGGCGGCGATGTCGAAGGGATGGCTGGTCTCGCGGTCCGCCTTCAGGGTGAGCCCCACGCCGCGCGTCGTGTAGCCGGTGAAGTCGATCGTGTGCACGTTCTGCCCCGAGGTCGGATCCACGCCGCGCGGCCTGGTCATCCCGCGCGACACCACCCGGCCGGTGGCGTCGACCAGCTCCCACGCGAGCGGGCGTCGCCCGTCGGTGACCAGGGTCGCGCCCTTGGGACCGCGAGGCAGATAGCCGACCTGGTTGACGCGCACCCGGGGCCCCGTCTCGGGCACGTAGCGGGGCGGAGCCACCCCGCCCTCGAGCCTGACGTCGTCGATGCAGAACGTGAAGGCGCCCTTGCCGCCTATCTGGAAGACCACCTGGCCGTCGGCGAACCGGGCGGGCGCGGCGCCCTGGAAGGTGAAGGTCTTCCAGCTGGTCGTGACGGACGGAGTGCCGCCGGCGATCACCTCGTAGCCGCCGGAGGCGTGCTGGAAGTTCGCGTTGGGGACGACGTCGCGGGATGCCCTGGCCCGGAACGTCAGGCGGTAGCCCTCGCCTTTCTGGATGGGAACGTCGTTGCGGCCGATGGCCGCATCCCACGGGTTCACCGTGCGCTCCTTGGTCGTCACGCAGAGAGCGCCGCCGACCAGATCGGGACCCGACGCGACGCCATAGGCGAACCAGGCCCCCTTGCCGGACTGGAACGAGCCATCCGGGAGCTGGTCGCCGGCGTGCGCAGCGCGGTGCGGGAAGAGAAGGCCGGCCGCCGCCATCACGAACAGTCGCGATGCGTCTCGCCGGAGGATCGAGCCCTGTCGGAGCCGAGGTCTTCGCGTCATGTGCCTCCCCTCGGCGTCCATCGGAAATCGGAGCGGTCCGTCTTGTCAAGATCGGTGCATCGCGGTCGCCGGGAGCGCGAGCGCCGGCAAGTCCGATCGCGGGGAGACGCCGGGGACTACGCCGCGCGCGGGAGGCGCGTGTCGTCGCGTCCGGCGACGGCGTCCGACCGGGTGGGCGCGCGAGGGGGCTCGCGGCCCAGCTCGTCGGCGCGGACCAGCGCGACGCCGCCGACGATCAGCGCGCCGCCGACCAGCTGCAGCGCGGTGGGCAGCTGGCCGAGGAACGCCCACGCGAACAGCACCGCGAAGATGACCTCGGTGAGGCCGATGAACGATCCGAGCGTCGGTCCGAGCCTGCGCACCGCGCCGATGCCGGCGACGTACGCGATCGCGCAGGCGACCACCGACATGCCGCCGACCGGGACGACCCAGCTCACCCGAGCTCCGGCGAATGTCACCACACCGGCGCCGAAATGCACCGGCAGGGCGCCGACCAGGCCGAGCGCCAGGATCGCGATGGCTCCGACCGACAGCCCCGCCGCTGCCAGGGCCACCGGCGGCAGCTCGTCGCTCGCGCTCGACGACAGCACGAAGTAGGTGGCGAGCCCGACGGCGGCGCCGAGCGCTGCCAGGACACCGATCGGGTCGAGCCGGGCGCCGCCCAGCACGTCGATCACCAGCACGAGACCGAGGAGCGCCGCGATCGAGCCGAGCGCGGTCAACCGGCGCGGCCGCTGGCCGTGGCGGATCCACATCCAGCCGACGATGAGCACGATGCCCAGGTATTCGAGCAGGAGCGCGACGCCGACCGAGAGGTGCTCGACCGCCTTGAAGTAGCAGAGCTGGCACAGCGCGACCGTGACGACCCCGTAGAGGACGATCGACCTGGCGTTGCGGCGCAGCGCGGCCCAGCGGCCGCGCAGGGCGAGGACCGCCGGGATGGCGAGGATCGCCGCGGCCGTCGCGACCCGGACGAACACCTCGGCCCCGGTCGACCATCCCGCGTCGGTCAGGGCCCGCGCGAAGGAGCCGGCGGTGCTGAAGCACGCCGCCGAGAACAGAGCGAGACCGACCCCGAGGCGGGCCCGCGTGCGGAACTGAAGCTGTGGATTGCTGGTTGACATGGTCAAAGCTGGGTTATGCTAATTACGTGTACCCTCCGCCCTGTCAGGAGTCAAGTTGATTTTTGCCCATGACACGGAAGACGCGCTCGGCTGTGCGGCGGCGCTGGTCAACACCGCCGGCGCCGTCGAGGGTCTGCCCGACCTCGCGGCGCTCGATGCGTTCGTCAGGGCGCAGGGCTGGACCGGCAAGCGCGACCGCGACGACGCCGAGCTGCGCGCCGTGCGCGCCTTGCGCCCGCGACTCCGGCGGTTCTGGGAGCTGCGCGAGCGCGAGGTCGTCGACCTGGTCAACGAGCTCTTGCGCGAGGGCCACGCGCTGCCGCAGCTCGTCAAGCACGACGGCTGGGACTATCACATGCACGCCACCTCGCCCGACGCACCGCTCGCGACCCGCATGGCGGTCGAGGCGGCGATGGGCATCCTCGACGTGGTGCGGACCAAGGAGCTCGGCCGGCTGCGGACCTGCGAGTTTCCCGGCTGTGACCACGTGCTGGTCGATCTCACGAAGAACCGGTCGAGGCGGTTCTGCGACTCCGGCTGCGGCAACCGCGCCGCCGTCGCTGCCTATCGCGCGCGCAAGGCGAGCGCGGCGAAGCGCCGGTGACCGGGATGGCCCTCCCGGCCTCTCGTCGCCGGCGCCCGTGCTCGGCGGTCGATGGCGCGATAGGCCGCGCGAGGGCGCTGCATCACCATGCGGCCATGGGCAAGAGGCGCGGCGCTTCGCGATGCTGTGCGCCGATCGAGGGACCGCGGCGGACGGTACACTATGCGCGCGGCTGGCCGTTCCATGCCCTGACGACGGGAGGGAGTCGTGGACTTTTTTCGGAAACTGGGGCGACGCGCTGATCGTGCGGAGCCGGCGATGCGCAGCATGGCCGATGCGTCCCGGGCGGGTGGGCCAGCTGACCCGCCCGATCAGGACGCCGGTTCGCAGCGGGCTTTCGTGTGCGCGCTGGTGCTCGGCGTCGCCGTCTGTCTCGCCTATTGCCTGCAGGCCAGGTCGATCGCGGCGATGGCCTCCGCGCTCGCCGCCACCCTGGCCGTCGCGGCGGCGTCGCTGCTGGTCGGCGCTCTGACCGGCTTCCTGTTCGGCATCCCGCGCTCGCTGCAGCAGGGGCGCAGCGCGGCCGCCGGAACCACCGATCGAACGGAGCGCGAGAGGGACGAGAGGGCGGGGGAGGGGGACGCGCCCTACCAGCCCAACACCAATCTCGAACAGATCTCGGACTGGCTCGCCAAGATTCTGGTCGGGGTGGGGCTCACACAGCTGGCCAACATCCCCGGCTCTCTCCAGGAGATGGGCGAATATCTGGCCCCGGGGGTCGGCGGTTTCGCCTCGAGCGCCGTCTTCGCCGGAGCGCTGGTGGTGTACTTCGCCCTCGCCGGTTTCTTCGCCGGCTACCTCTGGACGCGTCTCAATCTGGAGCGTCTGTTCAAGGAGGCTGATCTCCGCGCGCGCATACGCAAGGCGGTCGCGGCCGCCGAGAAGAGGACGGAGGCGGACGTGTTGAGGACGGTCGCGAATGCCCCGACGCCGGCGCGCACGGGGCGGCGCGTCCTGTGGGTGGACGACAACCCGCGAAACAACGTCTCCGTGCAGACACTGCTCACGAAGCTCTACGGGGTGGACTTCGACCTGAGCGAATCGACCGAGGACGCGCTCGCGAAGACCGAGGCCAACCGGAACGCGTACGCCCTCGTCATCTCCGACATGAATCGCAGAGGGGATCCGCTCGCCGGACGGACGCTGCTCAAGGAGCTCAGGGACCGCCAGATCGACGTGCCGTTCATCGTCTTCGCCGGTGCCTCGGGGCAGGAGCGGACGGAGGAGCTGCGTCGGCTCGGTGCGTTCGGCACCGCCATGGGATTCCAGCGCCTGATCGAGATGGTCGGAAAGGCGCTCGGCAGCAGCGCGGACCCGTCCGTCTGACACGGACCGCGCCCCGACGCGGTCGACATGCACACCGGCGCCGTCGAGATGCGTTCGCTCGCCTCGCCGTGGCCCCCGGGCGACATGGCAAGAGGCTCGTATCGACCCGGGGCGAGACGAGTGAGAAGACGGCCGAGCCTCGCGCGCCGCCATCGCGTGCCCGGCCGAGCATCTGATAGGGTCACGGGATGAGACTCGTCCGCGCCGCCGCTCCGCTCGCGATCTGGCTCGCCGCATGCGGTGGTGGTGGTGGTGGTGGCGGCGGCGGCGGTGATCACGACGGCGGCGATGACGCCGACGACGGCAGCGACAACCCCGTCGTCGAGCTCACCATCGAGCCGTCCGACCTGACCTTGACCATCGAGGACGGCGTTGCCGCGACCGCGGACTTCACGGCGACCGGGCGCTTCCAGGACGGGTCGACCGGCGACGTCACCGATCAGGTGAGCTTCGACCTCGACGACTCGCGCCTCGGGAGCTTCGACGGCGCCAGCCTCACGACGGGGACGGACGTCGCGGGGCGAACCCAGGTGGTGGCCAGGGTCGACGGGGAGACCGCCACGGCCACACTGACGGTCAAGATGGTCCGGCGCTACAGCGATCCGGCGGCCGGCGACCTGCCGCCGGATCCGGGCGGCCTGTTCGGCGGCGACGACGCGCCGGAGCTCGCGCCCCAGCTGGTCTACCCGTCCGACGGTGTGCTGATCCCCCCGAACCTCCGCCAGCTCGAGATCCACTTCGTCCCGGCTGCCGGGACCGAGGTCTTTGCCCTCTCGTTCTCGACCGACCTCATCGATGTGGTGGTCTACACCACGTGCACGACCCCTCTGGCGGGCGGCTGCATCTACCAGCCCGACGCCGACGTGTGGCGCTGGGTGGCCGAGTCGAGCCGCGGTCTCGGGCCGGTCGCGGTCGGCGCGGCCGGCACCGACCTGGCCGGAAGCGGGGTGGGGCACGGCGCGCCGATCGAGATCGCTTTCTCTCAGGACGACATCAAGGGCGGGATCTACTACTGGACCACGTCGCAGGTGGCAGGCTCCGAGACCGCCATCATGCGGTTCGACTTCGCGTCCCCGGATCAGGTGGCAGCCGAGAGGGTGGTCGGCCCGGAGATGACCGGTGGGCACTGCGTCGGCTGCCACGCGCTCTCGCGCGACGGCGTGAGACTCTTGACCTCGTCCGAGGGCTCCTATGACGCCATGATCCTCCTGCTCGACCTCTCGACCGGAGCGCCGGTCGTCCCCTGGAACACGCCGCCGCCCAGCGCGTTCTCGTCGTGGAACCCGGACGGGACCCAGTACGTGGGCGTCTTCGCGGACGAGACGCAGGCCGGATGGCAGAGCTACGACCTGAACATCTTCGACGGCGCGACCGGACAGTTCGTCGAGTCGGTCCCGGTCGGCGGCACCGAGACGCAGCCGGCCAACCACCCCGACTGGTCCCCGGACGGCGACCGCATCGTGTACACGCAGGTCGGCCAGGCGGCCAACGCCGCGCAGGGCACCCTCGCCTTCGCCCAGCAGTGCTCGCTGCGCATGGTGACGCGGCCGGGCGCCGGCGAGGCATTCGGCGCCCCCGTCGAGCTCACCGCGTCGGTGCCGGGCCAGAGCACCTACTACCCGACGTTCTCACCCGAGGGAGACCTCATCGCCTTCAACCGTTCGACCTGCGCGGGCGGCCAGAACGGCGACGAGTGCGACGCCTACGACGACCCGACCGCGACCCTGTTCGTCATCGAGCCGGAGGCGGGCGCGGCGCCGACCGAGCTCGCGCGCGCCAACGCACCCGGTCCGACCGACGTGCGCGCCGCGGTCGAGAACTCGTTTCCGAAATGGGCTCCCTTCACGTTCGCCCGCGAGGCCGGCGGAGGCGGCCGCCTCCACTGGATGACCTTCTCGTCCGACCGCAACTACGGTCTGCGCACCCCCCAGCCGGGGACCACGCTCATCTGGATGGCGGCGGTCGATCCCGACCGGGCCCCGGACGGAGACGACGCGAGCTACCCCGCCCTCGCGCTGCCGTTCCAGGACCTGGCCACCGACAATCACACCGCCCAGTGGGCCGAAGCGGTCGTCGACGTCGACTGATCTGCTCGTCGTCCGCGCGCAGGCGTCAGGACCCCAGGCCCAGCTCGCGCTTCTTGGCCTCGACGTCGATCCCGTGCAGGCGGGCCAGGTTGCCGCCGAGGATCTTCTGCTTGGCTTGCCTGGTCAGGGGGCCGCAGCCGTAGCCCGTGACGATCTCGTCGGGGAGCTCGAACTCCCAGAATGCCTTCAGCGCGCCGCGCGGGTGCCAGATGGGCGTCTCGCCGCCATAGATGATCTTGTCCTCGCCGCACCAGAAGAGGAGCTTGGCCATGTTCTCGGCGAAGACGCGCGGCGAGCGGACGACGAAGTTCACGGTGGCCGCGATCGAGGCGTAGAGGTTGGGGTAGCGCACCAGCTGCCAGCACACCTCGTCGATGAAGGGCAGGCCGACGTGGAAGATGACGAAGTTGATGTCCGGGAAGTTGGCGGCGGCGCCGTCCATGTCCCAGGTCTGCGTGTGCTCGATGGGCTGCGGGCCCAGAGGGACGCCCTTGTGCACGCCGATGAGGTTCACGCCGAGCTTGAGCGCCTGCTCGAAGACGGGGTAGGCGATGCGCGGATCGTCCATGCGCCAGGGGAACGGCTGCCCGTAGTCGTAGCGCACGTTGTAGAACTTGAAGGCGCGCGCGCCGTACTCCTCGACCTGGATGCGCATGAGGTCGAGGGCCTTCTTGCCCTCGAGCGGGTTGACCGAGCCCCAGAAGACGGCCCGGTCGGGATAGCGGCGCGCCAGCTCCGCGCACTTCTCCCACTTGGACAGGCCGTCGTGAAACAGATCGGTGAGCGGTAGCGGCTGGGCCACCAGCATGTCGGTGGGGCTCTCGTCGAAGACCATGCGCGCGATCTCGTCGACCGTCCATTCGCGCATGTACTCCTCGCGGGCGAGCGTCTTCTCGCCGGGTGCGTTGAGCACCTGGTGGAACGCGTACAGGTGCTCGATGAACATCTCACCGGGCTTGCCGAAGGCGTTCTTCCTGTCGAAGTTGAACACGTGGCACACCCCGTCGAACACGAAAGCGTCGTCGATCATCGGCTCTCTCCGGTCTCGTCGCTGCGGCTCGTCCTGGGTTCGTTCTTCGCTCGCTCCGCCGCCTCCCGCCGCAGCCGGGCCTCGCGCAGCGGCAGCAGCTGCTCCATGGGCAGGCGCAGCTTGGCGCGGGCGTCCTCCGAGAGGCGCTCGGGCGTCCACACGCGGTCCCAGGTGATGTTCACCACGACCTCCCCGACCCCCTCGATCGCGCCGACCTCCTGCTCGACCATGGTCAGGAGGTGCATGGAGAACGGGCACCAGCCGCTCGTCAGCACGAGGTCGACATCGACGCGGTCGCCGTCGATGCGCACGCGCTCGACCAGGCCCATGTCGACGACGCTGATCTGCTTCTCCTTGCAGCACGGGTCGTGGCACCGTCCCAGCGCGGCAAGCACCTCGGGCTCGCGCGGCCCGACCCCGTTCGGGGCGGCAGCTTCGTCTCGCATCCCCCCTCCTTTCCAGCGACCCAGCCCTGCAGACGCGAAGAAAGCCTGGCGCCGCGTGCGCGAAAAAGTCAAGCGCTACCGAGTGCGGAAGCGGGCCTTCGCGCGAGGGAGCCGGCGCGGCCTCCTCGCCCTCACCTGCGCCATGGCTCGCCGGAGGGTCCATCCGACCCGGACACGTGCGGCCAGCTGGACGGCAGCCAGGAAGCAGACCGCCAGCAAGAGAAGGCCGACGAGCCGCATCAGCGCGCCGTCCATCCCGCAGGCGACGACTGGAATCGCCATGATGATGCCGACAGCGAAGCTCGCCATCCGCGCGGGTCGGGACAGCGAGACCCGGCAGTCGGCAAGGAGCCGTCCATTCTCCTCGCGCAGCCCGATCGATGCGTCGAACCACGGCCCTTCCCACTCCAGGCCGCGGCCCACTCTCGCCCCGATCGCGGCGAGGAGCTCGGCCCGCGGCGGAAGCGACTCGATCGGGCCGAGCCCACGCGACCAGCTCCCCGCCAGTGGATCCCGCATCGATGCTCATTCTACATCGTGGAGCTCGCTCCGATCGCACATGCGTCCTCGCGCCGGCTCCCTCGTCCCGAGTCGGAGGCCGACTTTCGCGCGCTGCTGCAACAGGACGCGCCCGAGAAGCGCGACGCGCGGGCCGACAAGCTGCGGCAGAAGTACGCGACCAGGCTCGCCGCTCTCCGGGAGCGGCTGCGCCGCGCCGGGCAGGCGGTCGGACGCGAGAAGCAGGAGTCGCGTCAGGCGGGCGTGCAGACGGCGATCTCCGTCGGCGCCACCGTGCTCGGGGCGCTGTTCGGGCACGAGGCGGGGCGCAGCCGCTCGCGGCGCGGGCTTTCCGCCGGTCCCCGGCCGATGCATCATGTCGAGGACGGCACGCAAGCCGGACCGGTGACATGGGGCACTCGATGGACCACCGCCGCTTCCTGGCCCGGCCGGATGCCCATCGGCCGTTCGCCGGCGGCGAGGTCCTCGCCCGGATCGGCGGCCGCTCCGCCGTCGACGCGCTGGTCGATGGCCTGTACGACCGGATCGAGACCGACGCCGCGCTCCGGGCGCTCTTCGGTCGCGACCTGGCGGGCGAGCGCGAGGCGCAGAAGCTCTTCTTCACCGAGTGGCTCGGCGGCGAGCCCGCGTACACCGAGCGCGCGCATGCGCCGCTCGCGCACCGCCACCACCTGCTGCCCATCACCCGCGCGCTCGCGGGCCGCTGGCTCGCCCACTTCGGGGCGGCGCTCGCGGCCGCGGTGGCGGAGCCTGACGCATGCCGGGCCATCGGCGAGAAGGTGCGGGTCCTGGCGATGGCGCTGGTCAACGAGGACGGCGCGCCCTCGGCGCTGCGCGCGCACCCGCACGGGACCTGCCTCCGCTACCGGCCCGCGATCGAGGCGATCGCGCTCGCCCGCCGCGGGGACGCGGCCGGGCTCCGCCGCCTGCTCGCGCGCGCGCCGGATGTGCTCGCCTCGGCGCCGCACGCGGCCAGCCTCCTCCAGGTCGCGGTTCTGGCCGGGCGACGCTCCACCGCGGAGCTCCTGCTCGAGAGCGGCGTCGACATCGACCTGCCCGCGCCGGTCGCGCCGCTCGTGTTCGCCACGCCGCTCTGCGCGGCGCGGGCGAGGCGGCGCCGTCCGATCGAGGCGCTCCTCCTGGAACGCGGCGCGAAGGAGGACATCTTCACCCACGCGTACCTCGGCGACCTCGAGCGCCTCGACGCCGATCTGACCCGCGAACCGTCCGCCGCGCAGGCGACCGATCCCGCGGTCGACGCGCTCGACATCACGCCGGTCCATCATGCGGTCGCCGCCGACAGCGCGCTGGCCCTGCGCTCGCTCCTCGCGGCGAGCGCCGGCCCGATCCGCGGCGGCGGGCGCGCTCTCCGCGACGCCGTCGCGCGCGAGAACGTCGCGATCGTGGCAATGCTGCTGGAGCGCGGCGCGCCGGCATCCGCCATCGGCGCCGGGCGCTGGGTTCTCCACCCGGATCTCGCGCCCGTGCTCTCGCGCGCCGGCGCGACGGTCGACCGCTCGGGATCGTGGATCGGGCTGTCCTGCACGGGCAACCAGGGACGCGCCGACGATCCCGCGTACGTCGCCGCCCTCCTCCGTCACGGGGCGCGCGTCGACGACAGACGCCTGACCGGGCAACGCGCGGACGGCGGACGCGCGACCGCGCTGCACCACGCCGCCAGGGCCGGCTTCGCGAGGACGGTCGCGCTCCTCCTGTCGGAAGGGGCCGACCCGTCGGCCGTGGACGACAACGGGAGGACGCCGCTCGACTGGCTGGAACGCGCGGCGAAGTCGGTCGACCGGGACGGCGTCGGGCGCCTGCTGCGTGCCCACCGCAAGCAGGTCACGCGGGAGGGCCGGTGAAGCGGCGCTCGACTCGACCGCCACGATCCGGTCGGCGGCGGGTCGTCGCACTCCTGGCCGCCGGCATCACCATCGCGCCGACGGCGCGAGCACCTGGGCGGCGTGCTCGACGAGCAGGGCTTCGTTCGCGTCGAGGGAGTCGACACCGTCGGCGCGAGGTCGCAGCGGAGCGATCGCCTCAGCGAGCAGGGTGGCGCTCGAGCCAGCGATCGATCTCGTCGGCGTCGCGGTGACCCGCGAGGACGCCCTGCGCGGCGCGCGCCAGGTCGGCCGCTCGCGCGCGCTGGCCTGACGCCGAGACGGCGCGTGCGAGCTGGAACTTCGCCCGCGCGCCGGCCAGGCGGCTGAACTCGCCGTTCGCGTCGGCGAGCGCCATCGCCTGTTCCAGGATGGCGGCTGCGTCGGACCGGCGTCCTGCCGCGAGGTGCGCGCGGCCGAGGGCGGTCAGGACCGGGACCCGCAGGAACCGGCTGCTCTGCGGCCGTTTCTGGAGCACCTGCCTGGCGCGCTCGAAGAAGGCGATCGCCAGGTCGGGCTTCCTCTCGAACAGCGCCACGTCGCCGAGGCCGCGCATGGCGAATGTCGCCTCCGCTCCATCGCCGCGCTTGTCCATCTGGATGGCCAGGTCCTTCTCGTAGGCAGCGCGGGCCGCGGCCGGATTCTTCTCCTGCAGGAGGGGCCCGCCAGGATACACCAGCCGCGCCGGCCTCACGTCTGCGCGCCGAGGGATAGCCGGGGACGGGGATCGACGTCGCGCCACCAGCGCGCGGTCGCTCCGTCGGTGCGCCAGCAATGGCTCGCTCGCCCGCTCCGCGCGTGAGCCTCGACTGCGAGCGTGCGCCTGGATCACATCGAGGCTTCACGGTCGCCGGCACGCCGGTCGTCACGCCGGACGACGCGGACGACCCGGAGCCATGGTCACCGGCGCGGCTTTTCTCTTCCGAGCTCGCGCCGGATGCGCTGGGCGAGGAGACCGTAGCCGAGCGAGGCCGCCCTGGCCGCGACGGCCGACAGCTGCCGGGGCCGTCCGGTCGCCGCCAGGGCGCGCGCATCGAGCGCGGTCAGGCGATCGCCGCGCGCGTCCGCCTGGGTCGCGAGCCGCACCAGCTCGCGCCGGGCGCGGGCCGCGACCGCTTTTTTCGCGTGGCGCAGCTTGATACCGGCGATGCAGACCCGGGCTCGATGTGCGAGGCGGGGCGCGTCGCTGTCCGTGAATGCCTGCTCGGCGCGCGCGACGGTCGCGAGCGCCTCGGGTCCGCGGCCGAGCTCCGAGAGCGCGACCGCCTCGAGCGTCAGGACCACCGGATCGGCCGGCTGGTCGGCGGGAACGATCGATCGCGCGAGCTCGAGCGCCGCGGACGACTCGCCTGCCGCGATCATCCCCTCGGCGAGGGCGTGCCTGGCGGTCGAGGCGTCGCCCTGGAACTGCTGCACCAGCGCGATCGCGTCGCCCAGCCGCCGCTTGCCCGGGGCGATGTTGCCCTGCAGGAGGAGCACGGTGCCGAGCGTGGTCAGGTTGTTGGCCAGCGTCTGCATCTCGCGGTCGGTCGTGCGCAGAGAGACGGCCGCCTCGGCATGACGCCGGGCGGCGGCGAGGTTCCCGCGTCGGATGCCGAGCTCCGCGAGCAGGCCGCTGACGTACGCCTGCGAGTCGGCGGAGCCCATGTCGCGGTAGATGACGAGAGCCTCGCCGAGGCGGCGCTGCGCGGCGGCGGGGTCTTCCCAGGCCTCGAGCTGGGCCAGGAGACAGAGCGTGTCGGCGACCTGCTCGCGGCTGTGCTGCTCGCGTGCGAGCGCGAGTCGACGCGCGAGGGTGCCGCGGGCAGCCGCCGGGTCGTAGTCGGCCTCGACCGCGCCGATCACGGCGAGGGCGTTGAGCTGGACCGACGCCGCGCCGAGCGCCTCGCCGAGCGCGAGGGCCTGCACGCCGGCTTCGCGCGCCCGCTCGGGATGACCGAGCACGCGGGCGCATTGCCCCTCGATCGCGAGGGCGTCGGCCTCGACCCTGCCCATTCCGCGCACACCGGTGGCGTGAGCCGCCTCCGCCGCCGACCTCGCGGTGGCCATCGCCGCGTCGCAGTCGAGCGCGAACATCGAGGACTGCGCGTCCTGAAGCAGCAGGCGCGGCACCCGGCGGGCGCGCCGGTCGCCGTGGCTCAGCGCGGCGATCCAGTTGCGCGCGTCGGCGTGGCGGTCGGCCTGCATGAGAACCTGGCCGTAGGTGATGGCGAGGCCGAGATCCGCCGGACCGAGCGGGATGAGCTCCTCGTAGGCCGACGCCGCCCGCGTCCACTCGCCCAGCGCGTACCATGTGCGAAACGCCAGCGTCGCGCGCCGGCGCGGCGGCCACGACCGGGCCCTCTCCACCGCGGCCTCGGCGGATGCGCGGGCGCGATCGACTCTTCCCTCCCTGGCCCAGGTGCGGGCCAGTGCGGCATGGAGCCCGGCGCAGTCCGGTTCGAGCGAGGACGCGCGCTCGAGCAGCGCGCGCGCGGCGGACGGGTCGCGCGCCTCGATGTCGAGGGCATCGCCGTAGAGCCGGAGGGCTTCGGGACCGGTCGGCAGTCCGCTCGAGCGCGGCTGGCCGGCGGCGGACTCGGGCGCCAGGCCGATGGTCCAGTGCAGCCGCTTCGAGATCGAGCGGACGCCCTCGTCCAGGTGCGCGAGCTCGACCATGCCGGTGATCCTGCCGGCCACGCGGCCGCGGGGGTCGACGATCCGCAGCTGGATCCGCGCCGAGGCGGCCGAGCCCTCGCCGACGACCACGAAGCCGGGATCGATCGCGAACTCGGCCGCGAACGCCGAGGCGAGGCGAGAGATCGCCTCGGGAGACCGCTGCGGCGGAACGTCGGCCTCGAGGATCGACGCGACCTCGTCGAGCGCGACGAGGCCGACCGAAGCATCCGCACCGAGCTCGTCCTCGAACGCCGCGTCGAGCAGGGCTCGCATCCAGCGGCCGTCCTCCCGGGCCGAGCTGTCGGCGAAGGGCAGGAAGGCGAGCATCGGACGGTCGGGCGCTACGGCGAGCGCCCCGGCCGGCTGCGACGAGAGCACGGCGGCGTGTTGCTGGTCGCGATCGAGCAGCCGGGCCGTTGCCAGCGCGGTCGTCGCGGCGATCGCCAGCGCGACCGCCATCAGGGCGAACCTGGCGATGCGACCGGCTCGCGGGGCGTCGGCCGCCGCGGGCTCCAGGTCGGCGAGGAGCGCGTCCATGGACGGGTGACGCTCGGCCGCATCGAGCGCCAGACCGCGAGTCAGAGCCCGCCGCGCCCTTTCGGGCAGACGCGGGCTGGCCGGCAGGACCACCGGCCGCCACGTGAATCGACGGGTGGCCCGCTCGTAGAACGGCAGCTCGCCGTAGAGCGCCTCGTAGAGCGCGACGCAGAAGCTGAACTGGTCGGCCCGGGCATCGAACACGTCGCCCCGGAACTGTTCCGGAGCCATGTAGATCGGTGTGCCGATCACGGCGCCGTCCCGGGTCAGGGCCGCCTCGAGCAGACGCGGCGAGCTCCAGGCTTCCTCCACCTTCTCGACGCCAGCCTCCGGGCCGGGCGAGGTCTGGACCGCCCGCGCCAGACCGAAGTCGAGCACGCGGGCGCGGCCGTCGTGACCGACGGCGACGTTGTCGGGCTTGAAGTCGCGATGAACGAGTCCGGCGGCGTGGGCGGCCGCCAGCCCGCGGCCGGCCCCGGCGAACAGCGCGATGACGTCACGCGCCGTCGGGCGGTTCTCCAGGAGGAACCGGGACAGCGTGCATCCCTCTGCCAGCTCCATCGCGACGAAGACATCGTCCTCGAAGGTGCCGACGTCGTGAACCGAGATGACGTTGGGATGAGACAGCCGGGCCATCGCCTGGGCCTCTCGCACCAGGCGCGTCTTCTGCCGCTCGCGCTCCTCGGGCCCGTCGGGGCGGACGCGCAGGAGCTTGAGGGCGATCGCGCGATCCAGCTCCGGGTCGAGCGCGCGGTAGACGATGCCCATCCCGCCCTCGGCGATCGCCTCGAGAACGACGTAGCGCCCGACCGCGGTGCCGGGCGGCAGCTGCCCCGAGCGCCGCACGGGAGCCTCCGACGGCCTCGGCGGCGAGTCGACATCGCGGACCAGCGTCGTCACCGTGCCCGAGTGCGCCGGCTCGCGCTCGATCGCGCGCGGTCCCTGCGCTCGATCGCGCCCGTCGCCCCCCACCTGCACCGTGCACACGGTATCAGCCTTGCGCGCGCGCGAGAAGCTACGCCGAGAGGGGCCCTCTCGTCGGGCGAGCCTCGAGAGCAGGTGTCGACTGCGAACACGAAAGTGGACGCGTGTACGACATACCGCTCTCAGGCATTCGCTCGATTGCGAATCAGAAGCACGTCGACGAGTGTCCAGGAACACTCGACATGGCCCTCGCTCGGGCATCCGAGCGAATCGGATGCAAACAGGACAGGACGGCTCCGATACCGAAATCGATCGCGCAGAGACCCTTCGGGTGCCTATCCCCCCGCCGGTCCGAATTGGCGGCCGAGCACGGCGAACAAGCTGCCGAGGATGCGATACGTCAGACCCCAGACGGTGTAGCTCTCGAAGCGGATCGCCGGGAACGTGCCGGTGAAGTCCTCGCGCCGGAACTCGTAGTCGAAGCTCGAGTCGGGGTGCAGGATCCAGGGCACCGGGATCCAGACGGTCGACTGCACCTCGACGTTGGGTACCAGCAACGGCCGCTCCGCGACCTCGTACAGGTACGGTGAGACCACGAGCGGCGGCACGCGCGGGTTGCGGCTGCTCGAGAAATCGTCGAGTCGCCCGAACGGCGCGGACAGCGTGAGGCCGACCTCCTCGGCGGTCTCGCGCGCAGCGGTGGCGGCGCTGTCGGCGTCGCCCGGGTCGCGGCGCCCGCCGGGGAACGCCATCTGGCCCGACCAGGGATCGCCCTCCCTGCCCGCGCGCTCGATGAACAGGAGCTCCGGCGCGCCGCCTTCCGGCTGGTAGAACACGAGCGCGACGGCCGCGACCAGATGCCCGTCGCCGACCTCGCCGGCGAGGGCTGGCCGATGCGCCTGAACGCGCTCGCGGATCAGCGCCAGATCGAGCAGCTCTTCCCGCGGGAGAACAGCCATCGGGCAATCGTACTTGACGCCGGCCATCCTGCGGCGCGCTGTCATGGCATCACTTCGGCGCGCGTCTCATGACCACCGGATGGCCCGAAATGCGACGATGCGCAGCCTCGGTCGCTGCTCGGGTCAACCCTCCATGAGACGCAGGGACTTCATCACCTCGCTGTCGCTCGCGGGAGCTTCGCTGTCGCTGTCGGCGCCGGGTTGTGCCTGGGCAGGACGCCCCGAGCGCGGGGCGGGCAGCGAACGCTTCAGGGTCTCGTTCGACCGCGCTCGGGGAACCTTCGACGTCCGCCGCGCCGGTGGAGCTGCCCTGCTGAGCGGCGCCACGACCTGCGTCAACCTCGCGCCCGCCCGCAAGCGGTCCCCGGCCACGGACAGCTACCGGCTCTCCGTCGGCAACGACACGCGGAGGGACGCGCTCGGCACCTCCAGACGGTCGATCGCCGTCTACAAGGACCCACGAGGGGAGGCCGACCTGGAGCTTCGGGTGTCGCTGTACGACGACGTCCCGGCCATCGCCATCGAGGCGCTTTGCCGGAATGTCTCGGGGCGCGATCTGGTGATTCACAGCCTGGAGCCGGTCCGCGCCGTCGAGCGCGAGCGGGGCGTGCTGCACACGGCGGGTGTGTCGAAGTGCCTGACGAACGGGGAGATGTACTTCGAGACGGGCGTCCTGCACGACTTCGGGACCCGGGGAGGCGGCATCACGTCCGGCAAGCTCAAGGGCGTGACCCTCGCCAACGGCCCGATCGGCGGCGAGCACCCGACCATCCACAGCTGGTGGAACGCCTGCCTGTTCAGTGGATACGATCAGCCCGGCATGGTCCTGGGCTACCTGGAGAACAGCCGCGGTCTGGGCAATCTGCTGCTCTCGAGCGCCGCGGCCGGCATCTCCTTCCTGGCGGAGTCCGTGTACTCCCCGCCCGTGACGCTGCGGCCGGGCCAGACCATCCGCTCCGGCCCGTTGCTCGTCACGATCGCGCCGGATCCGTATGCTGCGCTGGAGGCCTACGCGGACGCCGTCGGGAGAGCACTCCGCGGGCGGACGCGCTCCGTCATCAACGGGTGGTGCAGCTGGTTCTACACGCTGTCACAGGTCTCGGAAGAGGAGGTGGTATCCAATGCCGCATTCGCGGCGGAGCATCTGAGGCCCTTCGGTCTGGAGTACATCCAGGTCGACGAGGGCTTTCAGCGCTGGCATGGCGACTGGGAGGGCAACGAGCGCTTCCCTCATGGAATGAAGTGGCTGGCCGACAGGATACGGAGCCACGGCTTCAAGCCGGGCATCTGGCTGTCTCCCTATGTCGTCTCCGAGCCGACCGCGCTCTTTCGAAGCCACCCGGAGTGGCTCGTCAGGGGCCCGGACGGCAGGCCGCAGCGCGTCGGCAACTGGCCCGCCGACGCCGCACCGCCGGCCGACGAGAATCCCAGGCGCTACTGCCTCGACATCACGCACCCCGGAGCGGCGCGGTGGCTGCACGATCTGGTCGACACCGTCGCCAACGACTGGGGCTACGAGATGATCAAGATCGACTTCGTCGCGTGGTCGATCCTGGCGGCTCGCCGGTACCATGACCCCACCGTGTCATCGGCCCAGGCCTACCGCAGAGGCATGGAGATCATGCGACGCGCGGCCGGAGAGCGCTGTCACATCCTCGAGTGCGGTCCCGGGGCCACCACGGTGGGATTGATCGACAGCATGCGGATCGAGGCGGACGTCAACTACGGCTTCTCCGAAGCGGCATGGGAGACCTACTTTCGCCATCCGGACTGCAGCGCATCGGCCGCCGCCAAGCGCTACTACTTTCACGGGCGCACCTGGATCAACGATGTCGATCATCTGTGCACGGATCTCCTGGACAATCAGCAGGCCGAGGCGGCCGCGACGCTCATCGCCATGAGCGGCGGCAACACGATGTCCGGCGACCGGCTGACCCTGCTCGAGCCATACAAGATCGAGGTGCTCAAGAAGATCACCCCGGCGTTCGGTCAGGCCGCCATTCCGGTCGATCTCTTCGACACCGACATGCCCTCGGTGTTCGCGCTGAGGATCGTGAAGCCGTTCGGTGAATGGACGGTCGCGGCCTTCTTCAATGCCGACCTGACCAGGCCGATCGAGCGGCGGTTCCCGCTGTCCCGCCTCCGGCTGGCGCCGGCGAAGACGTACCTGGCGTTCGACTTCTGGAAGCAGCAGCTGGTGGGGGAGGTGAAGGATCAGCTGACGCTCACTGTCCAGCCGGGAAGCGTCACCTTGCTTGCCTTGCACGAGCGCCCCGATCGGCCGCGCGTCATCTCGACCGACCGCCACGTCCTGCAGGGCGCCGTCGAGATCGCGGAGTCCCGGTGGGACGAGCGCGCCCGGACCCTGACGGGGGTCTCGATCGGCCCTCGACACACGATGCACACGGTCTCGGTGTACGTGCCCGGCAAGCACCCATGGACCTGGGATGGGTCAGCCCGCTTCCGCGATCATGACTCGTACAGCCTGAAACTCGTGCACGACAACATCATCGAGGTGCGCGTGCGATTCGACGCGAGCGAGAAGGTCTCCTGGAAGGTCGACCCTGCGGCGTTCTCTCGACCGCGGGGCGGTTCGCCGTCACCCTGAGCGACACGGCGCGCGATCGGTCTTGCCATGGCCGCGCGGGTCGGACTACATGGCAGCGAGCGGTCGGTCCTGGCGTCCGGTTCGCGCGGGCTCGCGAGCTCCGGTACCACGGATCGAGGCGCCGCTCTTGCGCGGGAGGGTCCGATGAAGGCCAGGAAGGCTCGCTCCTTGGTTCTGGGCTGTGCAGCGGTCTGCGCCGCACTCGGGGGATGCACCCTCGAGGAGGATGAAGGCGAGGAGGAGGTCGGCCGCTCGAACGACGCGGTCGAGATCGCCGCGGTCACGTTCGCGTCGACCGCGGTCGCCCGGAACAGCAGCCGATGCATGGACGTATTCGGCGCCCAGACCGGCGACAACGTCAACCTGATCCAGTGGGGCTGCCACGGCGGGAGCAACCAGTCGTTCACCTTCACGCCGGTGGCCGGGACGACGGACACGTACACGATCGGCACCTTCGCCGCGGGCAAGTGCGCAGACGTGCTCGGGGCCTCGACCGCGGACAACACCCGTGTGGTCCAGCTGGCCTGCAGCGGCGCCAGCAACCAGCGGTTCCGGCTGGTGCCGGTGACGGTGGCCGGCACCGACAAGACCTTCAACCTGCAAGCGACGCACAGCAGCAAGTGCGTCGCGGTCAGCGGCGGGTCGACCGCCAACGGCGCGCAGCTCGTGCAGCTCCCGTGCTCGAACGCGTCGGATCGAGTGTGGCGCCTTCCGAGCTTCGTCTCCGATGGAGGCGGCGGCGGCGGCTTCGAGACGCTTCCCGCCCTCCCGCAGAACGCGTGCAACAACACCAGCCTGCCGCGCAGCTACGGCACGAACTTCCCGACTCCGCGCGACCCGTTCGCATTCGGCTGGTTCGATCAGTCCGCGATCGGGTGGCAGGGCAACTGGTATCCGGCCTTCTCCTACCTGTCCGGCTCTTACTTCGCCCGCGGCGTGCCCAGCACGTTCACGCAGGGCAGCACGAGCTACTGCGGAGCCATGTACTCGTTCGGCGCCTTCACGTTCGGCCTCGCCGGCGGGCAGTCGCCGCCGGCCCAGTCGATCCAGTGGACCATGGACTCGGGCTATCTGCCCGCGCTGCGCACGTCGTTCGCTCGCAACAACGTCGCCATCTCGATCACGAACTTCGCCAACCGCGTGGTGATCGGCGGCAACCCGTTCGTCCTCGCCTACACGCGTGTCTCGGTCACCAACAACGGGAGCGGGGCGGTGACCGTGCCGCCGGGCGGATCCGGGCCGAACCTGGTCCGCCTCACCCCGGCAGGCGACAGCGTGCCGGCCGGCCAGACTCGCAACCACGACTTCGTGGCGGCCATCGATCGCTTCGGCGCCAGCGTCTCCTATCCGTCGACGGCGACGCTGGCCTCCTCCGCGCCGAGCTACGACGCCGCGCACGACCAGATGGCCGCGTTCTGGAACGGCCGGATCAACGCCACCGCGCAGCCGTCGCTGCCCAACCTGCAGCTGCCCAGCACGGGGCTCGCCAACCCGGGCACCGCGCTCCTCAACGCCTATCGGGCCGGCACCGCGTACCACCTGATGATCCAGGTCGGCAAGGCGCCCTTCTCGGGCGCGAACAACTACGCCTGGCTGCTCAATCACGACGTGCCCGGTGAGCTCGTCTCCCGGTTCACGATCGGCGAGTTCAGCGACGCCCGCAACCTGCTCCTGGTCGGGCGCACGTCGGAGCAGCCCGGCTTCCCCTCGGTGGGGGCCAACTGGTACTGGGACGGACTGTGGAAGACGCCGTGGGCCTGGGCGACCTACCTGGCCAGGACCAACGACACGGCGTTCGTGAGCCAGTTCTTCAACGACAACCAGACCCAGTTCGGGCCCAGCCTGCGCACCATCATGCGCACGCACTTCGCCGCGCAGCTCGACAGCGACGGCACCATGCGCACCAACTTCGACAACGACTCCACCGGAAAGTGGATCCTGTCCAACTACTCGGCCCTGATCGGGCTGGCGGCATACAAGTACATCGCCACCCGCATCGGACAGACCGCCGAGGCCACCTGGGCGCAGCAGGCATACGTGAGCCTGCACAACTCGCTCAACACGGTGATCGGAAACAACCAGTCGGCGAATGGCTTCAACTTCCTGCCCTGCGAGGTGCAGCGGCCCAACAGCGCGAACCGCTGCAACACGTTCAACGACGCGAACTGGGCGCAGGCGGGCTGGTCCGGCCAGAACCAGTGGGACGCCATGCTCATGGGCGGCACTCCGCTGAGCGGCATCATCGGCGATCCCGCGCAGCTCGACCGGATGTACACGTGGGGCTTCAACCGCCTGGCCGGCAGCGTCCCGTTCCCCTCGTTCGGGGCGTTCCCCGGCTTCTCGACCGCGTACAACACCGTCTACTCGGAGGGCGGCCTGTACGGCACGCAGTTCCGTGACCTGGCGCTGACCAGCTACGCCTGGCAGATCCAGACGACCACCGGCGGCCCCAACGCATGGTGGGAGGCCAACGGCAGCGGACCGAGCTCGGGCAACATCTGGGCCGGCAACCACGCGGCGCCGCAGTTCGGCGCCATCCCATATGCGTGGCCAATCGCGCACCAGCAGCTGGCGCTCGTGCGCGCGATCGCCGCCGAGGGCCTGACCGCGACCGGAAGCGGCCCGTTCACGTACACGCGTCCTCTCTACATCGGCCGCGGCATCCCCAGCACCTGGATCGCGGCCGGCCAGACGATCGCGCTCGGCAACATCACGTCATCGTTCAACCCCGACACCGGCGCGCGGACGACGTACGGCGTGTCGCTGGCCGTGACGCGGCCGGGCGCCGGCCGGGTCATCACGGTCGTCCTCACCGGGACGCTGCCCGGCGGGGCGGTCTTCGTCCAGCTGCCGGTCTTCGCCTCGTCGACCGTGGTCAGCGTGTCGGGCGGCACCTACAACGCAGCGACCAGGACGGTGACCGTCAATTCCGGAACGACACAGGTCGTGATCACGCTGAACAACTGAATCGACCGCGCGGTTGCCCGCCCATCGCCGTCGCGCCCTTCACGGCCGCGCGGACGGACTGATAGGAAATGTCTATCGATCATATAGAAATGATGTCTTGGAGCAATCAGCGGCCGGGAGGCATCGTCATGGCAGCTCACGAGGGCGGCGACGACATCCAGCAAAGGACAGAGCTCATGGCAAATGAAAGCAAGTGCCCCTTCCACCGCACGGCTGGCGGCGGCACGTCGAACCAGGACTGGTGGCCCGATCAGCTGAGGCTCGACATCCTGCACCAGCGCTCGTCGAAGTCCGATCCCATGGGTCGGGGCTTCGACTACGCCCAGGAGTTCAAGAGCCTCGATCTCGAGGCCGTGAAGCGCGACCTGCACGAGCTGATGACCAGCTCCCAGGACTGGTGGCCGGCCGACTTCGGCCACTACGGTCCCCTGTTCATCCGCATGGCCTGGCACAGCGCCGGCACCTACCGCACGGGCGACGGCCGCGGCGGCGGCGGCAACGGCAGCCAGCGATTTGCCCCCCTGGGCAGCTGGCCCGACAACGCCAACCTCGACAAGGCCCGCCGCCTGCTCTGGCCGATCAAGCAGAAGTACGGCCGCAAGATCTCCTGGGCCGACCTCATGATCCTCGCCGGCAACGTCGCGCTGGAGTCGATGGGCTTCCAGACGTTCGGTTTCGGCGGCGGGCGTGAGGATATCTGGGAGCCGGAGCAGGACATCTACTGGGGCATCGAGACGACGTGGCTGGACGACAGGCGCTACTCCGGCGACCGCGACCTCGAAAACCCGCTCGCCGCCGTGCAGATGGGCCTGATCTACGTGAACCCGCAGGGGCCAAACGGAAATCCCGATCCGCGCGCCGCGGCGCGCGACATCCGCGAGACCTTCGCCCGCATGGCGATGAACGACGAGGAGACCGTGGCCCTCATCGCCGGCGGCCACAGCTTCGGCAAGACCCACGGCGCCGGTCCGGCCACCCTCGTGGGTCCCGAGCCCGAGGGGGCGGGCATCGAGGAGCAGGGCCTCGGCTGGAGGAGTCGCCATGGCAGCGGCAAGGCCGGCGACGCGATCACCAGCGGCCTGGAGGTGACCTGGACCACCACGCCCACCAGGTGGAGCAACAACTTCTTCGAGAGCCTGTTCGGCCACGAGTGGGAGCTGAGCAAGAGCCCTGCCGGTGCGCACCAGTGGGTGGCCAAGGGGGCCGGCGCGACGGTTCCGGACGCCCACGATCCGTCGAAGAAGCGCGTGCCGACCATGCTCACGACGGACCTCTCCCTGCGCGTCGACCCGGCGTACGAGAAGATCTCGCGCCGCTTTCTCGCGAATCCGAAGGAGTTCGCCGACGCCTTCGCGCGCGCCTGGTTCAAGCTGACCCACCGCGACATGGGCCCGCGCGCGCGCTACCTCGGCCCTGAAGTGCCGGCCGAGCGCCTGATCTGGCAGGACCCGATCCCCGACGTCGATCACGAGCTGATCGATGCGCGGGACGTCGCCGCGCTGAAGGGCAAGATCCTGGCCTCGGGCCTGCCGGTCTCCGACCTGGTGACCACCGCCTGGGCCTCGGCGTCCACGTTCCGCGGCTCCGACAAGCGCGGCGGCGCCAACGGCGCCCGTCTCCGGCTGGCGCCGCAGAGGGACTGGGAGGTCAACCAGCCCGTCCGCCTGGCCGGCGTGCTCGAGACCCTGGAGGGCATCCAGAGAGCGTTCAACGGCGCGCAGTCGGGCGGCAAGAGGGTGTCGCTGGCCGATCTGATCGTGCTGGCCGGTTGCGCCGGTGTCGAACAGGCGGCGAAGAGCGCAGGTCACGCCGTGACGGTTCCCTTCACGCCGGGCCGCATGGACGCGTCGCAGGAAGAGACCGATGTCGACTCGTTCGCCGTGCTGGAGCCGCTGGCCGATGGCTTCCGCAACTACATCAAGGGCAAGCTCGGCGTCTCGGCCGAGGCGCTGCTGGTCGACCGGGCGCAGCTCCTGACCCTGAGCGCCCCCGAGCTCACGGTGCTCGTGGGCGGCATGCGCGTCCTCGGCACCAACGTCGGCGGGTCCAGGCATGGTGTCTTCACCGAGCGGCCCGGGGCGCTGACCAACGACTTCTTCCGCAACCTGCTCGACATGGGCACGGAGTGGAGGGCGGTCGGGGAGGACGCCGACGAGTTCGAAGGGCGCGATCGCAGGACGGGCCAGGTCAAGTGGACCGCCACGCGGGTGGATCTGATCTTCGGGTCGAGCTCGCAGCTCCGCGCCCTGGCCGAGGTCTACGGGTCTTCGGACGCGCAGCAGAAGTTCGTCGAGGACTTCGTGGCGGCCTGGACCAAGGTGATGGACCTGGACCGCTTCGATCTGGTCCGCCCGTAGAGCCCCGCCGACCGGCGCGCGGCGCCGGCGAGCGCTGATGCGCCCCTACGACGGCCTGCGCTGCGCGTCGGGCAGGCCGTCGTGGGGCCCCAGCGGCCGCGCCGGCACGTCGTCCCACCACTGGCTCCAGGTCATGTCGGCGCGCCGCGAGGGGTGCAGGGGATAGACGATCCGGCTGTGCGACTTGGCGGCCTCGCCGCCGACCAGGAGCAGCGCCTCGCTGTCGCCGTTGTTGAGAAAGGCGTGGCAGATGCCGGTTCCGGCCGGGAAGGCGGCCAGCTCGCCCGCGGTCATCCGATAGAGGTGCCCGTCGATCCAGGCGTCGACCTCGCCCTCGAGCACCATGACGAACTCCTCCTCGTCCTCCTCGGCGTGCGGCCACGACGAGCGCGTGCCGGGCGGCAAGCGCTG
Source organism: Kofleriaceae bacterium (assembly GCA_035262925.1). Lineage (GTDB taxonomy): Bacteria > Myxococcota_A > Polyangia > Haliangiales > Haliangiaceae > DATFRY01. The sequence continues at coordinate 1,069 of DATFRY010000022.1, read as the reverse complement.
CAGGTTGACCCCGATGCGCAGCAAGCCGGCGGCGCGGCCGACCCGCCGCACCGGGCCCATCTTCTCGTCGCTGTTCGGGTAGGAATGAGTCGTCTCGGGCAGGTCGCGGCTCGAGACGATGAAAGGCGGTCGCTGCGACATGCGCCTGTCAGTAGCACGCAGCGCGCGACGGGAACAGCGGCTCAACGGATGACATCGGCGCGCCCGACGACGTGCAGGACCTCGAACCGCTCCACCGAGATGAGGGCGCGCTCGTCGAAGGAGAGCCCGAGCCGGCGAGCCTCGCCCTCGAAGTACCCCTCGTGACCTTCGCGCCAGTCCTCGTGGCTGAGGTCGCCTTCCCCCTCCGCGGCCGCGGTCTCCGCGTCGATCTCGCCGAACGGCTGCTCGCGCACGGCCGCGCTGCGCAGCACCAGACGGGGATAGCCAAACCCGTCGGTGACCACGCTCACCCCGCCCTCGTATGCCAGCGGTGTGGCGGACCGCTCGGAGGCAGCGATCCAGCCCACGGTGACGCGCTTCTCGCCGCATGCCACGAGGTGGGCCAGACGGCTGGCCATCTCCGGATGGTTGCCGAACGACCAGACATCGACGGCACGGGTGGGCGGCTCCCAGCCGCCCAGCATGCAGCGCACGTAGAGGCCCCAGACATCGTCCCCCGCATCGCGAAGCGGTCGCCAGTCCATGCCCGCCGGCGCAGCGAACCGGTCCGTCACGAAGACGAAGTCTCGACCGCAGCCGTCGGCGCGCGCGCGCGACCCCGCCGGCGACGGAAGCGTGACGCCGAGCGCCGCGAGATGAGCCTCGACCGCGCGCAGCGGCCGCGCGCCGCCCGCGAACGCGAGGTCGGGAGCTCTCCCCCGATCGAGGAGGCATGCATGGGTGCGGTCGAGGATGAGCGCGAGCATGGTCGGCAGGGTAGCGGAGATCCAGGAGACGTGCCCGAGCTGTTCGAGTCGGGCCGAACGGAGCGGCGGGCTAGAAGATCGCGGCCTCGTGCTCGGCCAGGTCGAAGTGATCGCCCACCAGCGCGACCGCCCGGTCCGCGTCGAACGGGCTGCAGGTGTAG
>DATFRY010000021.1:0-11160 GCA_035262925.1 Kofleriaceae bacterium | reverse complement strand
AACCTGCTCGGCAACGCGTGGAAGTTTGCGGGCCGCCGGGACCTCACCCGCATCGAGTTCGGTTGCGCGCAGAGCGACGGCGACGTCTACTATGTTCGCGACAACGGTGCTGGCTTCGACATGAGGTACGTCAACAAGCTGTTCACGCCATTCCAGCGCCTGCACACCGCGAACGAGTTCGCCGGCACCGGAATCGGGCTGGCGACCGTCCAGCGCATCGTCCGCCGCCACGGAGGACGCATCTGGGTCGAGGCCGCCGTGGAACAGGGGGCGACGTTCCACTTCACGCTGGCCGGCCCCGGCGGCGCGTGACAGGAGGGGGAGGAATGGGGAGCAGCAAGTTCATCTTGCTGGTGGAGGACAACGGGGACGACGAGCTGCTCATGATCCGAGCGCTCCAGCGCAACCGGATCTTGAACGAGGTCGTCGTGGTGCGGGACGGAGTCGAGGCGCTCGACTTCCTGTTCGCGACCGGCTCGCACCAGGGGCGCTCGGTCAGCGAGCTGCCCCAGGTCGTCTTCCTCGACCTCAAGCTGCCGCGGGTGGATGGGCTGGAGGTGCTGCGCCGCATCCGCGCCGACGCCCGGACCCGCATCCTGCCGGTCGTCGTGCTCACCTCCTCGAAGGAGGAGGAGGACGTGGCCTCGAGCTACGCGCTGGGCGCCAACAGCTACGTGCGCAAGCCGGTCGACTTCATCCAGTTCACCGAGGCGATCCGCACGCTCGGCCTCTTCTGGCTGCTGCTCAACGAGAGCCCGCCGATGCGCCCGTGATCACCCGAGCCGGCGGATGAAGTCGGTCATCGCGGCCAGCGTCGCCTCGGGCTGCTCGCGGTGCGGCGTGTGGGCGCAGGCCTCGAGCACACGGCGCAGGGCCGGGCCGGCCACCTGGCGCTCGATGGCCTCGATCTGCGCCAGGGTGCCGTAGGGATCGTCCACGCCCTGTATGAGGAGGACGGGGACCGCGACGCGCGGCAGGCAGTCCTCGATGTTCCAGGCGCGAAAGCCGGGATCGAGCCAGGCGCGGTTCCAGCCCCGGAAGGCGACGTCGACGTTGGGTCCGTGGTGGCGCTCGAGCCGAGCGCGCAGGTCGCCCGCCTCGTACTCGCGGCGCGCGCGCTCGATGGCGCTGACCGAGCAGTCCTCGACGAAGACGTGGGGCGCCTCGAGCACCAGGCCGCGCACGCGCGGCTCCGCCGACGGCGTGGCGGCGTGCAGCAGCGCGATCGATCCGCCGTCGCTGTGGCCGACCAGGACGCAGCGCTCGACCCCGGCGGCGTCGAGCACCTGGCCGAGGACCGCCCGCCCCTCCTGCTGCATGTAGTCGAGCGGCCGAGGCAGCGCGACCGGATCGGAGCCGCCATAGCCGGCGCGGCTGTAGACCAGCGCGCCGCACCCGGTGGCCCGCGCCAGCTCGGCCGGGAAGTCGCGCCAGGTCGCGACGCAGCCGATCCCGTGGTGCAGGAAGACGAGCGTCGGCGCGTCGGCCGGCGCGGGTCCGTGCCAGGCCGCCTCGAGGCGGTGGCCGCCGGCGACCAGGGTGTCGCTCATCGCAGATGGATTCCGGGGCGGTTCACCGCGACCGGAGTGTAGCCCGTCCTTCTCGATCGACCGATCAGAGCCGGGCGCCGTCGACCTTCTTGACGGCGAGGGCGTCCACGTCCACCCCGTCCAGGCAGCGGACGTTGATGCCGCGGATCTCGTTGCCGTAGCGGTCGACGCCGCTGCAGAACGAGCGGATACCGCAGCGGCAGCAGAATCGGTGATGGATCTTCTTCGTGTTGAACTGGTAATCGGACAGGGTGTCCTCACCCGACAGGAGCTCGAACCGGTCGGCCGGCACGAAGGCGAGCAGCCAGCCCATCCTCGAGCACATGGAGCAGTTGCAGGACACGACCGGCCCCAGCGCCAGCTCGGCCCGGTAGCGGACCGCGCCGCAGTGGCAGCTGCCGGTGTACGTCCTGGTCTCGGTTGTCTCGGGCATGCGACCTCCTCTGGTTCTGGATGCCTCTCGCATGCTGCCGACTCGAACGGGGCTTCGATTGTACAAACGCGACAGCCGCGGCTCGTCGCGCGGCGCTACGCGGCGGAGCCCTGCCCGGCCGCGCGCCAGAAGCCGACCACGCGCGCGATCCGGCCGTCGGGCGCCAGCTCGAACACGTTGGTGCCATGGGCGCGCGGGGCGCCGTCGGCGGCGAGCGCGGCCCAGTCGGCGATCGCGGTGCCCTGGCACTGGCGCGCGTCGCCCTCGCGGCCGAGGCGCATGTCGGGCATGTGCATCTGCGCGGCGGCGATGTGGAGGTCGAGCTCGTCGCGGCCGCGCGTGCAGCCGAACGCGTCGCGGAAGACCACGTCGTCGGTGACCAGGGCGGCCAGCGCGACCCGCCGCGCGGCCGGGTCGGGCTCGCTCCACAGGGCGAGGTAGCGGTCGATGACGCCGGCCGCGTCGCGGTGCTGCTCGCGGGCGGCGGCGACGGCGAACAGCGCCAGCTGGTGGCGCCAGCCCGGCACGTGATGGTCGCGGGTGGCGGCGTCGGCCATCTCGTGGCGCAGCTCGAGCAAGGTGCCGGCCTCGTGATCGCGCAGGGTGATGATGACGCGCGAGCCGCCCGGCGGGATCGGCTTGTCGGGCGCGTCGTAGCCGTACGTGAAGACGATGCGCTCGTCGGCCACGACCTCGAGCACGGCGCCGGACGCCACGACACCGTTGGGGTAGCGGATCCGCACCGCGCCGCCGGGCCTGGCCTCGATCGAGGAGCCGGCGCCCCACCAGTCGGCGAAGCGCGCGCTGTCGGTGAAGAAGCGGAACACCGTCTTGCGGGTGGCGCAGATGAGGACAGTGCGCTCGAGGGCGTGCTCCAGCGGTGTCATGTCTTTCTCCTGGTCGGCTTGGTGGGCTCCCCGCCGCGCCGCTTCGCGGTGGTCGTTCGCGCTGCCCTGGTCGTCTTCGTCGGGTTCGTCGTCGCCTGCTTCTTCTTCAGGCGCGGGCGCGGCGCCGGGCCGCGGCGGGCCTCCTCCAGCTCGGCGCGCAGCTTGAGCCGGTAGAGCGCGCCGTCCCAGGTGGACTCCAGCCACTCGCGGAAGGGGGCGAGCCGTTCGGGGCGCGCGAGGTAGAACCGCTGCCGCCCCTCGCGGCGCCGGCCGACCAGCCCCGCCGCCTCCAGCAGCTTGAGGTGCTGTGACACCGCGCCGAAGGTGACGTCGGGCAGCGCGCGGTGGATCTCGCCGGCGCTCCGCTCCTCGCGCCAGACCAGCCGGAGGATCTCGCGCCGCCGCGGGGTCGACAGTGCGGCGATGATGGCGTCCACGAGAATTAATTTAGTATTTACTCAATCGACAAGTCAAGCCCGAGGCAGCGGGGTGGATGGGGTGCTGGGCTGGGCTGGGCCGGGTCCCGGAGGCGCTGGGTCGTGCACGCCGGGGCATTCGAATGAGGAGCGCGCCGCCTTCAGGACGTACCGTCGGTTGGGTCTTCGGCCCGCCCGATCGCTAGCGATCCGCCTCCTTGCTGCCGACCACCGTCATGTTCATGCCGATCTGGACCGAGAGCGGCTTGCCGTCGATGGTGATCACGGTCTTTCCGTTGAGGTTCCAGCCGAACGAGCCGGTCGAGAACTCCTTGACCTCGGCCAGCATCTCCTGGCCGTTGATCACGACCCGGATGGGCTCGGACTTCTCCACGAACTGCGTGCGCGATATCGGACACGTGGACTTGGCCATTGCGGCGCTACCGTACCACCGCGGCCCAGCGCGGGGGCGGGCAGCCGGCCGCTACGGGCCCGACGACTCGCAGGATCCACAGCGCGGCGGCGGTGCCGCGGTGGAGGTGAGCGCGCCGCCGGCCCACATCGACGCCAGGGCGATGGCCACGCCGATCGCGAAGCCGCGGACCCAGCGGCTCGCGCTCCACGGCGGCAGGCCCGGCGCCTCGCTGCCGAGCCGGAGCGGGGCCGTGTCGCTGCCGACCAGCGTCCAGCGCTCGGCCGCGTCGCGATAGCCGGCATCGGCGCTCGACGCGGGTCCGAGCGCGAGCCGGCCGGCGACCAGGACCGCGCTGCCGACCGGGATGCGGTGCATCTCGCTGAACAGGACACCGACGCTGCCGACCGCCTCGGGCGGCTGATTCCACGGAACCTGACGGGCCAGCGCGCGCGCCTCGAGCGGAGGCGGCGCGATGAGCGCGACGTCGCGGCCGCTGCCGGTGATGACCTCGGCGCCGGCGACCACCGAGAGCGGGCCCGCGAGCGCGACGAGGCGCGCCGGTGCGGCGGCGTCCCCCGCGAGCTCGAGGGCCAGCTCCGGCTGCGCGCGCCCGTGGCCTGCGGGCAGCGGGCCGCCGGCCACCTCGCGACCGTCGAGGCGCAGCCCGACCGCGGCCGCGCCGGGCGGACCGACCAGTCGGCCGCGCAGCGCCGCGCGGGCGCCGTCGCGCAGCGCCCCCGGGGCGATCAGCTGATCGCGCAGCGCGTGCAGGGCGGCGCGGCTGCGCCTCCGGTGCGCGCGCCGCGACCGCGCGATGACCAGCGCCGCGCCCGCCACGCCGGCAGCGAGGGGGAGCAGCCACCAGAGCGCGCCGCCGTGCACGACCAGGAACGACAGCTCACCGTCGGGCAAGGGAGCCGTCCCGGTCACGCGGCCACGGTAGCACGCTCGCCGTCGCTCACCGTGTGATGCGGGTGGCGTCGGCACCCACGGCGATGTGTTGCTCCGACGCCGGCGCCGCCACCGGCGGGAGCATCCGCACCGACGGACGGACGCGAGCCGCGCTCAGCGCCGGAGCATCGCCAGCACCGCCTCGCGATGCGCCGCCGTGGTGAAGCAGTTCGGCTCGGCCATCTCCTCGGTGACCAGCGCGTTCGGCCACGGTTGATCGGCGGCGGAGCGCAGGAGCGGCTTGGTCATGCGGACCGCATGCTCGGGCAGCGCGGCGATGCGATCGCACCAGGCGAGCGCGGCCGCCTCGAGCTCGTCGGGCGGGTGCACGGAGCTGGCCAGCCCGAGCCGCAGCGCCTCGTCGGCGCCGAGCGGCTCGCCCGACACGAACAGCTCGAACGCGCGCTGGTGGCCGATGCGGCGGGTCAGCGCCCAGCTCATGCCCACCTCCGGGACCAGCCCGATGCGCGCGAACGCGGTGAGCAGCCGCGCGCGCGTGGACAGCAGCACGATGTCGCAGGCCAGCGCGAACGACAGGCCGACGCCGGCGGCCGCGCCGTCGACCGCCGCCACGAACGGCACGTCGGACTGCGCGATCAGGCGCACGATGCCGCCGAACTGCTGCCGGATCCAGCGCCACAGCGCGGTCGTGCCGGCCGGCGACCCGGCCAGCGGCCACGCGGTGTCGCGCATGAGGCGCAGGTCGCCGCCGGCCGAGAACGCGCCGCCGGCGCCGGTCAGCACGATCGACCGGGTCGTCGGATCGCCCACCAGGCGCTCCAGCTCGTCGCGCAGGCGCACGGTCAGCGGGCCGGACAGCGCGTTGAGGCGAGGCGGATCGTTCATCGTCACCACCGCGCAGCCCGGGCTCGGCCTGCGCACCTCGACCAGCCCGTCGCCGGCGGCGCGGAACTCCTCGATCATCGACTCGTAGCGGACGCTCTCCGTGGTGCTGCTGCTCGTCGTCGTGCTCATGATGTCTCCTCCGCGGGTCGCTGCAGGGCCGCCCAGGCGGCGTCGGCCAGGACGCGGCGCGCGCGGCCCGGCTCGGTGGCCGCGTGGCCGGACAGGTGATCGCGCGCGTATGTCATCGCCGGCCCGACCAGGATGGCGACCAGGAGATCGGGCGGCAGGGCGCGCGCCGCCGCCACCCCGACGCGCTCGAGGTGCCGGCGCACGCCGCGAAACAGGTCGCGGTTGCCGGCCCGGATGTCCGCCTCGAACGCGGCCACCGCCGGAGAGCGCCGCGCCTCGAACAGGAAACGGGCCGCCTCGGGCTGGTCGGCGACCCAGTCGAGGTAGTGCTCGACGATGCCGCGGACCGCGCCGCGCCCGCTGCGCGCGCGGGCCAGGCGCTCGAGCAGCGAGGCCTGGTAGGAGCGCAGCACATCGACGTAGAGCGCGCCGACCAGGGCGTCCTTGCCGGCGAAGAAGTGATAGATGCTTCCGGTGGTGGCGCCGGAGCGCTCGCGGATGTCGGCGATGGTGGTGGCGTCGATGCCGCGCGCGGTGAAGCAGGACAGCGCGGCGCCGAGGATCTCGGCGCGCCGGCCGCGCGCGGCCGCCCGGGTGGCTTCCTCCGACATGGACTAGAACAATATTCTAGAGCGCCGTTCCAGTCAAACCGAGCGGCGCCGGGACGCCGCAGCCGGTAGGATCGGGGGCGAGGCCATGGAGAGCGCAGCCATCGAGCGCGGCGACCGGATCCCGGGGTCGACCTACCGCGAGCTCGCCCCCTCGCGGCCGCTCGCCGGCGCCGTGGTGTGCACATGGATGCAGGTCATCGGCGACGGCACCGTCGACCACGCGCAGCCCGTCCTGCCCGACGGCTGCGCCGATCTCCTGTGGATCGGCGACGCGCCGCCCGTCGCGGTCGGTCCGGCCACGGGCGCGGCCCTGGCCATGCTGCCGCCGCGCACCGCGATCCTCGGCGTCCGCCTGCGGCCCGGCTGGGCGGCGTCGGTGCTCGGCGCGCCGGCCAGCGAGATCCTCGACCGCGACGTGGCGCTGGGCGATCTGTGGGGTCGAGCGGCAGATGCGCTGGCCGACCCGCTGCTCGACGAGCCCCGGCCCGCGGCCCGGTTCGCCGCCATCGAGCAGGCGCTGGCCGCCCGCTGCGCGCGGGCCTGCCCGGCCGATCCGCTGGCGCTCGCGGCGGTCGCCTGGCTGGCGCGCCACCCGGCCGAGCCGGCCGCTCGCCTGGCCCGCGAGCTCGGCGTCAGCCCCCGCCACCTCTACCGTCGCTTCGCCGCGGCGGTCGGCTACGGCCCCAAGACGTTCCAGCGGGTGGCCCGGTTCCAGCGCCTGCTCGCCCTCGGCGCGCGGGGCGGCGCACGGCCGGGCGGCGCCCGCGCCGGACTCGGCCAGCTCGCGCTCGACGCCGGCTACGCCGATCAGGCCCACATGACGCGCGAGGTGCGCGCGCTGGCCGGCCGCACGCCCACCGCGACGGTGGGCGTGGCCGGCTCGGCCCTGTCCATGTCGGACCTGTTCACGGCCGGCTCCGACCAGCGCGATCGGCGCGACGAGCGCGCACTCCCTCGCCGGTGATCGCGAGCCCCGCCGCTTCGCGCGGCCGCGCGGCCGCCTCCTGCCGGCGACCCCGGTCTCACGGGTACCACTCGACGCCGATCGTGAAGCGGTACTGCAGGTAGTAGTACGGGATGCCCCGCAGCTGCGGCGCAGAGATCGCCACGTCGCCCGGCTTGACCACCAGCTTGGTGTGCCCGCCCAGCGGCAGCGCCAGCCCGAGCGGGTTGATGCCGCCGAACAGCCCCACCGTGCCGCTGTCGACCCCGACCAGGTCGAAGAGGATCATCGAGGCGCCGGCGTAGGCCGTGCTCCGCAGCTCCCAGGTGCCGAACCGCTTGAGCCGCCAGATGACCGGCACGTACAGGCTGGCCGCGCCCGGCGCGACGTCGAAGCCCGACACCGAGACCCACGGGTTGTACTCGGCGTCGAGGCCGAAGCCGAGATCGCGCCACGGATTCCAGCGCACGCCGAGCGACGCCGAGCCCGCCCCGCGGTCGATGGCGGCGCCGATGTTGAACGCCGCCCCCCACGTCTCGCTCACCACGTCGGGCAGGCGCTCGATGACGCGCTCCTCGCGCGCGAGCGAGGCGTTCTCCGATCCCTCGGCGCGCTTCTCCGCCTGCTTCCGCGCCGCCTGGTCCCGGTCGCTCGCGTCCTGCGCGCCGCTCTTGCCGCCGTCGCCGGCGCCCTCGGTCTGCGCCCCGGCCGCCGCCGGCGTGATCAGCACGGCGGCCAGCACGACCGCGGCGGCGCGCCGGGCCCGGCTGCGCACCCGGTCGGCGGCGGCGCGCCCGAGCGCGAGCAGGCCGAGCGCGGCCAGCGGCCAGCCCGGCCCGTTCTCCGCACCGCTCGCCGAGCAGCCGCTCGACAGGGTCAGCTCCTGCGCGTCGCACCAGTCGTTGTCCGCCGTGCAGCCCGGCTCTCGCCGGGTGTGAGCCGCGAACGCCGCGCCCACGCGCTCCATGCGGCCGTCACGGCCGCCGTCGGCGCTGGCCAGCGCGGCCAGGACGTCGGCCGACGCGTCGACCGCCCACCCGGTCCGTCGCACCTGCCCGGCGCCGGCCCCGCACCGGTCGAGCTGCATCATGTGCGCGTGGCCGTCGCGCTCCGGGTCGCTCCCGCTCTCGAGGTTGCCCTCGACCCAGTTGAGCACGGTCAGCACCTCCCCGCTGTGCGGGTCGCGGAAGGCGTGGGTGAAGCTATCTTGTAGCGCGTGCAGCGCGCGCCCCACGTGGAACGGGTAGGCCGGCAGGTCGAGCTTCACCTTGCCGCGAAACAGGAGGTGGGTCTCCACCTCGACGAGTGCGTCCATGTCCACCTCGTCACCGTCGTTCGTGGCGCCGCCCGCGGCGAGCGCCTGCGCGACCTGGTCGAGCACGAAGTCGCGGCAGGCGTCGAGGGCGCGCTGGTCTCCCGCCTCGCCGTCGTCGTCCGCCCGGCGCAGGCAGTGCTCGGGCTGATGGTCCGGGTCGCCGTGCCACTGCGACAGCGCCGGCAGATCGAACGGGTCGAGCGCGCCGACGTCGTTGTAGCGGACGCCGATGAGGAGCGCGATCGTCCACAGGTCGCGCCGATCATCGGGCAGCGAGAACGGCAGATCGTCGGCGATGCGCCGGCCGGTCTCGTCGAGCGGCGGCGGCTCGAGGCCGCCGGGCCATCCGATCCGATCGAGCGCCTCGAGCGTGATCGACTCGTGGCATGCGCTCGTGCTCGCGGTCTCGACCTGGAACGCGTGCGCGACCCCCGGCGACGCAATCACGAGCGCGATGAGCGCGATCCCCACTGCGGCGGGGCGGCACAGCGAGGCGCAACCGCCCACAATGCTCGCCCGAGTGCTCGGCTGTGTCGGCATCATGGGCACTGCAGAGCCTTCACCGTGCAACGGCCGAGCCAGGCGGTCCCGCTTTCGCCAATCACCCTGTACCGGCCTGGTCCGGGACTGCGCTACGCTCGGCCGCCACGTCGAGGGGACCATGAGCGAGATCAGGTCGATTCGCCTGAACAGTGGGCACGACATCCCGCGCCTCGGCCTCGGCGTGTTCCGCGCCGCGCGCGGCGAGGAGACCCAGGGAGCCGTGCGCGAGGCGCTGCGCCTCGGCTATCGCCACATCGACACCGCGCGCGTGTACGGCAACGAGCGCGACGTGGGCGCCGCGATCCGCGCGAGCGACGTGCCGCGCGCCGACGTCTTCGTCACCACCAAGCTGTGGAACGACGACCAGGGCTTCGACTCGGCGCTGCGCGCGTTCGACGCCAGCCTGGGCCGGCTCGGGCTCGACGCCATCGATCTCTATCTCCTGCACTGGCCGGTGCCCGGCCGCCGCCTCGAGTCGTGGCGCGCGCTCGAGCGGCTCGCCGCCGAGGGCCGGGCCCGTTCGATCGGCGTCAGCAACTTCATGCCGCATCACATCGAGGAGCTGCTCGCCCACGCCCACGTGGTCCCGGCGGTCAACCAGATCGAGGTGAGCCCGTTCCTCCAGCAGCGCGATGTGCGCGCGCTGTGCGCGGCGAACGGGATCGCGGTCGAGGCCTACAGCCCGCTGACCAAGGCCGCGCGCCTCGCCCACCCGGTGATCGTCGACGTGGCGCGCGCGCTCCAGCGCACGCCGGCCCAGGTCCTCATCCGCTGGAGCCTCGAGCGCGACATGATCGTCCTGCCCAAGTCGACGCGACCCGAGCGCATCGCCGAGAACGCGGCCGTGTTCGACTTCGCGTTCACGCCCGAGCTGCTGGCGCGGCTCGACGCCCTCGAGGAGGGCCTGGTCACCGGCTGGGACCCGCGCAGCCAGCCCTGATCGGGCTGCATGCGGGGCCCGCCGGCGGGCATAAAACCGGCCGCCGGTTCGTAGAGGGTGGGCGTGGCCCGAACCCACCCTGGAGGATGATGTTCATGAAGAGAAGCAGGCAGCCCCGTCTCGCCGTCATGGTCGGCGCAGCTCTCCTGGTCTCGACCGGCGTCGCGTTCGCCGGCCTCTCGCTCCGGCAGAAGGAGCTGGTCAAGAAGGAGGACGCCGACCTGACCGAGAAGCTCGCCCAGGCCAACAAGGCGTGCGAGACGAAGATGACGGCGAAGGTCGACTGGGACAGCTTCAAGGGCGAGATCGACAAGTGGCTCGACGGCAAGGACAAGGACAAGATCAACTTCGCCCTGTGCGCCGAGCCCATCAACCAGGTGCGCTGGCTGTGCGAGCGCCCGGAGGGCAAGAGCGCGGTCCAGAAGCGCATCGTGAGCTTCAGCTGCAAGTTCGGCGGCAAGGGCAAGCGCGCGATCGGCCTCAAGGGCTCGAACCTGAGCCTGTCGGTCGACTGGGACGTGGGGCTCTACGATGACTACGTGAAGGAGTACCTGGGCAAGACGCTCTAGTCGTGCTCTGGCCGCCCGACTCCGCGGTCGCCGGCCCCGGGGTCGCCGGCCCGCGCGCTACGGGTGGAGCTTCTCGCGCCTGGCCAGCATCGCGACCAGGCGCTCGATGCGGCGGGCGCGCGTCTCGGGCCGGACCGCGGTCATGACCCGGTGGAGCACGGCGTAGCGGTTGCTCGCGTCGAGGGTGGCGAAGAAGTCGCGGGCCCGCGGTCGGGCCGCCAGCGCGGCCTCGAGATCCGGCGGCACCGTCGCGCGCGCCTGCCCGGCGTAGGCGGCGTCCCAGCGGCCGTCGCCGCGGGCGCGCTCCACCTGCTCGAGCCCGGCCGGCTTCATCTCGCCGGCGGCGATGAGGGCCAGCGCCTTCTCGCGGTTGATGGCGGACCAGATGCTGCGCGGGCCGCGCGGCGTGAACTTCTGCAGCCAGAAGGACGCGTCCAGCCCCTTCTTCTGCCCGTCGATCCATCCCCAGGCGAGCGCCACCTCGATCGCCTCCTCGTAGGTGATCGAGGCGATCCCGGCTCCCTTCTTCGCCAGCTTCATCCACACGCCGCGCGACGAGGCGTGGCTGGTCGCGAGCCAGTCGGCCCACGCGCGCCGATCGCGAAACGGCAG
>DATFRY010000020.1:0-7191 GCA_035262925.1 Kofleriaceae bacterium | reverse complement strand
TATCGCTCGCCCTGCAGGGCCGCGCGGGCTCGCACCGGCTGTTCTCCACGGCAGACGCGACCGAGCTGGTCGCCGACGTCCTCCTGGCCCAGCAGAAGCTGCTCGAGCAGCAGCCGCAGGTGGCGGAGAAGATCGCCCGGGCCTACTTCGCCGGGGTCAAGCAGGCCGAGGCCGATCGGGGCGCCGCCGCCAGGCTCATCGCCAGCGTGGTGCCGCGCTTCCGCGACGAGCTCAAGGAGGCGGGCACGCGCGCGGCGCTCGACTGGGTGAAGTGGACCAACCTGGCCGACAACGCGCGCTTCTTCGGCGTGAACGGCAGCAAGCCCTCCTTCGACCGGGTCTACAACCAGGCCGACGGCATCTGGCAGAGCTATCCGGACGCCAAGATCACCGACCGCTTCGCCCCCGCCAGCCTGCGCAACGACGCGGCGATCCGCGCGCTGTGGGGGGCGGCCCAGGCGGGTGAGAAGGTGGTGCGCGAGGAGCCGAAGTACGAGCCCAAGGTGGCCGAGACCGGAAAGCCGGTCTTCACCAAGCCGGTGACCATCAACTTCGCGAGCGGCCAGTCCGCGCTCGACGCCGAGTCGATGCAGATCCTCAACACGCAGCTCGTGCCCCAGTTCGAGATGGCGCGGGCCATGTACATCCGCGTGGAGGGCAACACCGACAACGTCGGCAACCCGAAGATCAACCAGGCGCTGAGCGAGCAGCGCGCGAAGGCGGTGGTCGACTTCCTGGTCTCCAAGGGGATCGACGCCCAGCGCATCACCGCGCGCGGCAACGGCTCGAACAACCCGATGGCCTCCAACAAGACCTCCGACGGCCGCGCGACCAACCGCCGCACCGACATCCTCTTCATCAGCGGCGCCGCCAACGGCGGCGGCTAGCGCGGAGCGACAGAGCCATGAACGCACGCTACGTCGCGCTTCCGGCCAGCGGACCGCTCGCGCGCGCGCTGCCTCCCCTCGGCGTGGTCGCCTTCCTGCTGGTGTGGTGGATCATCACCGCCAGCGGCGTGGTCAACCGGGCCTTCATCCCGACGCCGGGCGAGACCCTGGGCGCCCTCCTCGACATGTTCCGCGACGGGATCGACCGCCGCGGCAACAGCGCGTTCTGGGACTCGAGCGCCATCGCCGACGGCTGGGCGTCGATCGCCCGCGTGGCCAAGGCGGTCTTCTGGGCGTCGCTCGTCGGCATCCCGATCGGCATCGTCATGGGCGCGTTCGGCCGGGTCGAGGCGTTCCTGCGCTGGGTCGTCTTTCCGCTCAAGACCGCGCCCATCATCGCCTTCATCCCGGTGTTCATGACCATCTGGGGCGTCGACGAGAAGATGAAGGTGGGCTTTCTCTTCTTCGGCACCGTCGTCTACATGATCCCGCTCACCTTCGACGCGATCCGCGGCGTGCCCGAGGAGTACGTCGACGCCGCGGTGGACTTCGGCTTCACACCGGTGGGGACGCTGTGGCACTTCCTCATCCCGGCGGCGTGGCCGCGCATCTTCGAGGCGATCAAGGTGTGCACCGGGATCGCGTGGACCTATCTGGTCGCCGCCGAGATCGTCAATGTCACGACCGGGCTGGGCCGCGTCATCTTCGACGCGCGCCGCTTCCAGAACGCGCCGCGCGTGTGGGCCGGAATCTTGCTGATCCTGGCGATCGGCGTGCTGACCGATCAGGCGCTGGGCGCGGTGCGCCGGCGCTTCTTCAACTGGGAGGCATGACGTGGCCGTCCCGCTCATCGAGATCGATCGCCTGTCGCAGGATTTCCCGTCGGGGCGCGGCCAGGTCAACAACGTGGTCAAGGAGGTGTCGTTCTCGGTCGAGCGGCCGGAGACGATCTGCATCCTCGGCCCGTCCGGCTGCGGCAAGTCCACCATCCTGCGCGTGGTGTCGGGCATGCGCGACCGCTGGGTGGCGATGCCTACCAGCGGCGAGGTGCGCATCGACGGCGCGCCGGTGCACGCGCCGCACCCCAAGGTCCTGACCGTGTTCCAGCGCCCGGTGCTCAAGGCGTGGCTCGACGTGCGCGGCAACATCACGCTTCCGTTCCGCGCCGGCCTGTGGGGCAAGGGAGTCTCGAGCGAGGAGCGCGCGAAGCGGGTGGAGGAGGTCATCGAGGCGGTCGGCCTCGGCGACGCGCGCCGGCTCTACCCCAAGCAGCTGTCGGGCGGGATGAAGCAGCGGGTGTCGCTGGCCGCGCGGCTGGTCCTGCGGCCGGGCATCCTGTGCCTCGACGAGCCATTCTCGGCGCTCGATCCGGAGACGCGGCTGGAGATGCACCGCCTGGTGCTCGGGCTGTGGCAGCGGTTCCCGTGCGTGGCGCTGTTCGTGACCCACGACGTGTCCGAGGCGCTGCGCCTGGCCGATCGCATCATCGTCCTGTCGACGCGGCCGGCCACCGTCGTCATGGACGTGAGCCTGGTCGAGCCCAAGCCGCGCAGCGACGCGTGGATGCGCTCGGCCGAGTCGGTCGATCTCGAGCAGCGCATCATCACGCGCATCCGCGAGGCGACCGCGCGCGAGCGGGGCCCCGGCACCGTCCGGGTCGGAGTCTAGTCGAGGGCGGTCCCACGGTCGTCCAGGTAGGTGCAGACGAGCGAGATCGACGTGGCACGAGGCGACAAGAAGGAGGCGAAGAGCGGCCGCTATCGCTGGCAGGCGTTCTCGCACTGGCTCAACCTCGGCTTCCTGGCCGCCAGCGGACTGGCCGTGGTGGCGCTCGGCCCGGTCGCGCTCATCCCGGCCCTGGCGCTCGAGGCAGGGGCGCTGTGGGTGGTGCCGGATCTGCCGCCCTTCCGACGCAAGGTCGACCAGCGCCTCGAGTTCAAGGACCTCATGGTCGAGCGGGCCTACTATCTCGACCAGCTGTGGGGGCTGCGCCCGGAGCCGCCGCGGCGGCTGGGCGCGCGGATGGCGTCGCTCCTGGCCGAGACGGTCGTCGACGACCTCGACGACCGCATCGAGCGGCTCGACAGCAGGGCGGCCGAGTACCTGGAGCTTCGCCAGACGGTGCGCAAGCTGCGCGAGCTGCGCCAGCTGCGCGATGTGAAGCTGCGCGAGTTCGAGCTGGCGCGCTTCGAGCTGGTCATCAACGGCTACCTCCGCCTGCTCATCTCGTCGCGCGTCCTGGCCGAGGGCATCGCGCGGCTGGACGAGACGCGGCTGCGGCGCGAGCTCACCGAGGTCTACCAGCAGCTCGAGGATGCGGACAAGTCGCAGCTGCGCGCGGTCCTGACCGAGCGCAAGCGGCTGTGCGAGGCGCGGCTGGCGCGCCTGCCCAAGCTGGTGGCCACTCTCGAGCTGTTCCGCACCCGGGCCGACACGATCGTGGACCAGATGCGCAACATCCACAGCCAGGTGCTGGCCGATCCGGGCATGGACGTCACCGCCTACCTGGGCGATCTGGTCGAGCGGCACGAGATGCTGGTCGATCCGCTCGGCACCCTCGAGGCCGAGCACCTGCTCGACGGCCTCGTCGAGCCGCGCCCGGCGGCGCTCCAGGCCCAGAGCGCGGCGGTGCGCACGGAGAGGTGAGGGATGGGAAGCGATGGACGTGCGGACGCGGACGCGCATGCGGAGCTCGACGCGCTGGCGCTGTTCGACGGGTCGATGCCCGAGAGCTGGTCGCCGCTGGTCGCCGCGGTGAGCGAGCTCGGCGCCCTGGCCGCGCTGCAGGCGAAGGCGGGCGAGGAGGGGATGGCGGCGCGCCGGGCGCAGGCGGCGGCGCTGCGCGCGCGCATCCTGGCCGCGGCCGGCCAGCACGTGGAGGCCAGCCCCGAGCAGCTGGCGTGGGGCTCGCCGCGATCGCGGCGATGGTTCTGCGAGGCGGTGCTCCTGTGGACGCACTTCGCCGGGGCCAGCGGGCGCGTTCGCATCGACATGCTGGGCTCGCCCGAGCTGGTCGGCTTCCCGGTCGATCTGCCCGACGACGCGGCGGCGCGCGCGCGCGTGCGCGCGGGCCTGGTGGCGGGGCTGGGCGTCGGCGACGACGAGCTGGCCGACATCGAGCGCGGGCTCGAGCATCGCCTGTCGAACCTGGCGGTCAAGCGGGCCATCACCGACGAGATCGCGCGGCGGCTCGAGGCGGGGGGCGCCGAGGCGGCGGTCCGGCTCATGTGCGCGGTGTACGGCGAGCTGCCGCTGCGCGCCGGCGACGTCGCGCCGGTGGTGACCGCGAGCGGCGTCTTCTTCTGCCTGCCCTTCACCGACGGCAGGCTCGATCTCGCCGGCTTCGGCGGGCGGCCGGCGGAGGAGCGCGCCGCGATCGCCGACTTCGCGACGCGCATGGAGAAGGCGGCGACCAGCCTCAAGAACGTGCGCTTCCCCGCGTTCGGCCTGTTCGATCCGGCGGCGGTCGCGCCCGGTTTCTACCGCGAGCTGGCCGACGCCATCTCCGCGCGTGATCCGGCGCTGGCGCGCGCCGGCGAGCGGGTCATCGCCGAGACGTTTCCCACCATGGTGCTGGTCATTCCGTCGGGCGACGCGGCCAAGTACCTCATCCACGACTCGTGGGGGCACGCCTGGCAGGAGTCGCTGTGCGAGTTCGAGTGGCTGTTCGGCGACTTCCAGGGCATGTCGGCCCCGCTCCGCGCCGAGGCGGTGCGGTCGGGCTTCCGCGTCGCGGGCGGGGGCGGGGGCGCGGGCGGTAGCTCGGAGCGAGGGGAGCGCGTGGAGCTGGACCGCGCGGCGCTCGAGCGCGCGGTCGGCGTCGATCTGCGCCGCCGGACGACCATCGGGCTCAACCTCATGATCGCCGAGTCGCTGGCCGATCTGATGGAGCACAAGTACGGGCGGCAGCGCGAGCCGCTCCCCTCGTCGTCGCTCCTGCCCGAGGGGATCCTCAAGCTCGACCTCTCGTGGATCGACGCCACGCGGGTGGCGCGCCTGTGGAGCGCGCCGTATCGCCGCCTGGCCGGATCGGTCGAGGCGCGCCGCGCGCTGGCCGACGAGCTGGCCGGGCTCGGCCTGCCGCGCGATGGGCTGGCCGAGGCGGTCGACGATGCGGTGAACGCCGTCGGTGAGCGCTTCGCCGCCGCGCTGTCGTCGCCGGCGCATGGGACGGTGGCGGCGCCGGACGGGCGCGTCGCGGTCGACCTCGTGCAGCGCGCCGTGCTCGGCGTGGCCACGCTCGAGGCGGCGCTCGACAGCCTGCTCCGCCGCGGCGAGGAGCGTCTGGCCGCGCGCGCCGGGGCCCGGCCGGACGAGCCGCGCTGGCGCTGCCCGGCCGCCTGCATCGATCTGATCGCGCTCCTGGTCGGCTGGTACTACGACCAGGATCCGGCGCTCCACATCTGGCACCTGGACGAGGTGGTCCTGCGCGAGCTGTGGCCGGGCCTGCTCGCGCTCGAGGCCGGCATCGACGCGGGCGGGTCGTGACCCGTCGCGGTGTCGCCGACCTGGTCGATCAGATCGGCGACACGCCGCTCGTGCCGCTGCGCCGCATCGCGGCCGGGCTGCCCGTCCCGGTCCTGGCCAAGTGCGAGCACCTGAATCCGGGCGGCTCGGTCAAGGACCGCATCGCCCGCGCCATCGTGGGCGACGCGGAGGCGCGCGGCGCGCTCGCACCGGGCATGACCCTGGTCGAGGCCACGGCCGGCAACACCGGCATGGGCCTCGCGCTGGTCGCCGCCGCGCGCGGCTACCAGCTCGTGTGCGTGATGCCGGAGAAGATGTCGGCCGACAAGCGGGCCGCGCTGGTCGCGCTCGGGGCGCGCGTGGTGATCACGCCCAATGCGCCGCCGTCGTCACCCGACAATTTCCAGAACGTGGCCGCGCGGCTCGCCGCCGAGCGCGGCTGGTTCCTGACCGATCAGTTCCGCAACCCGGCCAACGTGCGCGTGCACGAGGAGACCACGGCGGCCGAGATCCTGGCCCAGACGGGGGGCAGGGTCGGCGCCTTCGTCGCGGGCGCGGGGACCGGCGGCACCATCAGCGGCGTGGGGCGCCGGCTCAAGGCGTCGCTGCCCGGCGTCCGCATCGTCCTGGCCGACCCGGTGGGCTCGGGCCTGGCTGGCTGGGTGGAGACAGGGACGCCCGGTCCGGACGGCAGCTACGAGGTCGAGGGCATCGGATCCAGCCAGCCGCCCGACAACCTGCACCGCGATGTGATCGACTGCGCCGAGCGCGTGACCGACGCGGACAGCTTCGCGATGGTCAAGCGGCTGGTCCGCGAGGAGGGGCTGCTCGTCGGCGGCTCGGCCGGGACCAACGTGGTGGCCGCCGTCCGCGTCGCGGCGCGCGGCGGCCTGGACGGCGCGGTCGTGACGGTCCTGCCCGACGCGTGGGATCGCTACCGCGCGAAGCCGTGGATGCAGGACTGGGAGTGACCGGCTGACCGGCTGACTGGCCGACTGGACGGGCTGAGGTCCAAGGAGTCCGCATACATCGGCCGCCCCTCGCGGGGTCCGGAGGAATCGACGCGGGGAGGCCTACAGTTTCGCCCCGGCCCGTCGAGTCATCCTCCGTGAAGATCGACTCGCTCTCGTCACTGCCCATCGAAGCTCAGATCGCCTCCGCCGTGGCGCGAAAGGCGCAGACGGTCCAGGAGCAGATCGGACAGGCCGCGGTCGAGCTCATCCGAGGAAGCACCGGCAGCGGCAGCATGGCGCCGGCGGGCGATGGCCGCGGCCAGCTTATCAACACCAGGGCGTAGTCGATCAGGAGCGCCCGCGGCGCGACGCGTGCGCCGGGGCGGGCGCGGGCGCGGATGCGGGCGCGGAGTCGCTCGCGTCCATGAGCGTGCGGGTCAGGTCGTGCAGGGCGGTGCGCAGGCGCGCGAGCTCGGCGGTCGACAGGCCCGTCTTGCCGAATGCGGCGCGAGGGACGCACTCCGCGCGGCGGCGCAGTCGCCTGCCGTCGGCGGTGAGGTGGACCTCGACGACGCGCTCGTCGGCCGCGCTGCGCCGGCGGTCGACGAGGCCGCGCGCCTCGAGGCGCTTGAGCAGCGGGGTGAGCGTGGCCGAGTCGAGGTAGAGCCGCTCGCCGATGCGCGAGACGCGCGCGCCGTCCTCCTCCCACAGGATCAGCAGCACCAGGTACTGCGGATAGGTGATGCCGAGCTCGTCGAGGAGCGGCTGATAGGCCCGCGTCATGGCGCGCGACGCCGCGTGCATGGCGAAGCAGAGCTGGTTGTCGAGCCGGAGCGGGTCTGCCATGCAGTCTCCGCGCGCGCGCGACTCCGTATTCGCCGGGC
>DATFRY010000019.1:0-16186 GCA_035262925.1 Kofleriaceae bacterium | reverse complement strand
TCGCGCAGGCAATCGATCCAGCTCGGTCCGGAACATTCTGCTGTGAGTCGACTCGATCGAGCTCGATCGAGCCGGCGCGGATTGTGCACGCTCCACTACCATGTGGACGAGGGCCATTGCGCCGAGTATCGTGCGAGCTTCGATGCGGGTCGGGACCGTCGACATTTCGATACCGGTGCTGCTGGCGCCGATGGCCGCGGTGACCGATCTCCCGTTCCGCACCGTGTGCGAGGAGCTGGGCGCCGGCTTCACCATCACCGAGTTCCTGTCCGCCCACGCCATCACCGCCGGCGACCCGAAGACGATCGCGAAGATGACGCCGAGCCTCGACGGCCGCCGCTTCGGCGTTCAGATCTTCGGCCGCGAGCCGGAGCGGATGATCGAGGCGGCGCGCACCGCCGTCGCGATCGGCGCGTCGCTGGTCGACATCAACATGGGGTGCCCGGCCAAGCGCGTGGTCGCCGGCGCGTGCGGTTCGGCGCTCATGCGCGAGCCGGCGCTGGCCCAGGAGCTGGTGCGCGCGGTCCGCTCCGCGGTGCCGGAAGAGCTGCCGGTCACCGTCAAGCACCGCGCCGGCTGGGACGACCGCCACCAGAACGCTGCCGAGTTCGCCTGCGCCATGGTCGAGGCCGGAGCGCGCATGATCACGGTCCACGGGCGCACGCGCACCCAGGGCTTCTCCGGCTCGGTCGACCGCAACGTCATCCGCCGCGTGCGCGACGCGGTGCCCGCCGAGGTCCCCGTGGTGGGCAACGGTGACGTGGTCACCGTCGACGACGAGCGCCGCATGCGCGACGAGACCGGCTGTGATGCGGTCATGATCGGCCGCGGCGCGATGGGCAACCCGTGGCTGTTCGGCCGGCTGCGCGCGGTGCACAGCGGCCAGCCGGATCCGGGTCCGCCCGATCTCGGCGAGCGGCGCGCCGTGTTCCTCCGCCACGTCGACCTGCTCGGCCGGCTCCGGCCCGGGCCCAAGCTCATCCACGAGGTGCGCAAGGCCGCGGCCTGGTACGTCAAGGGTCTTCACGGCGGCAGCGCGCTGCGCGGGCGCCTGTGGAATCTCGTCCGACCGGAGGACGTTGTCAGCTCCGTGCTCGAACACCTCGACCAGCTCGCTCTGCGCGCCGCCACGGTCACGCCGCCCGCATGCGGGCAGCGAGCCGCCTGAGCAGCCACTCGACGATCGGCTCCGCCGCATGCCCCAGCGAACGAATCCGCGCGAGCTGCTCGTGGCCGAGAGCGAGTCGATGCGGGCGGTGGTCACCTCGATCGAGCAGGCCGGCGCTCACGAGCAGCCGGTCCTGGTCCTCGGCGAGCCGGGCAGCGGCCGCGAGCTGGTGGCGCGCCTCATCCACCTGGCCAGCCGCCGACGGCGGCGCGAGCTGGTTGCCGTCAGGGCGGGTGCCGCGCCCAAGGCGATCTTCGTCGACGAGATCGAGGGCTCGTCCGACAGCGCGTTCCGCCGGGCGCACGGCGGCTCGCTGCTGGTCAAGGACGTCTGCGATCTGTCCCGCGCGGGCCAGCGCAAGCTGAGCCGCATGCTGCGCGCGCCGGCCGCCGGCCCTGCGGCCGCCGCCTCGTCGGCCGCGAGCGACTCGTCCTCTGCCGGCCCGCTCTACGACGTGCGCGTGCTGGCGACCTGCGATCCGGGTCTCGATCGCGCGGCCGCGGCCGAGGTCTTCAACCGCGTCCTGTTCGAGCGCCTCGCCACCTGCGTCATCGACGTGCCGCCGCTGCGCGAGCGCGTGCCCGACATCGTGCCGCTGGCCACCCATCTCCTCCGCCAGTACGCGCGCGAGATCGGGCGCGGCAAGCTGACCATCTCGACGCGCGCCTACGATCGGATGGTCGCCTATCCCTGGCCCGGCAACGTGGCCGAGCTCAAGGGCATCGTGCGGCGCCTGGTCGTGAACGTGCGCGGCAGCCAGATCCAGGCCGGCGACGTCGACGCCGCGCTGCCGCTCCTGGCCGAGCGCGTGCCGCTCGAGCAGATGTCGCTCGAGGAGATGGTGCGGTGCAAGCTGGCCGCGTTCCTGCGCCGGCTCGACGGCTATCCGGTCGCGGGAGTGCACGAGGACGTGCTCGCGCGCGTGGAGCGGCCGCTGCTCGACCTGGTCATGGAGCACACCGGCGGAAACCAGGTGAAGGCGGCCGAGATCCTCGGCCTCAATCGCAACACGCTGCGGCGCAAGCTGAGCGAGCACGGCCTCGCCGGCGCGCGCGGCGCTCGCTCGGCGTCGCCGGCCGCGGGCGCGCGCGACAAGAAATCGCGCACCGCTCTCTAGCGACCCGACTTGACGGTCGGTCACCGGCGTAATCGAATGCGCCGCGGACCGTTGACGATCGAGGGCCTGGGCCCACGAGGGGTGAATTCCGCGGCCCCGGCGCTCGACATCGGCCTTCAGATCACGGCAAATCAGGTGAAAACAAGTTCGAGATGCGCACGTGGTTCTCGGCCCCGATGGCCGGCCGCACGCGCTCGGCAGTAAAGGAGAGAGGATCATGAAAAGGAATCTTGGCGGCATCGCGATCGGGCTCGGCGCCCTCGGGCTTTCTCTCGCCGCGTGCGGCGGCGGCGGCGACAAGGCGGAGACCACGCCGGCGACGGCCGCCCCGGCAGCCGCGCCGGCGCCGACCCCGGCTGAAGACCCCGCGGGGCCGCCCCACCTCAAGTTCGCCGAGATGACCGTCTACGAGGGCACCAACGCCATCTTCAAGATCCACGCCGACGGCAAGACCGAGGTGGCCGGCAAGCCCGCCGCCGCCGGCGGCGCGCCGACCTGGTCGGAGGGCCCGGCGGTCACGGCAGACGGCACCATCACGTTCAAGCAGCAGAAGGTCGCGAAGGTCGATCAGGACGGCACGATGAAGAACCTGCGCAACGGCCAGGTCATCCCGGTCAAGGTCGGCACCGACACGCTGACCGCGCAGACCCCGAACGGCGACATGGTCCTCCAGATCAAGGAGGACGGCTCGATCGCGGTCCCCGGCGCTCCGGCCGGCCAGGGCCTCAAGGTCGAGGGCGCGACCGATCCGGAGACGCGCCGCACCGCGATGGCGCTCATCGGCGCCATCTTCCTCTCGGCCAAGGCCGAGGCCGCCGCGCCGCAGGGTGGCGCGCAGCCGGCCCCGGGCGGCGCGGCTCCGGCCCAGCCGGGCGCGGCGCAGCCGGCCCCGGCCCAGCCCGCTCCGGCCGCTCCGGCCCCCGCGCCGGCGCCGACGCCGAAGCCGAAGAAGTAGCCTCTCGGTCGCCGCGGGGTGACGCTCGCCAGCGAGCCCTCACCCCGCCGCGCGCCGCTCGCGCTCGAGCGATTCGAGCGATTCGAGCGATTCGAGCGATTCGAGCGAGCGAGCGAGCGATCGATCGCTCGGCATCCGCCCCGGCGTGGTCTGCGCCGGGGCGGTCTCGTTTCATGTGCGCGGCGCCGGCGTCCGGAACGCCCGGTTCGCGACCCAGCCCGGGTCGTCGTCGCCGATCTCGCCGCGCGCGCACCGCTCGCGCAGATCTCGCTCGCGCTCGCCGAGCTCGATGATGTGGTCGCGGATGCGATCCGACATCTTCTTGTAGAGCGCGGCGCGCGGCTTCTGGGCCGACAGGTCCGAGTAGTCGAGCGGCTGCCCGTACACGATGATGACCGGGTTGTCGCGCCGGATGTCCTTGCGGTAGGTCGAGGTGATGTCCTCGACGTAGCTGTTGGACAGGCCGTTCACGAAGGCCGGCACCACCAGCGGGCGCGCCTGCAGGACGATCTGACCGATGCCCGGCTGCGCCGGCAGGAGGCTGTACGGGTCGGAGCCCTTGTTGCGGGTCCCCTCCGGATGCAGGCCGACCAGCGTGCCAGGCTCCGCCAGGTAGCCGACCAGGCGGCGGAGCGCATCCCGGTTCAGCTCGGCCTTGGAGCTCTCGCGGAAGATGGGCGGATAGAGCGTGCCGCCGCCGATGACCAGGTTGACCGCCGCTCCGAGCGTGCGCTCGTAGAAGAAGTTCGAGCGGGTCGGGAAGTACATCCTGCGCACCCACTGCATGCCCTGCTCGTAGATGGCCCACATCGCGACGTAGGCATCGAAGTAGCTCCGGTGATTGAGACACACCACGAGGCCCGCGCCGCCCGGGTCGCGCAGCAGCCACTCGATGTTGTCCGCGAACACCCGGCGGCCGATGGCGTAGCGCACCCAGGTCTGGTTGACGGTCGTGAGGTACGCCTGCTGCAGCTTCTTCGGCACCGGGCGCTCGTTGATGAGGCGGCCCATTGCCAGGAACGCGCGCTCCGAGAGGGTGAGACCCGGATGGCTGTTCGCCTCATCACTCACGCGCCGGTCATACCACAGCCTCAGGAGCAACCATGGTAGCGTCTGCGCCGTGCAGCCCGGCCACCTCGCGACAGGAGCGGCCCACGGCGCGGCGGTCCGCCGCATCGCCGCATCGACCGCCGCGGCCGCGCTCGCCGCGCTGCCGGCATGCGCCGCCGACGCGTGCTCGGATCGCCATGAGCGCCGACTCACCAGGCTCGTCGAGCTCGCCGTCGGCGAGCCGGGGCCCACGGCCGACGCCGCCGAGGACGCGCTGGTCGCAGCCGGTCGGGCCGCCATCCTCCATGTCGAGACGGGGCTCTACGACGCCGAGCCCGACGGCCGCCGCCGCCTGGTCCAGGTCTTGACGCGCATCGGCGATCGCGAGGGCCGTCCCATCCTCGCGTACCTGGCCGCGCACGATCCCGACCCGGACGTGCGCGCCGACGCCGCGGCCGGGGTCCGGGCCCTCGCCGGCGGGCCCGCGCTCCAGGCCGGGTCGTCGCCTTGACATCTCGTCGCTTTCACTCGTATTTTCCCCGCGCCCAGAAGCCGCCGTGACAGCCCAATTCTCAACTCAAGCGAAGCAGAAGATCGACGCCCTGCGCCGGCGCTACCCGACCGCCCAGCCGGTCGTGCTGGCCGCCCTGCACCTGGCCCAGAAGGAGCACGGCGACCTGCGCGACGAGGTCATCCAGCTGGTCGCCCACACGCTGGATCTGCCGTACGCGCACGTCTACGGGGTCGCCACCTTCTACACCATGTTCCGGCGCACGCCGGGCGGCACCAACACGCTCCGCGTCTGCACCAACATCTCGTGCATGCTGCGCGGCGCGTACGAGGTGCTCGCCGCGTTCGAGAAGCAGCTCGGCCTGCGCCGCGGTCAGGCCAACGCCGACTTCACGCTGGTCGAGGAGGAGTGCATCGCCGCCTGCGCCAACGCGCCCGCGGTGGTGTGCGGGACGCGCTACTTCCTCGACGTCACGCCGGAGCAGGTGGCGGGCATCGTGGCCGAGCTGAAGGCCGAGCCGCACCCCGAGTCGGAGGTCGTCTGATCATGCCCGCCGATCGCGACACCAAGCTGGTCACCCGCAACTTCGGCAACGAGCGCGCGCGCACCATCGCCGGCTACGAGGAGCAGGGCGGCTACAAGATGCTGCGCAAGGCGCTCGGCATGGCGCCAGCCGACATCATCGCCGAGGTCAAGGCCTCCAACCTGCGCGGCCGCGGGGGCGCCGGCTTCCCGACCGGCGTGAAGTGGGGCTTCATCCCCAAGGGCGCGGCCAACGTGCACCTGGTGTGCAACGCCGACGAGTCGGAGCCGGGCACCTGCAAGGACCGCGAGCTCATGTACTGGGACCCGCACCTCCTCATCGAGGGGATGGCGATGGCGGCCTTCGCCCTCGGCGCGGTCCACAACTACATCTATATACGCGGCGAGATGATGCGCGAGGTGCTCGTCCTCGAGCGCGCCGTGCGCGAGGCGTACGAGCGCGGCTATCTGGGCGAGAACATCCTCGGCAGCGGCTTCCGCTGCGAGATCACCGTGCACCGCGGGGCCGGCGCCTATATCTGCGGCGAGGAGACAGCGCTGCTCAACTCGCTCGAGGGCAAGCGGGGCTGGCCGCGGCTCAAGCCGCCGTTCCCGGCGGTCAAGGGCCTCTACAACGAGCCGACCATCGTCAACAACGTCGAGACCCTGATGAACGTGCCGTTCATCATCGCCGACGGCGGAGCCCGCTTCGCCCAGCTCGGGGTCGGGCGCTCGGGCGGCACCCGCATCGTCTGCGTATCGGGCCATGTCGTCCGGCCGGGCGTCTACGAGCTGCCCATGACGCTCAGCTTCCGCCAGCTCATCGACGAGGTGTGCGGGGGCGTGTGGAAGGGGCGCAAGGTCAAGGGCGTCATCCCGGGCGGCTCGTCGATGCCGCCGCTCGACGCCGACGAGCTGGACGTGCCGGTCGAGTTCGACGCGCTCATGACCGACGAGCGCATCAAGCCGGTCGAGGTCGCCCGCGGCGAGTACTTCAACATGGGCGGAGGCAAGCAGCTGCGCACCATGGCCGGGTCGGGCGGCATCGTCGTGTTCGACGACGAGACCGACGTGGTGGCCCTGTGCTGGCGCATCATGGCCTTCTACCACCACGAGTCGTGCGGCCAGTGCACCCCGTGCCGCGAGGGGACCGGCTGGCTGGAGAAGCTCTGCCGCCGCATGGTCGACGGGCAGGGCAGGCCGGGCGACGTCGAGCTCATGTCGCAGATCGCGGTCGGCATCGCCGGCAACACGATCTGCCCGCTCGGCGAGGCGGCGGCGTGGCCGATGCTCGGCTTCCTGACCAAGTTCCGCGGCGACTTCGAGGCGCGCGTGCGCCGCGCCCAGCCGGGGGTCGCCGAGCCGCCCGGCGCGGCGGCGGCCATCGAAGGGAGACCGGCGTGAAGAGCGTGGCGGCCGCGGTCCTCGTTCTCGTCGCGGTCGCGCTGGCCGCGCCGGTGGCCCTGGCCCAGCAGCGCGAGCCCGAGCCGCAGGCGGCGCGCACGCGCGACGGCGCGCACACCGCGCCGCGCGCCGACCAGGCCGAGGCGCCCGACGGGGCGGCCGGCCACCAGGGCTTCGAGAACGGCCGCGGCGCGGCGATGCTGTTCTGGGTGCTCGCGCTGGCCACGGTGGGCGGCGCGCTGTTCGTCATCACGCGGCGCAACCTGGTCGCCGCGGTCATGGGCATGGTCGGCACCTTCTTCGCGCTGGCCGCGCTCTACGCCATGCTCTACGCCCACTTCCTGGCCGCGATCCAGGTGCTGGTCTACGCGGGCGCCATCATGGTGCTGTTCGTGTTCGTCATCATGATCCTGAACCGTCCCGAGGACCAGCCGTGGGCCCTGCAGGGCCTGCTCGGCAAGGCGCTGGCCGGGCTCGCCATCCTCTACCTGCTGGTGCGCGTGAGCGGCGCGCTGTGGGCGGTCAAGGACACGCCGCACGCGGTGGTGGCCGGGCCGCGGCCGCAGCTGGCCGACAGCACGCGCCCGTCGGGCGATCTGCAGACCCCGAGCAAGGCGGCGCAGCGCGACGACGACTGGGGCTCGACCCGCTCGGTCGGCAAGACGCTCTTCCGCGAGTACCTGTTCCCGTTCGAGGCGGTGTCGCTGGTCCTCCTGGTCGCGGTGGTGGGCGGCATCGCCCTGTCGCGGCCGCACCGCGATCCGGAAGCCACGCCGGAGGGCAATCCCGAGGGCAAGAGTGGCGACGGCGAGCCCGGTGAAAAGTCATGAATGACATCTTCTACAAGCTCACGGTCAGCCACTTCCTGATCCTGGCCGCGGTGCTGTTCGCCATCGGCACGGTCGGCGTGCTGATGCGGCGCAACGCGCTCATCGTGATGATGTCGATCGAGCTCATGCTGAACGCGGCCAACCTGACCATCCTGGCCTTCGCTCGCTATCACGGCGGCGCGGCCGGGCTCGAGGGGCAGGCGCTGGCCTTCATCGTCATCGCGGTGGCCGCGGCCGAGGCCGCGGTCGGGCTGGCCATCGTGGTCGCGCTGTTCCGCACCCGGCGGCACGCCGACATCGACCGCTTGACCCTCCTCAAGCACTGACTGCGATGCAGCACAACTATCCGCTCTGGATCATCCCGGCGCTGCCGCTCGCTGGCGCGGCCATCAACCTCCTTTTCGGGAGATTCCTGTCCCGCCGCACGGTCCACGCGGTCGCCGTGCTCGCGGTGGCGGCGGCGTTCGTGTGCGCCGCGCTCCTGATCGCCGGCCCGCTGTGGGCCCAGTACCACCAGTGGGTGCTGGCCGGTCGGCCCGAGGTCATGCAGGGCCTCTACGGCCGGGCCTTCGCCGACCCGTGGATCCACGTCGGCAGCCTGACCATCGACCTTGCCTTCCGCATGGACACGCTCGGCGCGGTGATGGTCCTGGTCATCACGTTCGTCGGGCTGCTCATCCACATCTACTCGACCGGCTACATGGCCGAGGAGCCGCGCTACGCGGCCTACTTCGGCTATCTCAACCTGTTCACCGGGGCCATGCTCATCCTGGTCCTCGGCAACAACCTGCCGGTCATGTTCATCGGCTGGGAGGGGGTCGGGCTCTGCTCGTACCTCCTCATCGGCTTCTGGTTCACCGAGGAGGCGTTCGCCTACGCGGGCCGCAAGGCGTTCGTGGTCAACCGCATCGGCGACTTCGCCTTCCTGCTCGGCATCTGCCTGCTGTTCTGGTCGGTCGGCACCCTCGACTTCTGGGCGGCGGGCGGGCCCGACGCGCTCTCGCTGCAGGGCGACAAGGCCATCGAGGTCTACAAGTCGACCCCGTGGCTCGGCGAGCGCATGGCCACCTTCGCCGGGATTCTCCTGTTCATCGGCGCGTGCGGCAAGTCGGCGCAGATCCCGCTCTACGTGTGGCTGCCCGACGCGATGGCCGGCCCCACCCCGGTCTCGGCGCTCATCCACGCCGCCACCATGGTGACGGCGGGCGTCTACATGGTCGCGCGCATGTCGTTTCTCTACGCGCACTCGACCACGGCGATGGCGGTCGTGGCCGGCGTCGGCGCGCTGACCGCGCTGTTCGCCGCGATCATGGCGTTCGCCCAGACCGACCTCAAGCGGGTGCTGGCCTACTCCACGGTCTCGCAGCTCGGCTTCATGTTCGTGGGCGTCGGAGTCGGCGCGTACTCTGCCGGCATCTTCCACCTGGTGACCCACGCCTTCTTCAAGGCGGGTTTGTTCCTCGGAGCCGGCTCGGTCATGCACGCGATGAGCGGCTCGGGCGACATCACCAGGATGGGCGGGCTGCGCAAGAAGCTGACCTACACGCACGCGTCGTTCGCGGTCTACTGCCTGGCCATCGCCGGCATCGTGCCCTTCTCCGGCTTCTTCTCCAAGGACGAGATCCTGGCCGGGGCCTTCGGGGCGCACGCGGCGGGCTGGATCGCGGTCTACGGGCAGATCCTGTGGGCCATCCTGACCGTCGCCGCGCTGGGCACCGCGTTCTACATGACGCGGCTCTACTTCCTGGTCTTCGCCGGCGAGAGCCGGGCCGACGCCGAGACCCAGGCCCACATCCACGAGTCGCCGGGCTCGATGACCATCCCGCTGGTCATCCTGGCCGCGTTCACGCTGGTGCTCGGCCTCTTCCTCGGCTTGCCGCACCTCTCCGCCGTGCCGGAGAGCCTGCGCAGCCTGATCGGCCAGTGGCTGGACGCGTCGCTGGTCAACTTCGACCGACCCTCGCTGCAGGGCGCCATCCACGAGGCTCACTTCTCGGATGTGTCGCTGCTCGCGCTCATGGGCACCGCGCTCGCCATCGGCATCATCGGCATCGCGGCCGCCGCGGCGCTCTACCGGCGCGGGCCGTCGGGCGCGGTCGACCGGTTCACCCTGGGGGCCGGCGCCGAGCTCTACCGGGTGGTCAAGGACAAGTTCTACGTCGATGAGCTGTACGACCGCATCATCGTGCGGCCGTTCCGGGCGGTGTCGCAGCTCATCTTCGAGGTCATCGACCGGTTCCTCATCGACTGGATCATCGTCGACGGCTCGGCCTTCGTGGTCGACCTGTTCGGCCGGGTGGCGCGCTGGTTCCAGAACGGGCAGATCCAGCGCTACATGGTGGGCCTGGTGCTGGGCGGCGCGCTCATCTTCTTCTTCGCGACGCGCACGCAGGCCGACTTCGACTGGTGGCAGTCCGCGCCGCTCACGGTCGAGTTCGACGCCGACGTCGGGGCAGGCCCGGGCTCGGACGGCGCGGTGGCCGAGTTCGACTTCGACGGCGACGGCCGCTCCGACTGGACCGGGACCTGGAAGCAGGGCGAACAGCCGCTGCACGCGACCTGGGTCTTTGGCAGGCCGGGCCAGCACGAGGTGACCATGTGGCTGACCGACGCCGTGTTCAAGAAGCGCGGCGAGGTCAGCAAGACCGTCACGGTCGAGGCCGCGGGGCAGCCGGCGGCTGCGCCGGCCGAGGAGCAAGCGCCGGTTCGCTCCGGCGGGGGAGGCGCGCCGTGAACCAGGCCTCGTATCTCCTGCTCGCCACGCTGCTCCTGCCGGTCATCGGGGCGGTGCTGGTCATGTTCGTGCCGCAGGGCGAGCGCGATCTCGCGCGCGGCATCGGGCTGGGCGTCGCCATCCTGACCTTCCTGGTCTCGCTCGCGATCCTGGGCCCGTTCGACCGCACCCTGGACGGCTTCCAGCTCATCTTCGACAAGGAGTGGATCCCGGGGCTCGGGGCGCACTTCAAGCTCGGCGTGGACGGGATCTCGATCTGGCTGGTGCTCTTGACCACCTTCCTCACCCCGGTGGTGCTGCTGTCGGCCCACGAGGCGGTGACCGAGAAGGTGCGCGAGTTCGTCGCCGCCATGCTCGTCCTCGAGGTGGCCATGGTCGGGACCTTCCTGGCCCTGGACCTGTTCCTGTTCTACGTCTTCTGGGAGCTGATGCTGATCCCGATGTACCTGCTCATCGGGATCTGGGGCGGCCAGCGGCGGGTCTACGCCTCGATCAAGTTCGTCCTCTACACCATGGTCGGCTCGCTGCTCATGCTGGCGACGATCTTCTACGTCTACGCCAAGTACGGCGGCGTGACGGGCGAGTTCACGACCGATCTGGAGAAGCTGGACGACCTGGTCTTGCCCCAGACGGCGCAGATCTGGTGCTTCGCCGCCTTCGCGCTGGCGTTCGCCATCAAGGTGCCGCTGTTCCCGCTCCACACCTGGCTGCCCGACGCGCACGTCGAGGCCCCGACGGCGGGGTCGGTCATCCTGGCCGGCGTCCTGCTCAAGTTCGGCATCTACGGCTTCCTGCGCTTCGCCATGCCGCTCTTCCCCTACGGCGCGGCGGCGGCTGCCCCGGCGATGTCGATCATCGCGGTGGCCGGCATCGTCTACGGCGCGCTGGTCGCGTTCGTCCAGGACGACGTCAAGAAGCTGGTCGCGTACTCGTCGGTGTCGCACCTCGGCTTCTGCATGCTGGGCCTGGTCGCGCTGACCCCGCAGGCCATCGAGGGCTCGATCTTCGGGATGCTGTCGCACGGCCTCACCACCGGCGGGCTGTTCCTCGCGATCGGCGTGCTCTACGAGCGGCGCCACACGCGGCTCATGGCCGAGTTCGGCGGCGTGTGGTCGCGGATGCCGGTGTTCGGGGCGCTCTTCCTCATCTGCGTGCTCGGGTCGGCCGGCCTGCCCGGGCTGAGCGGCTTCATCGGCGAGTTCTTGACCATCATCGGCACGTTCATCGCCGGGTCGAACACGTTCCCGCAGGGCTGGCCGGCCTTCATCCCGGCGCCCAAGATCCTCGCGGCGGTGGCGGCCACCGGCGTCATCCTCGGCGCCATCTACCTGCTCTACATGTTCCAGAAGGTGATGTTCGGCCCGCTGAAGAACGAGCGGAACCGCGACCTGCCCGACCTGAGCTGGCGCGAGATCGCGGTCTTCACGCCGGTCGTGGTGCTCATCTTCGCGCTGGGCGTGTTCCCGCACCGGTTCCTCGCCACCACCGAGCCGGCGGTCAACCGCTTCATCGGTGAGTTCAAGGCCAAGCTGAGCGAGCCCGACGCCGCGCCCCACCTGCGCGGCCAGCCGCCGCCGGGGGAGAAGAAGCCGGCGGCCGAGCCGGGCGAAGGGCAGGACCAGGGAGCTGATCAGGGCGAGGGTGCGGAGGGTGCGAAGGCTCAGCCTCCACCGAGCGCGGCCCCGCCGGCGGCGAACCCGCCGACCCTGGCCCCGCCGACTGCGAACCCGCCGACCCTGGCCCCGCCGACTGCGAACCCGCCGGCGGCTGCGCCTGGAGGCCAGCCGTGAACGTCGTCAACGCGATCAAGCCGACCGACATCCTCTACATGTCGCCGCTCACCGTGCTCACGGTCGGTGCGCTCCTCCTGATCGTGGTCGAGGCCTTCATCCGCGGCCGCAACCGCTCGTGGCTGATGCCGCTCACGATCACCGCCTGCGTGGCCGCCGCGCTGGCGGCGGTCTTCATCTACAGCTCGCTCACCAGCCCGCAGCAGGTCTCGATGTTCGGCGGCATGCTCGTGGCCGATCGCTCGTCGATGTTCCTGACCGCGCTCATGTGCGCGGGCACCGCGTTCACGGCCCTGGTCTCGCCGCTGCACCAATCCGAGTACGACTGGGAGAACGGCGAGTACTACGGGATGCTGCTCCTGGCGGTGTCGGGCATGGTCATGATGGCGATGGCGGGCAACCTGGTCGCCACCTTCCTCGGCCTCGAGACCATGTCGCTCGCGGTCTACGTCCTGACCGCGTCCCGCCGCGGGTCGCGCCGCGCCACCGAGGGCGCCATGAAGTACTTCCTCATGGGCGCGTTCGCCACCGCGTTCCTGCTCTACGGCATCGCGCTACTCTACGGCGCCACCGGCACCACCGACCTCGCGCTCATCGCCGAGCGCCTGCGCGAGCGCGGCCAGGACCCGCTCGTGGTCATCGGCGTCATGCTCCTGGTGGTCGCGTTCGGCTTCAAGGTCGCGGCGGTTCCCTTCCACATGTGGACCCCCGATGCCTACGAGGGCGCGGCCACGCCGGTGACCGGCTTCATGGCCGCGGTGGTCAAGGCGGCGGGCTTCGCCGGCGCGCTCCGCGTGTTCACCTTCGGCCTCGGCGGAGACTTCGTGCCGCTCGGCCACATGGGGTGGGGCGGCATCTTCGCCGTGCTCGCCGCCATCACCATGACGGTGGGCAACCTCGGGGCGCTGCGCCAGGAGAACGTCAAGCGAATGCTGGCGTACTCCTCGGTGTCGCACGCGGGCGTGCTCTTGACCGGCCTGGTCGCCATCGGACTCCAGCCGGGAGGGTCGGGCCGCGCCGCGCTCCTCTACTATCTGGCCGCCTACGCGGTCACCACGCTGGGCGCCTTCGCTGCCATCATCTGGATCGGCTCGCGCGAGCAGGAGCGCGTGCTGGTCGACGACTGGGCCGGGCTGGGCAGCCGCCACCCGGGAGTGGCGCTCGCCATGACCATCTTCCTCCTGTCGCTCGGCGGCATCCCGCCGACCGCGGGCTTCTTCGGCAAGTTCGCCGTCTTCCAGGCCGCCATGCAGGCGCCCGACAACCGGCTCCTGTGGCTGGTCGTGGTCGGCGTTCTCAACTCGGCGCTCAGCATCTTCTACTACCTGCGCCTGGTCATGGCGATGTACTTCCGCGAGCCGATCGGCGAGTTCCGGCCGCTGCGCTCGGGCGGTCTCACCTTCGCCCTCGTCGCCTGCGCCATCCTGGTCCTGCAGATGGGCATCATGCCCGGCTTCTGGCTCGACCTGACCTCCGGGTGAGGCGAGCCAGGTGACGACCACGGCGACGAGCGTCGACGGCCCCTGGCGAGATGCCCTGCACCAGCTCGCCGAGCTCGCGTCGGTCGACATCGGCTACTGGGACGTCAAGGGCACCTACCGGGACGCGAGCCCGGAGGGGCTGGTCGCCATCCTGCGCGCGCTCGGCGTCGGCATCGAGCGCCCCGACCAGGCGCCCGACGCCCTGCGCGCCCAGCGCGCCGCGCTGTGGCGCCGCCCGCTCGATCCCTGCGCCGCCTGCTTCGGCGGCGAGCCGGCTCATCTGGTCCTGCGCATGCCGGCGGCCGACGCGGGCCAGCTCCGCCTCACCATCCAGCTCGACACGGGCGAGTCGATCGATCGCGAGGTGAGCCTCGCCGACCTGCCGGTCGTGCGCAGCGCCGAGCTCGACGGCGGCGCGTGGGTCGAGCGCCGCCTCGACCTGCCGGCCGGGCTCCCGCCTGGCTACCACGACGTGCGGGTCGCGGCGCGCGACCTCGACGCGGAGTGCCGCCTGCTCAGCGCGCCGCCCGCCGCGTTCGCCCCGCCCGGCGCGCTGCGCGAGTGGGGCCTGTTCGCGCCGGTCTACGCCCTGCGCACCGGCGATCAGCTCGGGGTCGGCGACCTGGGCGACCTGCGCCAGCTCGCGCGCTTCGTGGCCGGGCAGCGCGGCGCCTTCGTCGGCACTCTGCCGCTCCTGGCCTGCTTCTACGACACGCCCTTCCAGGCCAGCCCGTACTCGCCGGTCAGCCGCCTGTTCTGGAACGAGCTCTACGCCGACCTGCGCCCGGATAGCTTGCGCCGCCTCGGCCTCGCCGCCCTCGACGGCGGCGCCGGCGACGCCGTGCTGCGCAGCGAGCTCGGGCTCGAGTCGGCGCTGCTCGGGGCCGAGCCGCTGGTCGACTACCGGCGCGCTGCGGCGCTCAAGCGCCGCCTGCTCGAGCGCCTGAGCGAGGTCGCCTGGGCCGACGAGGCGGCGCGCGCCCAGCTCGAGCAGTTCCGCGCGGCCCGCCCGCGCGTCGACGACTACGCGCGCTTCCGCGCCACCACCGAGGCCATGGGCCGCGCCTGGGGCGACTGGCCGGTGGCCCAGCGCGACGGCGCGATCGGCGACGGCGACTTCGACGAAGCCAACCGGCGCTATCACGTGTTCGCGCAGTGGTTGCTGCGCCAGCAGCTGGCCCGGTTCAAGGACGAGGCGGGGACGGCGGGCCTCTACCTCGATCTCCCGGTCGGGGTCGACGGTGCCGGCTACGATCTGTGGCGCGAGCGCGAGTCGTTCGCCTCCGAGATCTCCGTCGGAGCCCCGCCCGATCCGCTGTTCTGGGGCGGCCAGAACTGGGCCCTGCCGCCGCTCCATCCGGTGGCACAGCGCCGGACCGGCTACCGCTACTTCATCGACTGCGTGCGCGCGCACATGGAGCACGCCGCCATGCTGCGCGTCGATCACGTCATGGGCCTGCACCGGCTGTTCTGGATCCCGCCGCGCGGCAGCGCCGCCGACGGCGTCTACGTGCGCTACCCGGCCGACGAGCTCTACGCGGTCCTGCTCATCGAGTCACAGCGCCAGAGATGTGCCGTGGCCGGCGAGGACCTCGGCACCGTGCCCGACGGAGTGCGCCCGACCATGGCGAAGCGCGGGCTGCACAGCCTGTTCGTGGCCCAGTTCGCGTGGGCGTTCCACGACGGCAGCCCGGCGCTGCAGACGCCCGGGGCGGGACAGGTGGCCAGCCTGGACACCCACGACACGCCGCCCTTCGCCAGCTTCGTCGAGTCGCACGGGCTCGGCGGCGAGTCGGGCGAGCTCATGCGACGGTGGCTGGATGATCTGGCCGCCGGTCCCGCCGACGTCGTGTTCGTGACCCTGGAGGATCTGTGGCTCGAGCGCGAGGCGCAAAACGTGCCGGGCACCGGCGACGACGAGCATCCGAACTGGCGGCGCCGGATGAGATTCGATCTGGACCAGATCCGCTCCGATCTACAAGTCAGCGACGTGCTTCGCGCCGTCGCTGAGCGGCGGAAGGGCCCCGCCTGAGGTAAAGTGGCCCGCACTGGACACAGCCGCCCGGACTGCGCTACGCAGGGGCTACGCAGGGCCCGGGGGGTCTAGGAGACCACAGCTCATGGCGTACATCGTTGCGGAACCATGTATCAAATGCAAGTACACGGACTGCGTGGCCGTGTGCCCGGTCGAGTGCTTCTACGAGGGCGAAAACTCGCTCGTCATCCACCCCGACGAGTGCATCGACTGCGGCGCCTGTGAGCCCGAGTGCCCGACCACCGCCATCTTCGAAGAGAGCGCGCTGCCCGACAAGTGGAAGGCGTTCGTCGACGTCAACTCCGTGCTCTCCGGTGCCAAGGCTCCGTCCGACGCCGACACCGACGGCTGGCCGCAACACCTGATCGACTTCGTCCAGGGCGGCGAGTTCAAGACCTGGCCGGGCATCACCGCCACCAAGGAAGCGATGCCCGACGCCGACGAGCAGGCCAAGATCGAGGAGAAGTTCCAGGACTTCAGTCCGCGCGGCCCGCAGTAGCGGACGCGCAGCGGTGACGAGGGGCCGCGAGCCCGGAGCGCCCGCGGCCTACTCTTCGTCCGGCTCGACCTTGAGGCCGCGGCGAACCTT
>DATFRY010000018.1:0-24891 GCA_035262925.1 Kofleriaceae bacterium | reverse complement strand
GGACGGTCGTCTGGCGGCCGTTCCTCCTCGGTCCGATCTTCGCGGCGCAGGGCTGGCGCGACTCGCCGTTCAATCTCTTTCCGGCCAAGGGGGCGTACATGTGGCGCGACCTCGAGCGGCTGTGTGAGCGCGAAGAGCTCGAATGGCGCAGGCCGAGCGTGTTCCCCCGGAGCGGCCTCCTGCCGGCGCGCGTCGCCGTCGCGGCGGCGAACGAAGCATGGCTCCCGCGCTTCGTGCGCGCGGTCTACCGGGCCAACTTCGCCGAGGACCGGGACATCTCCAGCGCGGACGTCATCGGGTCGGTGCTCGAGAGCCTCGACCTCCGCGCCGCCGACTGGCTGGCCCGCGCGCAGAGCGCGGACGTCAAGGAGCGCCTGCGAGCCGAAACCGAGACGGCGCGGGCGCGCGGCATCTTCGGCGCCCCCAGCTTCGTCGTCTCCGGCGAGCTGTTCTGGGGCGGCGATCGCCTGGCCGACGCGCTCGAGTGGCCGGCGTCGAGTGACGGCCGCCGTGCGTGACCTGCCGCGGAGTATCTCGGCCAGATCAACGCAGAGCACCGCGCACGCCCCCCCCTCGCGATCACCGGCGCTTCGCCGCGCGGTCGGCGAGGTGGCGGCGGATGCCCTCGTGGGCGGTGCCGCTCCTCCAGGCTTCGAGGCCGATCGCGGTCTCGTGGGCGAGGGCGGCCTCGACGGCGTCGGGGGGCGGGCGGAGGAGGCGCAGGTGGAAGCGGGTGGCCAGGCCGCGGTCGACCCAGCGGCGGACGATCGCGACGGCGCGGGGGACGACGTCGGCGGGGTCGTCGACCAGGTCGTCGAGGAGCCCGAGGGCGTGGGCGCGGGTGCCGCTGATGCGCTCGCCGTCGAGGACGAGCGGGAGGGCGCGGCTCCCGAGGAGGCGCGGCAGGAGCAGGGACGAGGCGTTGGTGATGGTCAGGCCGACCTGGTTCTCGGGGAACAGGAAGTCGGCGCCGGGGTGACCGACGCGCGCGTCGCAGCACAGGGCGAGCTCGGCGGCGCCGCCGACCGCGATGCCGTTCAGGGCCGCGATGACGGGGATCTCCGTCGCGAGCAGGACTCGGGTGAGATCCTGGAATGACGCCATCAGCGTGGTGAAGTCGTCCTCGCGCAGGGCCTCGGTCGCCACCAGATCGTCGCCGGACGAGAAGGCGCGGCCGGTGCCGGTGAGGACCATGGCGGCCGCGTCGCCGGGGGCGGCGAGCGCGGCGCGCAGGTCGCGCAGCATCGGGATCGACAGGGCGTTGAGCTTGTCGGGGCGGGCGATGCGGAGGATGGCGATCGCCCCGTCGCGCTCGAGCTCGACGTGACCGCTCTCCGGGGTCCAGGTCGTCATGACCTGGTCATGGCACATCGCCGCGGGTCATGCGTCGTTCTTGCGCTTGCCCCCGCCCCGGTGGACGTCGATGTCGATGCCGCCAGCGCCCAGCCGGCGGCCGATGCGGTATCGATCGAGGAGGACGCTCGGCGCCGCCTCGGCCTGCGCCCCCCGCGGCATCGGACGCATCCGGGGATGGCGTCGCCGTCAACCCCTCGACGGTCGCCGATCGCGTCTCGTCGCCCTCGACCATCCCCCTCCCGGAGCGTAGTGCGCGGGCAGACTTCCCACCACCCATGGGCGCCGCCCGCGCTTTCCTCGCTGGGCACGCGCCTCGCTGCGAGGCATGCTTCGACTCGCGGCGACAACAGGTGGAGGAGGGGAACCATGGCGACGACGACGACGCCGGACGCGCGCTTCGCGGCGGTGCTGGGAGAGCTGGAGACCACGCTGGCGGCGGGTGACATCGGCCGCGCCGTGGAGCTGTTCGCGGAGGACGCCTGCTGGCGCGACCTCGTGACGTTCACCTGGAACATCCGGACGCTGGAGGGCCGCGACGCGATCGGCGCGATGCTGGGCGCGCAGCTCGGCGCGGTGCGCCCGTCGAGCTGGCGCCCGGCCGAAGGGGAGGCCGCCACCGAGGCCGACGGCATCGTCACCGGCTGGTTCACGTTCGAGACCGCGGTCGCCCGCGGCTCGGGGCTCGTGCGGCTGCGCGACGGGAAGATCTGGACGCTCCTGACCGCGATGGACGAGCTCAAGGGATACGAGGAGCCGCTCGGGCCCGGCAGGCCGCTCGGGGCGAAGCACGGATCGGGCAAGGGCCGCCTCACGTGGAAGCAGGAGCGCGAGACGGACGCGCGCGCGCTCGGGCGCGACCGGCAGCCGTACGTGGTCGTGGTCGGCGGCGGCCAGGGAGGCATCGGGCTCGGCGCGCGACTCAGGCAGCTGGGCGTGCCGGCGATCATCGTGGAGCGGAACGCGCGCCCGGGCGACAGCTGGCGCAACCGCTACGAGTCGCTCTGCCTGCACGACCCGGTCTGGTACGACCACCTGCCCTACCTGCCGTTCCCGGCCAGCTGGCCGGTGTTCTCGCCCAAGGACAAGATCGCCGACTGGCTCGAGATGTACACGCGCGTGATGGAGCTCAGCTACTGGACGTCGACCACGTGCCGCTCGGCGGCGTACGACGCGGAGCGCGGCGAGTGGGACGTCGTGGTGGAGCGCGAGGGCGAGACCCTGCACCTCCGGCCGAAGCACCTCGTGTTCGCCACCGGAATGTCGGGCAAGCCCATCCTCCCGCGCTTCCCCGGCATGGAGCGCTTCCGCGGCGTGCAGCATCACTCGTCGGTGCACCCGGGCGCGGAGGGCTGGCAGGGCAAGAAGGCGCTGGTCATCGGGTCGAACAACTCGGCGCACGACATCGCGGCCGCGCTGTGGGAGAAGGACGTGGACGTCACGATGGTCCAGCGGTCCTCGACCCACATCGTGCGCTCGGACTCGCTGATGGAGCTCGCCCTGGGGCCGCTCTACTCCGAGCAGGCCGTGCAGGCCGGCGTGACGACCCGCAAGGCCGACATGATCTTCGCGTCCATCCCGTACCGGATCATGGCCGGGATCCTCAAGCCGACCTACGACGCGATCCGCGAGCGCGACGCCGAGTTCTACGCCGGGCTCGAGCGGGCGGGCTTCCTGCTCGACTGGGGCGACGACGACAGCGGCCTGTTCATGAAGTACCTGCGCCGCGGCTCGGGCTACTACATCGACGTCGGCGCCTGCCAGCTCGTCGTCGAGGGCAAGATCAAGCTGAAGAGCGGGTGCGAGGTGCGAGAGCTCACCGAGACCGGCGTCGTGATGGACGACGGGACCGAGCTCCCGGCCGACCTCATCGTCTACGCGACCGGCTACGGCTCGATGAACGGCTGGGTCGCCGATCTGGTCAGCCAGGAGGTCGCCGATCGAGTCGGCAAGGTCTGGGGCCTCGGGTCGGACACGAAGAAGGATCCGGGTCCGTGGGAGGGCGAGCAGCGCAACATGTGGAAGCCGACCCAGCAGGAGGCGCTGTGGTTCCACGGCGGCAACCTGCACCAGTCGCGCCACTACTCGCTCTACCTGGCGCTCCAGCTCAAGGCCCGCCTGGAGGGCATCGCCACGCCGGTCTACGGTCTCCAGCAGGTGCATCACCTGTCCTGAGGTCGCCCGGCGTCGCCCGATCGCCTCGCTCAGAAGAGAGGGGCCAGCCTGGCCGCCTCCGCGGTGGCGAGCGCCTTCCTGGCCGCCACGGCCGCGGGCTCGTCCAGCGTCGGGGCGACGACGATCTCGTGGACGTCGGTGACGCCGATGAAGCGCAGCCAGCGGCGCAGGTAGGGCTTCTGGAAGTCGGACGCGTCGGCGCCGCTCGCGGTGTGCTCGGTGGCGCTCGCGCACACCAGGAGGGCCTTCCTGTGCGAGAAGATGGTGCCGTAGCCCGCCGCCTTCGACCAGGTCCAGTTCTCTCCCACCAGGGTCACGACATCGATGTAGTGCTTGAGCGGGTACGGGATGCCGAAGTTCCACATGGGCACGCTGAAGACGTACCTGTCCGCGGCGTTGAAGCGCCGCGACACCGCGCGCACCGCCTCCCAGCGCGCCGCCTGCGCCGCGGAGAACTCCTGCCGCCGCACGACGGCGAACTTGGCGTCGATGGTGTCGGCGTCGAAGGGGGGGAGCGCCGCCGCCCAGAGGTCGATCTCGTCGATCACGTGGCCGGGGTGGGCGGCGCGATAGGCGCCGAGGAACGACCGCGCGACCTCGATCGTGTGGGACCGCGACTTGTGGGGCGATGCCTCGATGTGGAGTAGATCGCTCATGAGTCACCGGCCCTCGAGGAGACGCAGGCCGACGATCCCGCCGGTGATCGCCGCGATGCACGCGAGCCGCGCGGGGTGCGCGCTCTCTCCCAGGAAGAGGATGCCGGCGAGCGACACGCCGACCGCGCCGATGCCGGTCCACACGGCGTAGGCGGTCGCGACCGCGAGGCTCTTCAGCGCGAACGTGAGGAGGAAGAAACTGGCCAGCGCGGCGCAGATACCCAGGGCGCCCGGCCCCGGCTGGGTCCATCCCTCGGCATACTTCAGCGCGAGGGCCATGACGATCTCCACGAGTCCAGCAGCGACGAGAACGATCCAGGCCACGACTGCCTCCATCTCTGCCCCTCACGATGCGGCGCGCGCCCGGTCGCGACAACGCGGCGAAACGGCACATCCGATGTGCACCGATGCAGCGATGAGCCGGTGAGCGGCCGCGCGCGAGCAAGGCGGCGGCGCCGCATGGAGTGGGACGATCTCCGCTACGTCCTCGCGCTGGCGGACGGCGGCTCCCTGGCAGCGGCGGCCCGCACCCTCCACGTCGACCGCACCACGGTGCTGCGGCGCATCGGCTCGCTCGAGCGAGACCAGGGCGTGCGCCTGTTCGAGCGGCTGCCGACCGGCTACGCGCTGACCGCCGCCGGCGACGAGCTCCTGGCGGCGGCGCGCAGCGTGGAGGACACGCTGGTGGCGCTCGAGCGCCGGCTCGCCGGCCAGGATCTGCGGCTGGAGGGCTCGCTCCGGGTCACCACCACGGACACGCTGCTCGGCCCGCTGGTCGCGACACCGCTGGCCGCGTTCCGGCTGGCGCACCCGGGCATCGCGCTCGAGGTCTCGATCTCGAACGCGATGCTCGACCTCACCCGGCGGGACGCGGACGTCGCGATTCGCCCGGCCCCCGATCCGCCCGACCACCTGGTCGGTCGCCGCGTCTCCTCGGTGGCGTTCGCCATCTACGGGTCGCCGGCGTACCTGTCGGCGCACGGCGGCGCGCGCGACCTGACCTCTCACCGTTGGGTGGCGCCCGACGAGACCCTCGCCTCCAGCAGCGCCGCGCGCTGGATGCGGCGGGCCATCCCGGCCGCGGCGATCGCATTTCGCGTCGACTCGCTCCTCGCCATGAGCGAGGTCGCCGCCGCCGGAGGCGGGCTCGCCGCCCTGCCCTGCTACCTGGGCGATCTGGATGCGCGCCTGGTCCGCCACCGCGCGCCGATCGAGAAGATGGCGACGGCCCTGTGGGTGCTGACCCACGCGGACCTGGCCCGGACCGCGCGCATTCACGCCTTTCACGAGTTCATGGCGCGGGAGCTGGTGCGCGAGCGGCCGCTCCTCGAGGGCCGCCGGCCCCGCGGCCGCTGAGGCGCACCCGGCCGCCGCTGGCCCCGATCGCGAAACTTTTTCGCGGCCGTGATTTCTCGCGGCGGCCGGCGAATCATGTGCTCGACGTGGCAGACGAGACCCAGGCGCGGTTCGAGGCCCTGTTCGCCGAGCACAGGAGGATCGCCCTCAAGGTGGCGGGCACCTACTGCGCCGATCCCGAGGACCGCCGCGACGTGGCGCAGGAGATCGCCGCCCAGCTGTGGCGGGCGTTTCCCGCCTACGACGAGTCGCGGCCGTTCTCGACCTGGATGTACCGGATCGCGCTGAACGTCGCCATCTCGTGGGTTCGCCGGGCCAGCCGCGACCGCATGGTCCCGGTGGATGGCGCCTCGCTCGAGAGCGTGGCGAGCCCCGAGCCGGAGGAGACCGAGGCCGACGAGCGCGTGCGCATCCTGCGCCGCTTCATCGCCGAGCTCGGCGACCTCGATCGGGCGCTGGTCCTCCTCTACCTCGACGAGCGCAGCTACCGCGAGATGAGCGACGTCCTCGGCATCACGGAGACCAACGTCGCCACCAAGCTCGGTCGCATCAAGGAACGGATACGGAAGGGAACAGCCAATGGAGCTCGATGATCTCAAGACCGCGTGGCGCGACCTCGAGCGGCGTCTCGAGGAGAGCGAGGCCACGACCCGGGCGCTCAGGCGCGACATCGGCGCGGACCGGACCCGATCGGCGCTGCGGCGCATCGCCTGGGGACAGGCCGTCATGGCGGCGATCTGGGTGGCCGTGACCGTGTTCGTCGCGCCGTTCTGGATCGAGCACCGCGCGACCACGCACCTCCTCCTGGCCGGCGCGGCGCTGCACCTCTACGCCCTGACGGGCATCGTCTCCTGCGTCATCCAGATCGCGTGGATCGCCAGCATCGATCACGCCGCGCCGGTGGTGGTGCTGCAGCGCAAGCTGGCAGTCCTGCGCCGGACGCGCATCCTGAGCCAGCTGATCCTGGGCCTGCCCATGTGGGTCCTCTGGGTGGTCGCCACCATGGTCGGGGCCAGGTGGCTGCTCGACATCGACCTCTACGCCGCGTCGCCCGGCTGGATCCAGCTGAGCCTGCTCATCGGCGTCGCCGGCATCATCCTCTCGCTGTGGCTGCCGCGCCGGCTGGGCCGGACCGCGCGCGGCTCGCGCTTCGTCCAGCGCGTGCTCGACGATCTCGCCGGCCGCAGCCTCGTCCGCGTGACCCGCGAGATGGACGAGCTGGCCCGCTTCGGCCGCGAGTGACCGGCGCCGGCGACGCGACGCGACGCGACCGCGCTACTGGCCGCAGCGGACGTTGTGCTCGTCGTGCCTGGTCCGCGTCTGGTAGAAGAAGTAGTCGGCCGAGTAGGGCACGTCGGAGGCCGCGCCGATGTGGTCGGCGTCGCATCCGGCGGCCGGAGCGCGACCTCCGGTGGTCGACAGGCGCTGGATCGATGTCACCGCGGTCATCTTTCCGCGCTCGCCGCCGTGGCCGGTGGCGGTCAGGAGCAGCCACGGGATCGCGCTCGCGTCGGGCGTCGCGTCCGCGGCCTTGGCCGCGACGACGCTGCTGCCGTCCCGGTACCTCCACGTCGGACCGGCGTCGTGGGTGCCGACGCGGTGCCGGTTCTTGAACAGCGCGGCGTCGGGCGCGACGAGGGTCCAGGCGGCGCCGGTCGCGGTCGCGGAGCAGGTGTACTTCTGGACCCCGGTCGCCGCGAGCACGAAGGCGAGGTCCTGGTCGCGCGCAGGGGCGAGCTCCGGCGGAACGCCCTCGGGGCAGTCGCGGCTCGAGATCGCCGATCCGGCGGAGCCGACGCCGGGCCGGCCTCCTTCCGCATCGTCGATGGCGCAGGCGCCGAGAGCGAGCGTGAGCGTGAGGACGGCGCCGGTCGCGGCCAGCTGCAACGAGAGGGTCATGGACGTCTCCTTGGCTTGAACGGAGGGTTTCGTGCTCGGCCGCGACACCCGCAGCCAGGTGATCGAGACGGAGTACGCCCCCCCGTCGGGCAGGTGACATCCCGGCGCGAAATCGCCGCCGCCGCCGCGCTCAGGGGCGCAGGACGCGCGGAATGAGCGCGAGCCCGAGGATCGTGAAGGCCACGATCGGAAGCACGTGCCCGACGAACAGGTGTCGAGGCTGGCTGTCGGGACAGAAGACGAAGACGGTCAGCCCGGCCCACGCGCCCGCTGCCGTCCCGATCGCCGCCGCTCTGGCCCTGCTGGCGACCGGCACCGAGCGGCGCAGCGCCGCGGTGAAGATGACGAGCACGAGCGCCCCGACGGCGCTGGCGATGACCAGGCAGCGGAGGCCCCACGGCGACACATCGGCCAGGGCCGCCGCCGGGCCGGCCTCGAGCGGGCGGACCATGGTGAGCGCGGCGTAGATCGGCGCGACCAGCGCGACCGCCAGCAACAGGGCCGCCACGCCGTGGCCCAGGCCGCGCCCTCCCCGTCCGATGGCGACGAAGGTCGCCCCCAGCGTGAGCGCGGCCAGCATGAGGGCGACGATGCAGAGCCGCGACGTCAGCGGCGTGCCGAACGCGATCCGGACGGCCGGGCGGTCGTACACCAGCTGGGACGCGAGGAGGAGCACGGCCGCCGCCACGAAGGGGACGACCGCCACGGCCACGGCGATGCGCGAGCGCGTGCTGGTCGTCGAGGACGGCGTCGCCGCGACGGCCGCGCGGATGCGCGAGAACAGCTCCTCGGGCGGGGCGCCGTCAGACTCGAACCGCGATGGCATCCCACGATCCGTCATGCTCATCTTCCTTCCATCCTGCGTTGCCGAGCGCGACCCGGAGGTGCTCGTAGGCTCGATGCGCGCGCTGCTTCACGACGGCCGCGGTCGTGCCGAGCACGGCGGCCGCCTCCTTGACGCTGAGCCCCTCTTCCTTGATGAGCACGTAGGCCACGCGGTTCTTCTCCGACAGCTTGCCGAGCTCGGCGGTCACGATGTCGCGCAGCGCGCGCGCGCGAACCGCCGCCTCCGGCGAGTAGCGCTCGTCCGCGTGCAGGCGGTCCTGCTGCGCGGCATCGCTCACCGACCCCAGGTCCTCGGGGCGGCGGCGGCGGTATCGCAGCCGATCCAGGTGGGCCGAGCGGGTGATCGCGAACGCCCAGTGCATCACGCTGGCGCCGGGCATGAAGGTCGCACGCGCGCGATGCAGCCGGAGCAGGGTGTCCTGGAACAGGTCGTCGGCCTCGGCCCCGCGCGCGACCAGGCGACAGCAGAAGCGATG
The DNA here is from genome assembly GCA_035262925.1 of Kofleriaceae bacterium. Lineage (GTDB taxonomy): Bacteria > Myxococcota_A > Polyangia > Haliangiales > Haliangiaceae > DATFRY01. The sequence goes on along the minus strand of DATFRY010000018.1, from coordinate 16,130 downwards.
GAGACGAGGTGCCATCATCCGGTAGAGCTCCTCGAAGACGGCGTCCTCACCGGCCGCGTAGCGCCGCATGAGCTCACCGAGCTTGTCGGCAGGCGTCTCCATCGACGGCTACATGTAGCGCAGCCGCCACCGGAAGGAAACCGCCTCGAGAAAAGCGTCGTGTGCACGCGCGGACCCGGGGCACGCAGTCCCCGATGACTCTACGTCGGCCGCGCCGAAAGGTGACATCAGCCGTCGAGGCCGGTCTCGCGCACCGTGATGCTGAGGCGACCGGGCGGAAGCCCGAGCCCATCGGGGGAAGTGCCGCTCATGACGCGCGGAACGCCGTGGTAGATGCGCCGGTTCGGCCCGCCGAAGACCAGCAGGTCACCCGAGCCCATGTCGATGTCGGTGAAGGGCGCCGTGCGCCGGTCCACGCCGGCGAGCCGGAACACGCAGCGGTCGCCGAGGCTGATGGTGACGACCGGGGCGTCGCTGGGCTCCTCGCCGTCGCGGTGGAGGCCCAGGTGCGCGCCCGGCGGATACCGGTTGACGATGGCGGCGTCCGGCGCGTAGCGGGTCGCCTCGGCGCCGCCCGGGCCGTATGCGTCGGCGACGGCCCTGCGCGCGAGGTCGGCCATCGCGATGGGCAGCGGCTTGACCGGCGCTCCGTCGGTGTCGTCCGCGGTCCTCGAGTAGGCATACGGCTGCCAGTGCCAGCCCAGGCACACCGACTGGACGCTCATGAGGTGTCCGCTCGGAACCCGCGGGTGGCGCAGCCCGGCCGGTGGCAGCGCCCACTCGGCGAACTGCGCGACCAGCGCGCGCTGCTCGGCGGCCGTGAGCCACCCGGCGATGTGCACCACGGCGGGCAGCGGCTCGCGGCGATCGGGTCCCGGGCGATCGCCGCGCGCGGGCGGGGCGACGGCGATCGGCAGGGCGAGCTGGCCGACCGGAGCACCGGGCGGCTCGAGCGCGGCAGCGACGCCGCCCAGCCGGCTCGTGCCCATCCTCGCGCGGGACGTCGGGGGGAACCTGGTCATGGTGATGGCATCGTGTCACCCGGCGCGTCGCCGGGCCCTCCGGGTCTTGCGCTCGAATCCGGCGGACGGCGCTCGCGGGCGTACTGCCCGGGCGTGATGCCGAGATGGCGCTTGAACCGTCGGGTGAGGTGGCTCTGATCGGCGTAGCCGACGGCGGTGGCCACGGCGGCGATCGGGACCGACCTGGCCAGCATCTCGCGCGCGCGGCGGATCCTCACGGTGTCGAGATAGACGTGCGGCGGGAGGCCGACCTCGTGGTGGAACGCCCGGGCCAGGTGGAACGGGCTGAGGCCCACGAGGGCGCCGAGCTCCGAGAGCGAGATGTCGGAGTCGAAGCGGGCGTCGATGTGCTCGCGCGCCCGTCGCGTGGCCCGCCGCTCGCGCCCGGGCCGGCGCGCGCCGGATCGGCCGTCCGCGTGCCTGGAGATGAGGTGGCCGAGCGCCGCGACGAGCAGCGTCTCCCTCTCCAGCCGCGACCCGGCGCCTGCCACGGCTCGATGAAAGTCGGCGAGGCGGCGGGCGAGCGCGTCGTCGCGGACGACCGCGGCCGTGAAGAGCGGGACCGTGCGGCGTCCGCCCGCCTCCACCGAGACCCGCTCCATGAGGGCCGGGCCGGGATACATCGTCCGGTACACGTAGCCGCCGGGGGCGGCGGGCTCCCCTGTGTGGGGCTCTCCCGGGTTGACCAGGAAGATCTGTCCGGCCGGGGTCACGTGGCGCGCGCCGCGGTATCGGTACGCCTGCACGCCGGCCTCCACCAGGCCGATCACGAAGTCGTCGTGCGAGTGGCGAGCGAAGCGGTGCTCGACGAATCGCGCGTGCAGCACCTCGAGCCCGCCTGGCTCCCGATCGCAGTAGTAGCGAGTCCACTCGCGCTTCATCTCGGCACCCGCCGGCTGACCGTGGCAGAGCGCGCCCGGGTCGTCAACGCCGGGATCGGCAGCGCAAGATTCGACAAGACGGCGGCGGCGAAAGCGCGCAGGCTGACCTGGTCGACGGGCGAGACGCGCCCGCCTCGAGAGGGAGGTCCTCGTGCTGGAGGTCGTTCTCAAGCGATTCGACGAGCCGGATGAAGTCCGCCGATTCGAGAAGGGCACGTTCGAGCTCGTCCACATCGGCGGCATGACCATCGGTCGGGCCACCTACCAGCCGGGCTGGAGATGGTCGGAGCACGTCGGCCGCGGCCTCGGCGCGACCAGCTGCGTCGTCGAGCATGTCGGCATCGTGCTGTCCGGTCGGGCCACCGCAGCGATGGACGACGGCAGCGTCATCGAGATGCGCGCCGGCGACATCTTCCACATCCCGCCGGGACACGACAGCTGGGTGGTGGGCGACGAGCCGTACGTGTCACTGCACCTCATGGGTGCCGGCGACTACGCGCACTCTCGACCCGACGGCGGGTGAGCCGGCCGGTCACGCCTCGGCCGCGAAGTCGTTGCAGCTGAATCCGCGGACCGCCTGCCGCCGAGGGTGAAGGAGCTCATCGGGCTCGGGGGACACGTCGGGGGGGCGAATGGAGCGGCTTGCCCGACGGGCCGGCTCGCCTGCCGCGGCGGCGTGACGGTCTCCGAGGTCTTCCCGCGCAATGCGGGATGTGGGCCTCGAGCACGGAGGGACGGGATGCGGGTGACAGGGACGCTGGGGATGCTGGGCGGAGCAGTCTTGTCGATGTGCGTGTGCGCCTGCGGCTCGGGTTCGGGCGGAGCGCGCGGCGACGGCGATGGCGACGATGGCGCCGATGATGGCGTCGACGCCGGCGATGGCGACGACGGGGCCGACGCCGGCGACGCCGGCGACGCCGATGGAGGAGATCGGCCGCCCTGGGGCTGCGTGCAGGCGCTTTCCGGCCGCTACCTCATCCGCGGCGACGAGGACTGGGCCGGCGCGCTGCTCCTGGTGGCGAGCACGTCGCAGACCGCCATCCTCGACGCCGACAGCGGATCACCGCTCCTCGGTGTGACGGGTGTGCACGACGGATTCACCCACGGGTGCGCCGTGCTCGGGGCGGCGCAGACCGCCTGGTGCTGGCGAGTGAATGCCAGCGGCAACTTCGCCGGGCAGCTCGGCAACGGAACGACCGATGCGTCGGGCCCGCTCTACCGGGCCACGCAGGTGTTGACCGGGCCCGGTGAGCCGCTCGAGGGCGTCGCTTCCATCTCGCGCGCCGAGATCAACGGCTCGTCGGATGCGCGGGCCTCGTGCGCCGTGACCACCAGCGGCGGGCTCTACTGCTGGGGCGACCTGCGATGGCTCGTGAACGGCGGGGTCGCGCTCACGTCACCCTACGCGGTTCCGATCACGACCGACGGCGCGACGCCGCTTTCCGGCGTGCTCCAGGTCGCCGTGTACGCCGGCCACGCGTGCGCGGTCGTGCAGGGGGACCGGTCCACGGAGCTGAGATGCTGGGGCGCGAACGGCTCGGGGCAGCTCGGCCAGGGCGACACCACGCGGCGGCAATATCCGACGCCGGTCGCAGGCCTCGACAGCCCGTCGAAGGTCGTGGCGCAGAGCTACGGCGGCTACCCCACGACATGCGCCATCGACGACTCGAGGGTCCGCTGCTGGGGCGAGAACCGGTCCGGCCAGATCGGCGCCAACCGACCGGACGCGCAGATCGCGACCCCCATCCTGGTCACCACGATGGACGGCGCCACCCTCGAGGACATCCAGGATCTCCACGGAGGCAACGCTCAGTTCTGCGCCTTCACGGGCGACCGCGCGGTCTGGTGCTGGGGCAACCAGTACGAGCGCTACGCGACGGCCTACGGCATCACCAACATCGTGGCGCTGGGCGGCACCGAGGCGGGCCCGCGATACCTGACCAGCGACGGCGTCTATCACATCGGCAACACCGCGGTGCAGCCCAGTTGCGGCTCGCTTCCATGAGCGAGGCGCCGCCATGAGAGGCTGCGCCCGGCTCGCGCTCAGGCCCGGCGCGGGAAGGTCGGCGGCATGCCGTCCATGTCGGTCGGCGTGTAGTAGTTGTCGTCGCCGAGGGCGCGCACCGCCTCCCAGTACTCGGGCGTGGCCGCGAGCTGCGCGGTCAGCGCTGGATCCGAGAGGACGATCTTCTGGCGCCGGATGGTCCAGCTCTCCGGGCGGAGCCGGACCGCCTCGGTGAGGTGGCGGAGCGCGGCGTCCTTGTCCGCCCGGCCGGCCAGCCACACGCCGAGCCGGAAGTGCGCGGCGGCGAGCGAGTCGTCTGCGTCCAGCCCGCGCATCCGGCGCCGGACCTCGTCGGGCGCGAGGACGTGTCGACTCCGCGCCCCCTGCTCGATCCAGTCGCGGACCGCGTCCACATAGATCGTCCGGCGCAGCCTGGCGTCCGCCGCCATCTCGGCCGGGATCGCCCGGGTCGCCAGGTCCATCGAGCGGAAGGCGTCGCTCGCGCCCGGCGCCTCGGGCGCGCGCACGACATGCCCTTCCTCGTCGATCCACACCGCGGTCGGGACATTCACGAGCCCGTAGATCTCGGCGGTGACGTGGCGCTCATCGATGAGACACGGGTACTCGGGCGCGGCGGCGGCGCCCGCCAGCTCCGGGCCCCATCCCATGAACTGCAACATCGCGGGGACGATCTGTGCCGGGCGAATGAAGTCGCGCGCCGCCGCCGCCCCCGCCGAATCCAGCGCGACCGCCACCACCACGAATCCGCGCTCCGCATACTGCTGATAGATGCCCTGCCAGACCGGCAGGTCCCAGCGGCAGCCTCACCAGGATGCCCAGCAGTAGAGCAGCACCTTCTTCCCCCGGTGCTCGGCGAGCGAGTGCATCTCTCCGTCGAGATCGGGCAGCCTCAGGTCCGGCGCCACCACCGGCCCCACCCCGGCCGCCGCCGGTCTCCCCGCAGCCGGCCCGAACGACCACGCACCGCGCCCCTCCTCCCGCGCCACCCCATGCCCGAGATGCGCCGCGAACGCCGCATAGTCGAGCCGCGCCCCGTCGAGCCACTCCTCGCGCCGCCCCCGCGGAATCGGAACGCAGACGTCTCCCTGGCACATCCCCTCCGTCTTCGCCACCCACCCCGTCGCCCCCTCGAGCGCATCGAGCGGCACCCACAACCGCCCGCCCTCCGCCGCAGCGTCCGCCACTTCGATCTCGCGAGTCCCCTGGATGATGGTCTGCGCCATGAGCGCATCAGATAGCGCAACGCCCCCGCCATCAAGCGGATACTGCGCCGGCAACTCGATCCCGCGCTCCCGACGTCTCCAGGGACCAACGCCAGCCCTCGATGCACTCCGCTCTGTTCTCTCTGTTGTGTATAACACCAGCCCGGGACCTCACAGTCGCGGGGATCGCTGTGGTCAAGTGGGGCTCCTCCGCCCCCGAACGCCGCGCGCCCCACTTGTCCATCAGCGGCCCCCCCCCAGGCTGACCCCGATGCGCCACGACAGCCAGTGCGCGCACGACAGGGCGCCCTGGCGGTACCATCCGCCCGCGCGATCGAACGCGCGGATGAGAGTCAGCAGCCGGTGCGTGGCCGCGTCGATGTGCGCGGCGGTCACGGCGATGTCGTCGGCCAGCGCATCGATCTCCGTCGGTGACAGCGCGAGAGCCTCTTCTCCATGCTCCATGCTCTCTTCCTTGTCATGGAGATTTCGGGCTCGCGGAGAGGCGCTGTGGGCGGCTGCGAGGCACCTCGACCGGACTTTTCGCCTGGCCCGGTCGTTCCGGCCGCGTCTGCGAGCAGGGCGCGTCTCGCGCGACGTGGCGCGTCGATGGGCGGGCAAGAGGCGCCGCGCACCGGCGAGACTGTCAAGCATGAACGACAGCCATGCTCATAAAACTGCCAGTCTCGGTCATCACGATTCCGGCGGCGGCAGGCCGCGAGCTGCCGGGCGCGAGCCGGGCACGAGAGGATGGCGCGGGCCGGCCACCGGGCCGCCGCTAGCTCCTGCGCTCGACGGGGTTCAGTCGCCGCGGCAGATCCAGTCCGGCGTCCGCGGGGCATCACGGCAGGCGGCGTCCCTGGTCATCGCCGAAAAGGACTCGACCATCCGCCGTCCGGCCGCGATGGCCGGCGGGCGTCGGCCTCGCGACCCACATGGGCCGGTTGCCCCATGAGGCGATGGCGGGGCGGTCCGTCGGCGGGCGGGCTGTGACGACGGAACGTGGGACACCCGGTTCCTGCCTTGACCGGGGGGCTGGACGGGAACCAGACTGGCGGCATGGGTGGGGGTGAAGGGTGGGGCGTGGGCGGGCATGGCCGCGAGGGGGCGCCTCGTGACGCCCGGCCCCGGCACGACGACGAGACCCTGCAGACGACGCTGGCGGCGTCGGCGCTGCCGCCGATGCCGGCGAGCGTGCTGCTGTCGGCCGATGCCTTGCCGGTGGTCGAGCGGTCGTACTACGAGATCATCGCCGAGCACGCGCGCGGCGGGCTGGGCCGGATCCTGCGGGCGCGGGATCGGCGCACCGGACGGATGGTCGCGCTCAAGGAGGTCATCGGCAGCGACGCCGTGGCGGAGGCGCGGTTCGCACGCGAGGCGCGGCTCACCGCGACGCTCCAGCATCCGGCCATCGTGCCGGTGTACGAGGTCGGATGCTGGCCGACCGGTCGCCCGTTCTACGCGATGAAGCTGGTCGAGGGCCGGTCCCTCGACAAGATCGTCGCCGGCGCGGCCGACGTCGACGACCGGCTCCGCCTGGTGCCGCACGTGCTGGCGGTCGCGGAGGCGCTCGCCTATGCCCACAGCCAGGGCGTCATCCACCGCGACCTCAAGCCGGAGAACGTGCTGGTCGGGCCGTTCGGCGAGACGGTGGTCATCGACTGGGGACTGGCCAAGCAGCGCGGCGCGGGCGACATCGACGCCGTGCGAGAACCCGGCCCGCCCCGACAGGGCTTCGCCACCGTCGCCGGCGCCGCCATGGGGACGCCGGCGTACATGGCTCCGGAGCAGGCGCGCGGCGAGCCGGCCGACGAACGGACCGACGTCTACGGCATCGGCGCCGTCCTCTATCATGTGCTGTCGGGGCGCCCGGCCTACGAGGGCGCGACGCCCGCGGACGTCATCGCCGGCGTGCTCGCCGCGCCGCCCCCGCCGCTCGAGAGCCGCGCGCCGGGCCTGCCGCCCGATCTCACCGCGATCGCGCGCAAGGCGATGATGCCGGACCCGGCGCTGCGCTACCCGACGGCCAGGGAGCTGGCCGAGGATCTTCGCCGGTTCACGACCGGCCAGCTGGTCTCCGCCCACGTCTACTCGATCGGCGCGCTGGTCGCGCGCTGGCTCGGCCGACATCGCACGACCGTCGCGGTGGCCGCCGTGCTCCTCCTGGTGCTGGCCGCCACCGGGACCATGAGCGTGGCGCGCATCGTGCGCGAGCGCGATCGCGCGGCGCGGCTGCAGGGCGTCGCCACCAACCAGCAGCAGGCGGCCGAGACCCTGGTGGACTATCTCCTGGACGAGTTCCTGGCCCGCGTGGAGAAGGTGGACCGCCTCGACCTCATCGTCGGCGTCGGCGATCAGGTCGCGCGCTACTACCGCAAGGTCGACACCAGCGGCGGAGCCGACGACCCCGATGCGCTCGGCCGGCGCGCGAAGGTCCTCCAGACGCTCGGCGTGGTCGAGGGAGACCAGCAGAACAACGACAAGGCGATCGCGCTGTACAAGGACTCGCTCGCGCTGCGCGAGCGAGCCGCCGCGGCGCGGCCGCCCAGCGCGGGCGAGCTCGTCCAGAAGAGCATCACCTGGCACAACCTCGGGATGATCGAGCTGTCGCGCGGCAACGACCAGGACGGTCTGCGCGGCCTCGACGAGTCTCTCCGCGCGGCCCGGCTGGCGGTGGCTCGCGACCCCGCCGACCTGGACGCCCATCTGCGCGTGGCGCGCAGCAACCAGCGCATCGCGGAGTATCACCTCTATCGCAAGCGCGACGCGGCGCGCGCGCTCGAGCTGTCGCGGTCGGCCAGGGACCAGCTCGCCCCGCTCCTGGCCGCCCATCCGGGCGACGGCAAGCTCATGACCCGCCTGGCGTCGTTCGACCGGCGCATCGTCACCATGGAGCGGTTGCTGGGGCGGGTCGACGACGCATTCGCCACCGCCCGCCGCGGGATGGACCTCTACGCGCGCGCCCTGGCGCTGGAGCCGAAGAACGCCGTGTGGGCCCGCGAGTACACCGGCATGTTCTCGGCGCTCGCCACCGTCGAGCTCGACCGCGGCCGGCTGGCGGAGGCGCTCGCGGCGGTCGCGACCGAGGTCGAGCGATACCAGGAGATCGCGCGCGCCGACCCGGCGAACCGGGCCACGCAGAGGGACCTCGGGTGGGCTCACGCCGACGCGTGCGAGATCCAGCTCGCGGCCCGCCATCTGGCCGAGGCGGCCGCCGCGTGCCAGCGCTCGACCGCGACGTTCGACGAGCACGTCCGCCACGATCCGACCGGCGTCGACGGCCAGGACGCGCTGGCCCGCACGCTCGAGATCACGGCCCGCGTCCAGAGCGCGCAGGGCCAGCGCGAGGCGGCGCGCGCCACTCTCGAGCGAGCCCTGTCGATCGCCGAGAAGCTGGCCGCGGGCGACCCGAAGAACGACGCCTGGCCGGAGACGATCGTCCAGATCGCGACCCAGCTCGCCGGCGCCGAGCTCGAGCTCGGACGGGTCGACGACGGCGCCCGTCATGCGCGGAGCGGGCTCGACATCGCGACCCGGATGGCGACGCTGAAGCCGGCGGACGCGTCCACGCGGAGCAGGCTGGCCCGGGCGCGGTCGGTCGCCGCGCGCGCAGAGCTGGCCGGGGGCCATCGCGAGGCGGCGCTTCCGCTGCACGAGGCCGCGGTGAGCGAGCTGAACGAGCTGGCCCGGGCGGCGCCGCAGATGGTGTCGGTCCAGGTGCAGCTCGCCGAGGCGTCGGACGAGCTGGCCGCCGCGCTGGACGGCGAGGGGCCGCGCGCCCGCGAGCTGCGCGGGGCGGCGGCGGCCATCTACGCGCGGCTGCGCGCCGCGGGCACGCTCCTCCCGGCCGACGATCCGGCGCGGTCGCGCCGCGATCGGCCGCGGCCGTGACGGCGATGATCGCCATGACGGCGATGATCGCGATGAGCGCGATGAGCCCGGCCCGGGCTAGAAGATGGGGCCGACGAAGGCCGGCGTCACCTCGCCCCGGTTGATGGCCGGGACCAGCCGGCGCAGCAGGTCGTCGCGCTGGCCGCGGCTCATCGCCGCGACCGCGGTGCGCAGCGCGGCGGCGTCCTCTCGCGTCCAGCGAGCGGCGCGAAGGGCCGCGTCCACCACCGCCTGGCCCTTCCGGGCGGCGGCCGCGCGCTCGGCCGACCTCTCCTCGGGCCCGCCCTCCGCCTCGTCGCGCGCCTCCTCGTCCGCGCGCGCCGCGGCCGCGCCTTCCGATCCGGCCGCGACCTCCGGCCCGGTCGCGCCTTCCGATCCGGCCGCGCGCTCCGCCAGTGCGTCGCGCACCGCATCCCTCGCGGCGACCCGGACGGTCGCGCCGAGCTCGATGGCCGACAGGGAGGGCGGCGCGCGGCGCGCGGCCGACGGCGCCCGCGCGACCGCCTCGGCGCCGCGGTCCGGCCCCGAGGCCCTGCCGGCCGTGAACCCCGCGGCGGCGATCACGGCGACTCCGACTCCGACGGCGATGGCGCGCGCCCGCGAGCTGCGCTGAATGCCCCGGTCGCTCATGGCAGCTTCGGCGGATCCATCGAGCCGTTGCCCATCGAGAACATCGTGCACTCCCCGTTCCCGTTCCACTCGAAGTAGACCGCCGAGTCGCCGCTGACCGACTGGATCGCCTCGATCATGGTCGGCGCATCGGTGTAGCAGTACGCGAACTGCCCGGCCGCGTCGTTGGCGTAGCAGAATCCGAACAGGTCCCCGGTCGAGTAGGACTGCAGGCCGCACGCGAGGTACTCGTACGCGCCTCCCCCGTTTCGCGCCGAGCCGAGGATCCCGTCGGCCCACCCGCTCGCGCCGGACTTCGATACCGTCGTCGGCCGCGACGACTTGAGCCCCGCGTGGGCGACGGCACCCGCGCCGCCGACGGCGGCCACCACGGCCAGCGCGACGATGTGTTTCCTGACTGCTCTCATCCTTCCCTCCTGGTTGTTTCCGCTGCTTCTCGGCTCCGCCGCGTGCACCGGCCCGTACAGGCGAGCAGTGCGACACTCCGCTGCACGACGCAGGCGGCGCGGTGCCTCGTGTCTCGTCGCCCTCGATGTCGTCGATGCGACGGACCCGGTGAGTGCAGCCGACGTGCCTGAAGCCCACGCCCGGCGAAACGCGGGGTTCGAGGCGAGAGCCGCCCGGCGGTCGACCGATCGCGACGAACTGCCTCGCGACCAATTGCCTCGCGACGAACTGCCTCGCCGGGGCGCCGCATTGACGGCGCGGCGCCCCCATGCCCAAGCTCTTCTCGGGGCAGGGACACGGGTGCAGGGGACGCTCCGCGACGACGCTGCAGAGAGGCGCACCGGCGCCACGGCCGACCTCTTGCTCCTCGTGGTGAGCGAGGACGGACAGGTCGCGACCCACGCCCTGCCCCGCTCCGGCGAGGTCGTCCTCGGCCGCGGCCCTGACTGCTCGATCGTCCTCGACGCGGCGCGAGTGTCGCGCACCCATGCCCGCATCGCCGTCGCCGCGCCGCCGGCGCTGCCCACGCTCGAGGACCTCGGCAGCACCAACGGGACCCGGCTACAGGGGCGCGCGCTGGAGCCGTGGACGCCGGTCCCGCTCCCTCCGGGGAGCGCGCTCGAGATCGGCTCGCTCCTGCTCATGGTGCAGCGCCGCTCCGGCCCGGCCACATCGACGGCACCCGACGGGCCGCCGCCGGCCGCGCGCGCCGCCGGCGACGGCGACGTCGTTGTCCTCGATCCGGCCATGGAGGCGCTCTATCGCGTGGTCGAGCGGGTCGCCCGCGGCCAGATCGCCGTGCTCGTCCAGGGTGAGACCGGCGCCGGCAAGGAGCTCGTCGCCGAGGCGCTGCACCGCGGCTCGCCCCGCCGCGACCGCCCGCTCCTGCGCCTCAACTGCGCCGCGTTCGGCGAGGCCCTGCTCGAGAGCGAGCTCTTCGGCCACGAGCGCGGCGCCTTCACCGGCGCCGATCGCGCCAAGATCGGTCTCATCGAGAGCGCCCGCGGCGGCACGGTCTTCCTCGACGAGGTGGGCGAGCTGCCGCTCGTGGTTCAGGCCAAGCTCCTGCGAGTGATCGAGGATCGCGTCGTGCGACCGGTCGGCGCCGTCGAGCCCCGCCCCGTCGACGTCAGGTTCGTCGCCGCCACCAACCGCGACCTGGAGTCGGAGGTCGCCGCCGGCCGTTTCCGCCAGGACCTGTTCTACCGCCTGAACGGCGTCACCCTGCGCGTGCCGCCGCTGCGCGAGCGCCGCCTCGAGATCGAGCCGCTCGCCTCCCGCTTCGCCGCCTCCGCCGCCCGCGCGCTCGGTTGGCCCGCCGCACCGCACCTCGCGCCCGACGCCCGGGTCTGGCTGCTGGAGCAGGCCTGGCCGGGCAACGTGCGCGAGCTGCGCAACGTCATGGAGCGCGCGGTCCTGCTCGCCTCCGACGGCATCATCCACCGCGAGCAGGTCGCGGCCATGGCGGCGCCGGCGTCACCGCGCGACACGCCGGTCGCGGCGGCCCCCGACCCGCGCGGCGATCGGGCCGCGCGCATCCAGGCCGCCCTCGACCGCTGCAACGGCAACCAGACCCGCGCCGCCAGGCTGCTCGGCATCGCGCGCAGCACGCTGATCCGCCAGCTCGACGCGCTGGGCATGCCTCGCCCGCGCAAATGAGCGGTCAGGCGCGTGGCGGAGCGACCAGGCCCAGCGCAGCGGCCACCGCGGCGGCCGTGCGCGGCCGGTGCGCGGGATCGCGGGCCAGGCAGGCCAGGATGGTCTCGTCCCAGAGCGGATCGAGGTCCGGCCGCAGGCTGCGCGGAGCCGGCGGTTCGCGCTCGAGGCGCGCGGTCGCCATGGCGACCGGGCCGCTCCCCTCGAAGGGCAGGCGGCCGGTCATCATCTCGAACAGGATCACACCGACGGCATAGACGTCGGTCGTCTCGTGCAGCGTCCCGCCCGTGACCTGCTCGGGCGCCATGTAGGCCGGGGTCCCCAGCAGGTGGGGCTGTGGGCAATCGCAGCCGGGGGTGGTGCAGCACGGCTTCGCCATGCCGAAGTCGGTCACCACCACGCGAGAGCCGCCGTCGACCAGGAGGATGTTCGACGGCTTGAGATCCGCGTGGACGATGTCGACCGCGTGGGCGGCGGCGACGCCGGCCAGCATCTGCGCCACCAGCGGTTCCGCGGTGGCGACGTCGAGCGGCCCGCGGCGCTCGAGAAACGACGCCAGGGTCTCACCCCGATGCAGCTCCATGGTGAAGAACACGCGCGGCCCGTCGATGCCGACCTCGAACACGCGACAGACATTGTGGTGAGTGACCCGCCGCGCCAGACGGATCTCGTCCGCGAAACGAGACTGTGCCGCCGGCTTGCGCGACAGGTCCTGGCGCAGCAGCTTGACGGCGACCAGATCGTCCAGGAGCAGGTCGCGAGCCTGGTGCACCTCGCCCATGCCGCCGGCCGCGATGAAGCGCTCGATGCGGAAGCGCCCGGCCAGAGACGCGCCGGGCTGAAGGAGCGAAGAAACATCCGCCTCGACCGCGCCGGGCCCCGTCACCGTGACGTCGCTGCCCAGGGCAAGTCGGTCCACGGCGGCAAGCTGCTCGTGCTCGTGGTCCATCCATGGATGGTAGCGCACGGCGCGCTGGTCGACAGGGGGAGGGGGAGGGATCTGCCCCCGTGGTCGGAAGCGGCTCAGCACGCCGGGCGCGGCTTCGCGGGGATCATGAACAGGTACAGGTGGTTCATCGGGGCGCGTGAACCGACGACGCTCACTTGGGCGCCGCAGCCGCAGCCGCCGCCGCGGCGCGGAAGCGCCGCAGCCGGGCCGTGACCTCGGGCGGCGGCACTCTGGCCCTCCCCGTCCTCCCCTCCTCTTTCTCATCGAGCCCGACCTCGTCCTCCCGTGCAACATGCGCCCGTCACACCCGGCGGAGTCGTCGAGCAGCGGGCGGAGGTGGCGCGGCCTCGGTCAGCGCGGCGCTTGCCGCAGCGGATCCATCGACGCGAAGACGGCGCGGATCTGGTCGTCGGTCAGGCGATCGAACTGGGGCAGGAGCGGCCGGGCGCGGTCGAGGCCGCGCACCTCGGGCGCGTGGCCCTTCATCCAGGCCACCACGCCGACGACGATGCGCAGGTTGGCCTGGCCGTGCGGGGTGGCGTCGCCGATGTTGGCGTCGAAGATCCGGGCGACGTCGAGGCGCGGCTCGGGCGAGAACGCGACCTGCGAGAGGTTGGCGCGGTACTCGAGCTCCGCCGGCGTGAAGGACTGGCCGGCCAGGCCGCGGTCGATCGCGTGGCGTCCCTCGTGCGCGAAGATCGAGCTGTCGACGGTCGCGCGCTCGTAGGCGGCCGCGAACGCGACCCGCAGCGCGTCGCCGGTCGCGCCGGCGGCCGCGACCCGCGCGAGCAGCCGCTCGAGACCTTGCCGGCGCAGCCGGCCGCTCAGCCCGGGCAGGAACGCGTGCGGGTCGGCGGCCGCCCTCGCGTCGTCGCCGGCGCTGTCGCGGGCGACGTCGGCGCGCGCCTTGGCCGCCTCGGCCGGGTCGCGCAGCGCGCGCCACGCCTTGATCGAGCCCTGCGCGACCGCGGGGCGGACCTGCACGATGGTCGATTCGTCGGCCCAGCCGCCGTGCTGGGCGCGACCGTCCCACGCCCAGCTCTCGAAGCCGTTCGACACCATCGTGTCGAGCTCGATGAAGCGGACGCTGGCGGTGTGCCCGTACTGCGACACCACGCGGCGGTCGTCGACCACGCGGTGACCCATGTGCAGGTCCTCGTAACCTGCCGTGGTGCCGAAGTTGACCAGCGCCCCGAAGCGCGCGTCGAGCTCCGCCGCCAGCGCCTCGTCGGTGAGGCGACGCGGGCTGCCCGGCCAGTCGAGCGCCGGCCACAGCGCATGGGCCTCGCGCATCACCTCCCGGCGATACGCGGCGACGTCGCCGTGCCCGGCCGCGATCTGCTGGTAGTAGGAATCGGTCAGGCGCTCGAGCCGCAGGGTGAAGCGCGCGTAGGCGCGGAGCTCGCGCGGCAACGGCCCGGCCAGGAGCGCCTCGGCGAGGAAGCGCGAGCCCGCCAGCGCCGCGGCCACCCGCCCGCTGGTCGGTCCGCGGCGCCCGCTCCAGCCCGGAAGCAGCCGGGCCAGCTGCCGCGCCGGCCGGGCCAGGAGGCCCGTCGCCTCTGCCCCCGGCGCGAGGTGGAAGTAGGACCGCCAGCCGGCCAGGGCGGCGGGCCCGTCGCCGGCCAGGAGCGCCAGCCCGACCTGCATGCGCGACGGCGCCAGCGAGCCGGGCTCGTCGTCGACGACCGCGCGCACCAGCGCCAGCGCCTCGCGGGCGAGCGCGCCTCCGTCGGTGGCGGACGCGCCGTTCGCATCCTCACGCGCGCCGTTCGCGCCGCCCGCATCGCGGCGCGCACCGTCCGCGCCGTCGCGCGCCGCGGCCAGCGCCTCGCCCAGGACGGCGCCGCCGAACGCCATCGACGCGCGCGCCCGCTCGTCGGCGGTCCGCGCGGCGGCGAGAGAGCGCCGCGCGGCCGCGCGCGCGCCCTCGAAGTCGCCCAGCGCCGCCGCCATGCGCGATCGCTCGGCCGGCGCGTCGCTCGGCCGCACGCCCAGCGCCTCGGCCGCGTCGAGGTGAGCCCGCGCCGCGGCGGGATCGCCGAAGTAGCGCCAGGCCAGCGTCGCCAGCCGGACCTCGGCCTGGACGCGGACGTCGCGCGGCTGATCCGCGCCGCGCAGCCGCTCCAGCAGCGCGCGGCAGCGCTCGTGCTCGTGGCGAAACAGCGCCTCGTCCGCGGCGGCGAGCCCCGCGCCGGCCGCGTCGGCGGTGGATGCGGCCGGCGCGCGGCCGGCCGGACGCGCCGCAGCCGCACGAGCAGGAGCACCAGCAGAAGCAGGAGCGCGCGGCGATGGGCGCGGCGCAAGCGGCGCGGCGCAGGCGCACACGATCGCCAGGATCAGGAGTCGCTTCATCGGCTGGCCCAGCCCATCTCGACGCCGACGGCCTCGAGGTCCGCCGGCTCGAACACGTAGCGCACCTCGAATGCGCGGGGATCCTGTCGCTGGGCGGGCGTGAGCTCGCCCCACACGCGCGGCGAGAACAGCACCGGTCCGTCGCCGCGCGCGAGCAGCGCCCCGGGCGTCACCGTCACCTCGGCCGCGACCGTGAACTGCGCGGGCGGCAGGATGTCGGCCAGGTCGGCTGCGATGTTGGACGCCATCTGCGCCTCGCGCTCGCACAGGATGACGCGCTGCCGCCGTCCGGCGCGCCGCTTGCCGGCGAGCCGCCGGGCCAGCGCGGCGTCGGGCCGGATGGCCATGAACCGCACCGAGGGCAGGCGGGTCCGACAGCGCGCGCGCACATCGCCATAGTGAAAGTAGGTGGCCACCACCTGACCGGGTGGAGGCGCGCCTGGCTGCTCGAGACTGAACGGGCGAGCGTCCACCCGCCAGCGCGCCGCCAGCTGGCGCGCGAGATCGCTCGCCTGGGTCTCGCTGCACTCGACGACCTGGACCGGCGCGTCGTCCGCGTCGCGCGCCGCCCCCAGGTGCTGCAGCCCGGTCAGCAGCCGATCGAGCGACAGGCCGTGCCGCTCGCGCGCCTCGCGCACCACGCCGACCAGGAAGTCGCGCTCGGCATCGCTGCGCGCCGCGCCCCGCCCGCGCGGGCGCCCGAGCACCCGCGTCCCCACCGGCGGACAGGTCTCCGTCACTCCCTGCTCGGTCAGCTCGGCGTAGGCCCGGCGGACCGTGTGCAGGTTGACGCCCCAGCGGGCCGCCGCCTCGCGCAGGGGCGGGAGGAGCTCACCCGCCGCCAGCGCGCCGGTCGCGATCTGATAGCGGATCGCCTCGGCGATCTGGTGGTAGAGGGGCACCGGGCTGGCGGCGTCGAGCTTCACGTGCCCATGTTATAGAATACTATAACATGGCACGCAAGGCCCTTCCGGGCCCGCGCTCCGCCGCAGTCGCGCCGGGAATCGGTGATCGCGGGTCGGTCACAACGGCGCGAAGGGCGAGAAGCCGGTCTCGAGCAGGTGCTCGATCGGC
>DATFRY010000017.1:0-16623 GCA_035262925.1 Kofleriaceae bacterium | reverse complement strand
GGAGACGACGGTGCCGCCGCCGGGGAACGCGACCGCCGCCGCGTCACCCGTGTGATCGATGCCGACCACCACGTAGCCCCGGCTCGCGAGCGCCTCGGCGGTCGTCGTGCTGAACGAGCGCGTGAGACGGAAGCCGTGCGACATGATGAGCAGCGGTGCGCGGCCGACGGACGGCGCGAAGCCGGCGCCCTCGTGCGAGTGGCTGCTTGCATGTTCGAGGTGGTTCAAGAAGAACGATGGCAACCCGAACGCCCGCGCAATCTCGGGCCCCGACTGCCTCCACTCGGGCAGGTAGGGCGCTCGCTGGGCGCGGGCCGCTCCGGGCTCCGCCGGGTACCAGACCTGCGCCAGGAGGCGACGCGGCCGTCCCGGCTCCCAGGCGTCCTCGCGCGCGCGGTCCTCGAGGACGAACGTGACGGTCCCGACCGGGTACGGCCCCGCGGGAGCCGGGAACCTCGGCACCGGCACGAGCGCGGGCAAGGCGGTCGCGACGAGGATCGCGAGGGTCGCGGCCGCGACGCGCACGACGCCGAGCCGCCGCCTTGCCGCGCCGTCCGGCTCTGCGCGCGCGCCAAGGGCGAGGACCACGAGGGCGATCATGACGAGGTAGGCCGGAGCGAGCTGCCATCGGGTGCCCTCGACGACCGCCTGGACGATCGCCGCGCCGACCGCCTCGCCAGTGAAGGCGCGGCGAAGCCTCGGGGCGCCGGCGCGAAGAGTCAGCGCGCCCAGCGCGACCCCGACAGAGAGCAGCATGACGCACTCGAGCAGTCGCATGGAACGTGCTGCTGTCACCCGACGCGCACTGGATCACGGACCAGCCGATCGATGTACCAGGCCGTCGACACGCTAGTCTGGCGGTCTCGTGCCGCTGTCGTCATTCGGCGGGGGCTCGTGGCTCTGCGCTTCGGCCGGTCGGGCGCGCAGTAGATCGAACATGAACCACACGCCGGCGGTCACCAGATAGGGCAGTGCGCGCTGGACCCCCATCGTCAGCGAGGCAACCGCCGTGGAGATGACTCCGGCCACGGCGAAGGCCGTGAAAGCGCCACCGACCGTCTTCCGCCTCCGTCGCCAGATGATCCGGCTCAGGATTCCGGTGAAGATGAAGGCGCCGACAACAGACCCAACGAAGTAGGCCGGATCCTCTGTCGTGTTGGCTACCAGCCGCGGCAACTGGACCGTCGCCAACAGCGACTCGGCGACGAAGCGGGCCTGGGCGTCATCCGTTGCGGGGGTGGCGAATTGAAACGCGTAGACCCGCTCGTTACCGAACACCAGATAGGCCAATGCCCGGCCGCCTTGCTGCACGTCCGTCGAGTATCGAATCGCAGGCGTTCCCGCGACGGTGATTGAGTCGAATTGCAAGCGGCTGTCATTGCGCCTTGTCACCTCCTTCTCTGGACTGTGGATGCTGTTGTAGACGCCGGCCAGGAAGTCTGCGACAAGGTCGGGTGTCGGCGCGTGTGGAGGTCCCGAGACGAGTAACATCGTGACAACCGAATCGCTGGCCGGCCTCCAGACGACGGTGGCCGAGAGGGTCCAGCCCGGCTGCAGTGAGCGCCCAATCGACTCCTCGATCTGGCGGGTGGCCTGTGTCAGGTCGCTCCCGGGGCAGTCTGCGGGCACTTGCAGCCGCCTCGGTAGAATCACGCAGCGTGGAGCCGGGCCGAGATCCAGTCGCAATCCGTACGCGTCCAGGATCTGAGCTCCGGCCGGTTCTTGAGCCCACGATGGACGTGCGTCCATGGCAAGCGGTCCCAGCAGACAAAGACACAGTACGGCGTGGTACCGCCCGAGGTTCAGTCCCATGCTGCCAGCCCCCTCCCGAGACCTCCAGCCGGCACGAGCACCCGTGGTGCCGTGCTGGCGATGATGTTATGCCATCCCTCGCTCGTGTGGATCATCTATCCCTCGAGCTGGACGCCGTCCGGGAGCTGGTTGAACAGGCGCACGCCTCCGCCCACGAGACAGGGCGCGAGGTGGTGCTCGCTGCTGGTCAGCGCGGGGTCGCGGCGCCGACCACGGGGAGCCGAGCGTCGGCCAGGCTCAGCGTCATGTAGACATTGGCCGTCGCGTTGCGCACGTCGGCAGGGAGCGGCTCGCGGCGGAAGCCCAGCGACTCGTAGAGGCGGATCGCCTGGGTCAGCGCCTCGTGCGACGTCAGGAACATCGTGGCGGCGCCGGCATCGCGCGCGTACTGCATGACGATGTGACACAGGCGACGCCCCAGACCGCGCCCCTGGGCCGCCGCGTCGACCGCGAGCTTGCCGCGCCGTCAGGCTCCGCGAAGCCCGGCGCAGGGCGCGCCGGCGTTGAGGACGCGCTTGCTCGAGCCGGGGAACCTGGCAAGGGCGGCCGGTGGGCGAATGGGACGGCGCACGAGCTCGCCCGTGCAGTTCGGGCATCGCCCCTTCAGGACGCCGGCCGCACACGCCGCGCAGAACGTGCACTCGAAGGTGCAGATCATCGCCTCGCCAGAATCCGGCGGCAGGTCGCGATCACAGCACTCGCAATTGGGTCGCAGCTCGAGCATGTCTCTCTCCCGTCCTGCTCCAGACGCTCGACTGTAGCGCGGCGGTCGGCCGCTCGCCGAGGGTGACGGCGGCCGCGATTTCTCGCGCGGGGGGCTTGCTCGCACGAGTGTATCGGTGTACCCATACACCGATGCAAGACGAAGGGCCCCGCCGACCCTTCAGGCTCCAGCTCAACCCGAGCCTGGGCGTGCCGCTGTACCGGCAGATCGTCGATGGAATCAAGGAGCTGATCGCCGTGGGAACACTGTCGCCGGGGGACCAGCTCCCCTCGATCCGAGAGCTGGCGGCCGAGCTCCGCATCAACCCGTCGTCGGCGGTGAAGGCCTACGGCGAGCTCAGGCACGAACGGGTGATCGACATGGACCAGGGGCGCGGGACGTTCGTGCGCGGGGAGGGCGCCGTGACCCGTCACAGCCGGGAGGACGTCCTGCACCAGAGCCTGGACGCGCTGATCGCGCGCGCGCGCACGCTGGGCTTCTCCGACGAGGAGCTGGTCGAGGCGCTGACCCGCCGCGTTCGCAAGGGGCGGACGGCCCCGAGGAGACAGAGATGACCGCCATCACGGCGCACGCCCTCACCAAGCGGTTCGGCGGGCGCGACGTCCTCGACCGCGTCGACCTGTCGATCGCGCCCGGCTCGATCTACGGGCTGCTCGGCAGGAACGGTGCGGGCAAGACCACGCTGCTCAAGCTCGCCACTGGCCTCCTGCGCCCCACGGCGGGCGAGGTGCGCCTGCTCGGCGACGACCCCGGCGAGGGACCCGCCGCCGCCGCGCACGCGGTCGGCTACGTCGCCGAGCAGGGGGCGCTGCCCGGCTGGATGACGGTCGGCCAGGTGGTCCGTTTCGAGCGGTCGTTCCGGCGGAGGTTCGACGCCTCCCGGGTGGATGCCCACGTGCGCCGCAGCGGGCTCGCGCCCGGGGCGCGGATCCAGTCGCTGTCCAAGGGGCAGCGCAGGCGGCTCGAGCTCGAGCTGGCGCTGGCCGCCGACCCTGGCGTCCTCCTCCTCGACGAGCCGTTCGACGGCCTGGATCCGGTGATGCGGGCGGAGGCGATGGAGGAGGTGGTCGCGCTGGTCGCCCGCGCCGACGCCGCGGTGCTGGTGTCGTCGCACGTGATGTCGGATCTGGAGCGGCTCGCCGATCGGATCGGCGTGCTCGCCGGCGGGCGCCTCGCGTTCGAGGCCGATCTCGATGACCTCAAGGAGTCGGTGTCGCTCCTGTTCGGCCCCGCGGATGCGTCGCGACACCCGCTGCCGGCGGCGGCCGAGGTCATCGCCAGCCGGACCGGCCGCGGCGGCGAGCAGATCCATCTGGTCAAGGGACTCGGGCCGGACGAGGAGACCGCCCTGCGGGGCCAGGGTGTGCAGCTGACCCGGCCCGGCCTCGATGAGCTCGGACTCGAGCTGCTCCGCTGCCTGAGCCCCGAGGAGGAGAATTCGTGATGTGGAGCCTCATCCGGTTCGAAGCCCTGCGCTTCCTGCGCCATCCGCGGGCCTGGTTGATCATGGTCCTGTTCGTGGTCGGCAACTCCCTCCCGCTTCACTTCTCCGATCGTCTCGAGATCGGCTTCGTGTGGTTCGCGGTCCTCCTGCACGCGCTCGCGGGCTTCGTCGGCGCAATGATGGTGGCGCAGGCGCGCACACCGGGCGGCGGCACGGACGTCGCCTATCTGCTCTCCCGCACCGGGACGCGCTCGCGCGTCCTGGCCTCGCGCTGGGCCTGGTTCGTGATCGTGGCGGCCGCGCTGACCGCCGCGCAGGCGGTCGCCTTCGGCGCGCGCGGCAAGCTGTCGCCGCACTCGCGAGCGGCCGTGCGCTGGGAGTCGCTTCCGGCGATCGAGGCGGCCACCGGCACGCCCGCCGAGACCGAGCCGGGAGACCTCGGCCTCTACCAGCTCGCGCAGAAGAAGGGGCGCTCGACCGAATTCCTCCGGGCGCACGTCGAGCTCCCCGGCGCAGCGGGCACGATCCTCGCGCTCATGTTCCTGGCCCTCGTCATTGGATTTGCTCTCCAGGCGGCGCAGGGTCCGGCGACCGACTGGGACTGGAGCCGGATGCGCAGCCCGGTGTTCCACGCCACCTGGGTGCCGCTGGCGGCGGGGATCCTGGTCCTCCTCCCGCGCACCGGAGCGGCGGCGAAGGAGCGCGTCTTCCTCGCGGCGCACTTCCACCTCGGCGCCGTGGTCCTCGCCGCCGTCGGCGTCATCGCGCTCTACGGCTGGCTCGGGCTCCGCCAGTGGCGAACGGCTGATCTATAGCGGGTTCCTTGCGGCTTCTCCGTCGCCGTGAAGGTCGACCGGATGAACGCCGCACGGCCCGCTTGTTCGCCGCTGATCCTCGAGCGCGCCGCCGACGCCCATCCTTTTCTCGATGAAATCGGAAGCGGGAGTGGCCCGGTCGCGGGAATGATTGGGTCCCGTCGATTCGTGTCTCTCAAGGGAGCCGCAAGGAGGTGCATCGGTGATCCGTCTCGCTCTTCTCGCCTTCACGGTCGTGTCGGCAATGGCGTGTGGCGCCAGGTCCATCGGGACCGGCGCTGTCGGGCAGGGCTCTGCCCTCATTCCACCGATGCCGCCGCATGTCTCGAGCTTCCAGAAATGGGAGCACCTGTGCTTCGGGGGCTTCGACCAGCTGGAGGACGCCTCGGCCCGCATCGCCGAAGCAGGACAACAGGGGTGGGAGATGGTGGGGGTCGCCCAGTCGATCATGTGTTTCAAGCGGCCGGCCCCGCCGCCGGCACCGCGTGCGCCGACTCCTGCCCGTTGAGCGCAGCGGCGCGGCACAAGACGCCACGCGCGCACCACCCCTCGTCTATGAGGTCGGCGCATTCGCCCGAGCAACGCGAGCACGCGTCCACGGGGCACCGCAAGATGGAAGAGCGGCCAGCGTCCTGTCCGTGCCGGCACCCGGCGCTACTTCACGACACCGTAGCGCAGGTGGGTCGCGAACGGCCCGTCGGTCACCGACAGCTTCTCGAGCTGGACCCCGTCGGAAGGCAGGTCGAACAGGCGTACGCCGGCGACTGCGCAGCGGCGGATCCGACGCAATGGCGGCTCCTGTCCTACGCGTTTCGCGACGCCGACGGCGACACGTACACGGTCGCCCGGAGCGGGACGGTCTGCTCCGGCGCGACCCGGCCGCCCGGCTATGGCACGGACGCCGGCGCCGGGCCGGACTGCGACGACGTCGACCCGGTGGTCTTTCTTGCCCTCACCGGCTACGTGGACGGCGACACTGACGGTCACGGCGCGGGCGATGCGGGCACCTACTGCACGGCCGGCGCACTCCCCGCCGGCGTGGTGGCGATCGGCGACGACTGCGCGCCCGCCGACCCGAGCCTCCACACATCGCTGGTCTCGTTCGCCGACGCTGACGGCGACGGGGTCGGCGCCGGCGTCCCGGTCTCGCTGTGCACGGGCGGAACACGACCGCCCGGCTTCGTCTCCGATGGAGGCGACTGCGCGCCGGCCGACGGCAGCGCCTGGCGGCTGGCCGCCTACGGCTGGGTGGACCGCGACGGCGACGATCGCACGCGCGCGGAGGCCGGTGAGCTGTGCACGGGCGCCGCGCTGCCACCGCCGTTTCGCAGCTCCCCGAGCGGCAACGACTGCGACGACGCCGACCCGGCGCTCCTCGGCTGGGCGGTCCTCTACGAGGACGGCGACGGCGACGGTGTCGGTGCCGGCCCGCGCTCGATCCTCTGCATCGGCGCGGCGCCGCCGGCCGGGCAGTCGATCCACGGCGACGACGCCGACGATCAGGACCCGATCATCCAGACCGACGACGACGACGACGAGCTCGACCTGATCCTCTCCTGAGGCCGACCGATCGTCGCCGGCGGCCCGAGGGCGGCGGCCGGGGTGCGCGCTAATGGGACGCCCCGGTCCCGCGGGCGAACACACCGTCGCTCGCCCCGCCGGCCCCGCCTCGAGCAGCCGGCGTAAGTGGTCGTCGACGCCGGTCCCCGGGCAGGCCGCCCGGGACGGGCCCTGGCATCCGGCTTGCTCTCGACGCGGTCGACATATGGGAATCGCATAGGACGGGACCGATGGGAGAGAAGCTCGATGTGCAGAGGGGCACCCTCGCCCTCATGATCCTCAAGACCCTCCAGGTGCTGGGCCCGCTGCACGGCTACGGCGTGGCGCGCCGGATCGAGGAGACCAGCAGGCACCAGGTCACCCTCAACTACGGCACCCTCTATCCCGCCCTCGTCAAGCTCGAGCAGGAGGGCTTCGTCACCGCCGAGTGGCGCGCGTCCGAGAACAACCGGCGCGCCAAGTACTACGCGCTCACCGCCGCGGGCCGCCGGCGGCTGGCACGTGAGACCCGCGACTGGAACCGCACCGCCGATCTGATCGCCGCCTTTCTCGCGCCGCGCCGGCGGGAGGAGAAGCCATGAGATACCTGCGCGCCGCCTTCGCCCGCCTCGTGGGCGTCTTCACGTGGCACCGCACCGACGACGATCTGCGCGAGGAGCTCCGGGCGCACCTCGAGATGGAGACCGCGGAGTACACCCGACGCGGTCTGCCTCCCGACGAGGCGCGCCGGCGGGCCCGGCTGGCGTCCGGAGGCCTGGCCCAGGCGGCCGAGGCGGTCCGGGATCAGCGAGGGGTGCCGTGGCTCGAAGGCACGGTGGTCGACCTCAAGTACGCGGTGCGGGCGCTGCGGCGGACGCACCTGTTCACCGCGGTCGTCGTGATCACCCTGGGCCTCGGCATCGGGGCCAACACGGCGATCTTCAGCGTGGTCCGCGGCGTGCTGCTCAGGCCGCTGCCCCACCGGGACGGCGATCGGCTGGTCTACCTGCGACACTCGATGGAAGCACCGGGCGGTGAGAACCTCACCTTCTCCGTCCCGGAGGTCCGCGATCTGCGGGGCGGCGCGCCGTCGTTCGCGGGGATCGCGGAGTACTCGTCGTGGTCCTCGATCCACGAGACTCGCGAGGGCGCCGAGCGCATCGCCGTGGGGCTGGTGACCGGCAACTACTTCGAGGTGATGGGGCTGGGGCCCGTGCTGGGCCGGGTGACGGGGCCGGGCGACGACGGCCCCGGCGCCGCGCCCGTCGCCGTGCTCACGCACGAATTCTGGCTGAAGCGCTTCGCGGGCGATCCCAGGGTCGTCGGCCAGCGTGTGACACTGAGCAGCAAGCCGGTGACCGTGATCGGCGTGCTCCAGCCCGCGCCGTTCTTTCCCGATCGCGTGGATGTGTTCTTGAACCTGGTCAACAGCGCCCATCACCTGGGCGCCACCATGCTGGAGGGCCGGACCCATCGCATGACCGAGGTGGTCGCCCGCCTGGCGCCCGGCGCCACGGTCGAGAAGGCCAGGGCCGAGGTGGCCGCGGTCTATGCGCGCATGCAGGTGGAGCACAGGGAAGCGTACGATCCGGCGTCTCACTACCGCGTCGCCGTCATCCCGTTCAAGGAGGTGATGGGGGAGCGCGCGCGGCCCGTGCTGGTGCTGCTCATGGGTGCGGCCGCGTTCGTCCTCATCATCGCCGCGGCGAACGTGGCGAACCTGACCCTGATGCGCAGCGTCCGCCGCGAGCACGAGCTGGTGACGCGGGCGGCGCTCGGGGCGGGCGCGGCGCGACTGCGGCGGCTCTTGCTGGCGGAGAACCTCGTGCTGGCCCTCATGGGCACCGGCGTCGGCGTCGTCATCGCGGTCGGCGGCGCGGGGCTGCTCGAGTCGCTCGCCCGGCGGTACTCGACGCGCGCCAGCGAGATCCAGCTCGACCTCCCGGTCCTGGGCTTCGCGCTGGCGCTGGCGGTCGCGGTGGCCGTGTTGCTCTCGTTTCTGACCCCGCTGCCCGGGGAGGGCTCGCTCGGCGGGCGGATGGCCGGGGCGGCATGGCGGATGAGCAGCAGCGCCGGCAAGAAGCGCCTCCAGCGCGCGCTGGTGGTCGCGCAGATCGCCGTGTCCATCGTGCTCCTCGCCGGGGCCGGCCTCCTGACTCGCACGCTCGTCCGGCTCTCGCAGGTGGAGACGGGCCTCATCACCGAGGAGGTGCTCACGATGGAGGTACCGCTCCCCACCTCGAGCGACGTGTCGCGCAGCCCCGCCGCCGACTCGTGGGCCAAGCAGCGCTACGCGGAGATGCGGCGCCAGGTCGCTGCGCTTCCCGGGGTCATCGAGGTGGGCATCGGCTCGCCCGCGCCTCTGCGGAGGTCGGACGTGATGTTCGACGTCAAGGCGGAGGGCATGGCCGTGGCCGCGGGCGAGGCGATGCCGCGCGCCGAGCTGCGGACCGTGGGTCCCGAGTACTTCCGCGCGGCCGGCATTCCGCTGGTCCACGGGCGCCCGTTCGCGGCGACCGACGGGGCCGGATCCGGCAAGGTGGTGATCGTCAACCAGACGCTCGCCGACCGGATCTTTCCAGGCAGGGACCCCGTGGGGCGGCGGATCGCATGGAGCGGCGAGATCCTGAAATTCAGCCCCCTCACCGAGGAGTGGCGCACCATCGTCGGCGTGACCCGGTACACCCAGGACGGCGGGCTGGACGCGGAGCCCCGGCCCGTGGTCTTCATGCCCTTCACGCAGTTCCCGGCGGTCGCCGGGGCGCTGGTCATCCGTGCCGCGGCGGACGCGTCCGCGCTGGCGCCGGCGGCGATGAGCATCGTGCGACGCATCGTTCCGATGGCTCCGATCGAGAACGTGATGACCTTGACGCAGTACAAGGACGCGACCCTCTCGGCGCGGCGCCTGAACGCCCTGCTGGTGTCGCTGTTCGCGGTCCTGGCGGTGGTCATCGCTGCCGTCGGCATCGCCGGCGTCCTGGCGTTCTCGGTCAGCGCGCGCACCCACGAGATCGGCATCCGCATGAGCCTCGGTGCCAGCCCTCGCCGCGTGCAGCGGATGATCCTGCGCGAAGGATGCCTGCTGCTGGCGATCGGCCTCGTCCTGGGCCTCGGCGTCGCCTCCTTCGCCGTCCGCATCCTGCGGGGTCTGCTGTTCGGCATCGCGCCCGACGACCCGAGCACCTTCATCGGCGTGGCCGCACTGATGGCGGCGATCGGGATCGCGGCGTGCTGGATCCCGGCGGCGCGCGCGGCGCGGATCGACCCGGCCGTCTCCATGCGCGCCCAGTAGCCACGGCGAGGCGCCCGTCACGGGAGTGCGGGCGATCCCATCGGCGATCGCGGCGCGATCGGAAAATCGCTCATCCGGACAGGCCGCCGGTGGCAAAGCGTGAACGGAGTCATGGACTGACTGGCTCGCGAGAGCAACTCTGAGCCAGATACCTGGCTCTCTGTCATCGCGTTCGACGAGCGCGCTCCGAGAGAGTCGTCACCAGCGGAGGGGATAGGTCCATGCAGAGGTCGATCGCAAGAGTGCTCGAGCTGTCGCTCGTCGTGTGCGTGGCTGCTGTCGGATGCGTCGGCGACGGGGACGCGATGGATCCGCAGGGCTCGCTCGCCGAGCTCGATGGGGACGAGGCCGCCCCATCGGGAACCGCAGCCGCGCCGGCTGGCGGCGACTGCCAGGGCACGCCGGGCGCCGCGGGGATCGGCGACCCGTACTTTCCCGGGTCGGGGAACGGCGGCTACGACGTCGACAGCTATCACCTGCGGGTCACCTATGACCCGGCGACGGACGAGCTCGAGGGGGAGGCCACCGTCGTCGCGAACGCGACGCAGGACCTGTCGCGCTTCGACATGGATCTCGACGGGCTCACGGTGGACGCGATCGAGGTCGAGCACGCCGGCGCGACGTGGACCCGCGAGGGCGGAGAGCTCGTGATCACCCCGGCGGCTTGCATTCCGACACACACGCCGTTCCGGGCCGTGATCCGGTATCACGGCATCCCGGAGCCGGTGACCACCGGCCCCCTCGCCTCGGGTGGATTCGTGCCCACCGACGACGGCGTCGTCGTCGCCGGCGAGCCGCAGGTCGCGGCCAAATGGTTCCCCGTGAACGATCACCCGCGCGACGCCGCGCTCTACACACTGGACATCACCGCGCCGGCCGACCTCGACGTGGTCGTCAACGCCAGGCTCGTCGACCGGCAGACGCACGGCGGGTGGACCACCTGGCGCTGGCGCGCGCGCGAGCCGATGGCGCCCTACCTGCTCGGCTGGGTCATGGGCCACTTCGCGGTGGATGCCTATCGCAAGCAGGGCCTCTCGTTCGTGGATGCCATCGACGTCGATCTGTTCACGCCGCCGGTGGTGCCGGTCAGCGGCGACCACGTGGCCCTGTCGCGGGCGGCCGACCTGTCGTACAAGCGCATCACCCGCGCGATCGCGGTCCCGCCGTCGGGCGGCGAGCTCAGCTTTCACGTCAACCGCGACACCGAGCCCGACTTCGACTACTTCTTCGTCGAGGCCCATCCGGTCGGCAGCGATGCGTGGACCACGCTGCCCGACCTGGATGGCTTCGCGCAGCAGTCGGTCGGGCTCTGCTTCCTGCCCTTCTTCCATCCGTTCGTGCTGCACTACCTCACGCCGAACCCGGACGGCGACCCGCAGGAGCCGTGTCTGCCGTCCGGACTCACCGGCGACTGGTGGGCGGCCTCCGGCAAGAGCCAGGGATGGGAGCTGTGGCGGGTCGATCTGTCGCGCTACGCCGGAGAGGACGTGGAGGTCTCGCTCACCTACGCCAGCGACAACGTCGTCCAGGAGTTCGGCGTGGTGATCGACGACATCGCCACCGCCACCGGCGAGGGGACGACCTCGTTCGAGGACGGCGACACGGGTGGATGGCAGGTCCCGGGCGCTCCGCCGCCGTCGACGGTGAACCAGAATGACTGGACGGTGGCCGGCGTCGGGGCCCTGCCGCGCTCGGTGGGCGAGATCGCTCGCAAGACCCTCGCGCGCCAGGGCGACATCCTCGCGTTCGAGGCGAGCGTCTTCGGCCCGTATCCGTTCCGCGATGCCGGCGCGATCGTCCACGACAGCCCGGACATCAGCTTCGCCCTCGAGAACCAGGCGCGACCGATCTACTCCGACGGGTTCTTCTCCGAGGCCGATCCCGGGACCAGCGGGGTCGTGCACGAGCTGGCCCACCAGTGGTTCGGCGATCGCGTCCGGCTGGACAGCTGGCAGCACACGTGGCTCAACGAGGGCTTCGCGACCTACGCCGAGTGGCTGTGGGCCGACAGCGAGGGGACCCCGATCGAGCTCATCTTCGACAGCTTCTACGCGATCGAGGGAGACTCGACGTTCTGGCAGCTGCTGGTGGGCGATCCTGGCCCGGACGACTCGTTCGACTTCCCGGTGTATGGGCGAGGGGCCATGACCCTGCACGTCCTGCGCCGGACGGTGGGCGACGAGGCATTCTTCCGCATCCTGCAGAGCTGGGCGTCGAGTGCGCACACGGCGACGACGGCGGAGTTCATTGACCTCGCGGAGCGGATCTCCGGACAAGAGCTCGACGAGCTGTTCGACGCGTGGCTGTTCACCCCCTTCAAGCCTGTCCTCGAGCCGCCTCGCACGCCGCCCAGCCCGGCGGCGGAGGGTGACGCGGCGGCCAGGGCTCGCGCCGCGGCGCTCGTGCGTTCGACCGCCCGCCGCGCGCGCCACCGTCGGTGATGCCACTCCGGTGATCGCAGCACGCGGCGGCCTGGCCGACCGTGAAGTACTCTCGCGACCGAGCTGGTATGTGTCGAGCTCTCGCGGCCCGGCGCGGAGGTCTGGCGGATGCCGCTGCCCGCCCCGTGAGTGCGATCCGCCGCGGCTTCGCGACCGCGTGCTGCGCGGCGCGTCGATCGCCGCGGCCGCCGGCCGCCTGACCCTGCGCGACGGCCGCCGCGTGTGGGGCTTCGCCTGAGCCGGACCGCGATGCCGTGATACCTTGACGGTCCGATCTGCTCGCCCGGTTGCCCGTCCATGTCGCTGCTCGATCGATATCGATTCTGCCCCGCCTGCGGCCGCCCGTACGAGGCGCCGCTCGCCCGCCCTCGACGCTGCGCGAATCCGTCGTGCGGCGTGACGATCTGGGCAAACCCGATCCCGGTCGCCGTCGCGCTGGTGCCGGTCGTGTGGCGCGACCGGACCGGCCTGCTCGTGGTCCGCCGCGGCATCGAACCTCGCCGCGGCCTGCTCGCGCTGGTGGGCGGCTTCGTCGAGGAGCACGAGCGCTGGCAGACCGCGGCCGCGCGCGAGGTGCTCGAGGAGACCGGCGTCGCCGTCGACGAGAACTCGCTGCGGCTGTTCGACGCCGTCTCCACCGAGCCCGTGCCCGACCGCATCCTCCTCTTCGCCACCGCGGCCCCGCTCGCCGCCTCCGGTCTTCCACCGTTCACACCGGGCCAGGAGAGCCAGGCCCGCGGCATCGTCTTCGGCCCGGGCGGCCTCGACCAGCTCTTCGCCTTCCCGCTCCACGTCGCGGCCGCGCGCCGCTGGTTCGAGAGCCAGGGCATCGGCGGCGACCACGACCATGTGGAGTGCTGAGGCTCCGGGCGCGAAGCCAGGCGAAAGCTACGCGCTGCGGTCCGCGCCGGAGCCGGCCCTGGTCGCGCCGGTGTCACGCGTTGCGACGGGAGGCGCCGAGCGATAGGCCCGCGGCGGGACGCCGAACGCGCGCATGAAGGCGCGCGTCATGCGCGTCGGCGGCCCGAAACCGCAGCGAGCCGCGATCGTCTTGGCGCCGAGCTCCGTCGTCGCCAGCAGCGTTCGCGCCTGCTCGACGCGCAGCTTCTCGATGAGCTTGGCGGGCGTGAGCCCGAGCGACTTCAGGCAGTGGCGATGGAGGGACCGCACCGACATGCCGGCCTTGTGGGCCAGCACGTCCACGTCGAGCTGGGCGCGCAGGTTCGCCCGCATCCAGGTCACGACCGGACCGAACGGGTCGGACGCCGACCCCTGCGCCACCAGCTCGTCGCTGAACTGTGACTGGAAGCCGGGCCGGCGGGCGTGAAGGACGAGGTGCGCGGCGACGACGTCGGCCAGCTGGCGGCCGTGATCCTCCTCGACCATCGCCAGCGCCATGTCGATCCCCGTCGTGACCCCGGCCGAGGTCCAGACGCGTCCGTCGCGGACGAAGATGGCCTCGCGGTCCACGTCGATGCGCGGATAGCCGCGCGCCAGCCGCTCGCACGACGACCAGTGGGTGGCCGCGCGCTTTCCGTCGAGGATCCCGGCGCTGGCCAGGAGGAAGGCGCCGTCGCAGACCGAGCCGATGCGGCGCACGACGCGGGCGGCTCGCCCGAGCCAGCGCGCGAGGGCGGGGTCGGCCGCCGCCGCCGCGATGGCCCGATCGTCGCCGCCGGCGACCAGCACGGTATCCGCCGCTCGCGGGCGAAGCGTCGGGCGCGCGGCGCTGGTCCACTTGTAAAGGCGACTGAACTTGACGACCAGCAGGTCGGGAGCTGGGCGGCCGCGCGACCGCACCAAGTGGCCGTCTCTCCTGCGGGTCTGTGTCCCCGTCGGAGGGCACGGTGCTTGCTCGGTCCATCGATCGGCATGGGATCGACACGCGAGCGCGACGAGGGTGGGGAGTGGCTGCGCGATGAGCGCGGTAGTGGGTACGTGCAGGCGCTCATCCTGCTGACCATGCTGGCCCTGGGCGGGATCGCCGCCGTCCAGCGCCTCGGGGGCACCATCCGCCGCACCTCCGATTGCACGGGCGATGCCATCGTGGGCATGACGTCCGGGCTCACTCGCTGCGGCGAGAACGGATCGGCCGCCCCCGACCCGCTGACCAGCCGGCCGATCGAGGGCGACAGCGGCGACACGAGCTCGTCGAGCGGGCCGCCGCCGCCGCCGTTCCCGCCCCAGAGCTTCAAGGACCTCTCCGATGAGCAGCAGCAGGAGTACTTCACGGTGATCGAGCGCGCGCAGCTGGACTCCTTCGAGCTGCCCGACTTCCTGCTCGATCACCCTGACCCGCGCGACCGCGCGCGGCTGTTCGACGCGGCGGCCAGCTTCGGCCTCCTCCCCGAGATCCTCGACAAGTCGAGCGTCGACCCGGAGTCGCGGCGCGTGGTGGTGGAGTCGCTCAAGGCGGCGTTCGACAGCGGGTCGGTGACCCCCGAGGAGTTCAAGCGCGGCATCCGGGGCACGGGCGCCGGCTCGAGGGCGGGCGAGGACCACCAGCAGCTCGCCGACATCGTCGTGGCCACCGGGGATCCGAGGATCATCGAGGCCTTCGTGGAGGGCGAGATCGACGTCGTGCGCGACCACAGCGAGGACGTGCGACGCCTCGACGCGGTCGCCAAGGCGCTCGACGCGCTCTCGCCCGAGGAGCGCGAGGCGTTCTTCGAGCGGCGGCCCGACATCGAGACCGTCATGGACATCCGCCGGCGCCACGACGATCTGCGGCGCGCCGGGCTGCCCTTCGTCGACACCGATCTCTTCACCTCGGGGCTCGCCATCCAGGTGGTCCAGAACCCGGACAACCGCCGGTTCATCGACGACATGGCCAGGCGCTACGGGATCGACCCCGCTCTCCTCGAGGGGGTCATCGCCTCGGAGATCGACTTCGATCGCGACCGCAAGGACGTCATCCTCGACAACCTCGGGCGCAAGGGCATCGGCATCGGCCAGGGCTGGGGCGTGGCCGCCGTGCACGGCGACACCCTCGACAGGGCGATCGACTACCTGCGGCAGAACGGTCTGCCGGGCGCGGACGACGCCGGGCGCTACGACAAGGACGTCGAGAACAAGGCCAGCTTCGAGGGCTCGGTGGAGGCCGCCGCCATCGTGGTCGCGTTCTACGCCGACGTGAAGCAGAAGAACGGCGGCGCCATCGACTCGCCCGAGGACATGGCCGTCATCTGGGGCGCCTACCGCTCGGGCGTCGCCGGCGTGTCGCCCGGCGGCGGCGGCTTCGCCTCCGCCGAGGACTTCGCGCACAACCGGGCGTCGGGCACCGGCGAGTTCCCGCCCGGGTTCGAGGGCGGCGGCAACGCCTATCAGTCGACTCCCTTCTTCGAGTACTTCAAGTCGCACTAGCCGCCCGCTCGAGAAGCGCGCCTGGTGCTGCCGGCCGCCGGGGAAGGGGGCAGTCCCGATTCAGTGTCGATTCAGTGTCGCTGCGCGTCCGGCCGCCGATCGCCTGACACCCGGGCGGTCCCTCTGAGCGGCATTGGTCACAGTCTGTCTCTGCCTGTCTGTGTCGTCGGTCTGTCGGTCTGTCGATCTGTCGGTCTGTCATCACTCTGTCATCGCCTCGACGCTTCGCAGCAACCGCCGCGGCCATGCGGTGCACAGATTGCGGCACTGGACATGAGCGATCACTCCATGCGAAAAGAGGGTCGGCTGGCGGCTGGGGACGCCAGAGCTCTCCCGTTCCACCTCCCTGAATCGGGGTGTCGAACATGGACTGGCGTGCTGGTCTGCGGGCTAGGACTCTCTGGATCATTGCGCTGACCGGAGCGATCGCGCCCGGTTGCAGCGACGACGACGGTGACCCGGTCATCACAACGGCCAGCCTGGCCGACGCCGAGCAAGGACAGCCTTACTCGGTCGAGATCGGCGCGAAGGGAGCCGGGCCGCTCACATGGCGCGTCGCGCCGAACACCGCAGTCCCGCCCGGCCTCATGCTCCGGTCCGCTGGCGACCAGAACGCCGTCCTGGTCGGCACGCCGACCGTCCCCGGTGTGTTCCGGTTCGTGGTCGATCTGGTGGATTCGCGGGGCCGAGAAGCGAGCCGCGAGCTTTCGCTCGCGGTCCGCTCGTCCCTTTCGCTGGACGGGCTCGACCTGCCGGTGGCCGTCGAGGGGCGAGACTACGAAGCCCGGCTCTCTCCATCCGGCGGCGCCGACGCTGGATTCGCGTGGAGCGTGGTCTCCGGTGCGCTTCCGCCGGGGCTGGTCCTCGAGGACACGGCCGAGCGGATGGCGGTCATCCGCGGCCGCCCGGCACCGGGCACGTTCCAGTTCGCCGTGGAGGTGGTGGACGACGCCGGCGGCGTCGGGCAGAAGCAGTTCGAGCTGCAGGTGCGCTCTTCGCTCGCCTTGGTCGCGGCCGAGCCGCCGACCGGTCGAACCGGTCGGGGGTACGCGTGGACGCTCTCGGTCGAGGGAGGGCTGGGCGAGGGAGTGGGCTGGCGCGTCCTTGACGGCGCCCTGCCGCCGGGGCTGAGTTTCGGTCTCCCCGAAGGCCGCACGATCGATGTCGGGGGCGTACCGGTCAGCGCGGGGAGC
>DATFRY010000016.1:0-8922 GCA_035262925.1 Kofleriaceae bacterium | reverse complement strand
CGCCCGGCGCCGCCGCGCGCGCGAGGCGGAGCGCGCCGCCGAGCCAGGGCACCGGCTCGGGCGCGATGACCGCGATCACCGGCGGTCCCGCCCCGGGATGGGCGCGGCGACGAGTCCGGCCGGGCGCGCGCGGCAGTCGCCGCGATCGCAGGTGAGACAGCTGCGCGACGCGGCCGCCGCCACCACCTGCTTGCGGTCGACGGCGATGAGGCTGTCCTCGACCAGCGCGCCGCTCGCGAGGTCGCGCACGACCCGGCGCACCGCCGAGACCCGCACCGCGCCGCGCGCCGTCACCTCCTCGCGCTCGGCCGCGGCCAGACGGCTCAGCTCGACGAGGTGCGCGCGCGGCCGGTCGCCGTGCACGGCCACCTCGAGGACGCCGCCGCTCGCGCGCACCTCGAGGCGGGCGCGACCGGCGCGCGGCGCGACCCGCAGATCGACGTGCGGCCACATCACCGTGGCGTCGAGCTCCACGCCGCCGCCGCGCGCGCCGCCGGCCGTCATGGTGTGGCCGTGGCGCTCGAGGATCCGCCAGCCGAGCTCCGCGGCGGCCGCGAACAGCGCGTTGGAGAGCAGACAGAGCCCGCCGCCCGCGGTCGGCACCACGCAGCCGCCGCGCAGCTCCATGCCCAGGCGGTACCCGCGCGCGGCGCTCGGCCGCGGCACCGCACGCCAGAAGGACAGCGGCCGGTCGGGCGCGGTCACCAGGCCGTCGAGGTGGGGCGCGGCGAGCGCGAGGTTGATGCGCTTGCCCTCCTCGAGGCGGGGGTCGCCGGCCGCGCGCGCGATCGGCCAGCGCCGCCGGTAGAGCTCGTGCGGGGTGCCGAGCGCATCGCCCAGCTCGGGTCGCGGCCACTCGGCCGGGCGGGCTGTCCATGCGGCCAGGCGACCGGCGCGGCCCATGAGGACACGGACGCGGCGCGCGGCCAGCTCGAGCCGCGACAGCTCGCCGAGATCTCGCATCCGCGATCCAACGCGCATGGGGCGCAAAACGTTCCACGCGGGCCGGCTCCGCGCAACCGGTGCGCGCCACCGCCCGGCGCCGCACCCGCTGCGCCGCCCCCCTCGCCGCACCCGGCGCCGCGCCCGCTGCGCCGCCTCCCCGTCGCCGCGCCGAGCGCGTCGAGGAACGAGCGCACCGGCGAGCGGGCGACCGACGCGCCCGCCTTGCCGTCGCCCTCGCCGTCGCAGGTGAGCCGCGGAGGGATGCCTCTCCGCCGCCTCTCCGCCGCGACTCCGCCGCCTCTCCCTACCGCCGCGCCGCGGCCGCGCGGCGAGGTCATGTGCATGGAAGTATCTCTGCTCTCACCCGGCCGCGTATCATGGCGGCAGCATGACCCGCGAGATCGGTTCTCGCCGCCGCTGGCCGGCCTATCTCGGCGCCTACGAGCGAGGCGAGCTCGCTCGCAGGATCGACGAGGCTCTGCGCGCGCTCGAGAGCTGTACGGTCTGCCCGCGCGACTGCGGCGTCAACCGCCTGCTCGACGAGAAGAAGGTGTGCCGGGTCGGCCGCCTCGCGGTCGTGTCGAGCTGGTTTGCCCACTTCGGCGAGGAGGACTGCCTGCGCGGCTGGAACGGGTCGGGGACCATCTTCTTCAGCTGGTGCAACCTCAAGTGCGTCTTCTGCCAGAACTGGGAGATCTCGAACGAGGGCGCCGGCGAGGAGGTGAGGCCGCGCGAGCTGGCCGAGATGATGCTGGAGCTGCAGGCGAAGGGCTGTCACAACATCAACCTCGTCACGCCGGAGCACGTGGTGCCGCAGGTGCTCGAGGCGCTGCCCTACGCGATCGAGCGCGGCCTCCACCTGCCCATCGTCTACAACACGAGCGCCTACGACTCGCTGCACAGCCTGGCCCTGATGGACGGCATCGCCGACATCTACATGCCGGACTTCAAGCTCTGGGACCCGGCGACGTGCGCCCGCCTGCTCAAGGCCGTGGACTACCCGGAGCGGGCGCGCGCGGCGGTGCTCGAGATGCATCGCCAGGTCGGCGACCTCGAGGTCGGCACCGACGGGCTGGCCCGGCGCGGCGTCCTGGTCCGCCACCTGGTCATGCCGGGCGGGCTCGACGACTCGGCCCGCATCTTCGAGTGGCTGGCGCGCGAGCTCGGCCGCGACACCTACGTCAACATCATGGACCAGTACCACCCGGACGGGATGGTCGCGCGCCGGCCGGAGATGTATCCGCAGCTGACGCGGCCGCTGCGCGCCGACGAGCACGCGCGCGCGCTCGAGCTGGCCCGCGCCGCCGGCCTGCACCGCATCGACTGCCGGGATCCGCATCCCTCGCTGCGCCGGCCGATGCGCGGCGCGCTGCCCGTCCTGTGATGCGATAGATCTGATAGAACCGGTCCATGGCGGGAGAGAAGGCCGAGGGCGCCGGGCATGGCGCCGGGCACATCATCCAGTCGCTCGTGGCCAACCTCCTCATCGCGCTGTCGAAGGGAGTGGCGGCCGCGTTCACCGGGTCGGGCGCGCTCCTGGCCGAGACGCTGCACAGCCTGGCCGACTGCGGCAACCAGCTACTGCTCCTGCTCGGCGTCAACCGGGCGCGCCAGCCGCCGACGCCGGCCCACCCGCTCGGCTTCGGCCGCGTCCTCTACTTCTGGTCGTTCATGGTGGCGCTGCTGCTGTTCACCGGCGGCGGCGTGTTCTCGCTGTACGAGGGCATCCACAAGTTCCGCCACCCGGAGCCGGTCGGCACGCTGTGGCTCGGCATGGTCATCCTCGCCGTCTCGCTGCTCATCGAGGGCTGGGCCACGCTGGGCAACATCCGCGACATGAACCGGCGCCGCGGCGCCCGGCCGTTCCTGCGCTACATCCGCGAGACCAAGGACTCCGATCTGGTCGTGATCTTCGGCGAGAACTCGGCGGCGGTCGTGGGCCTGGTGTTCGCCATGCTGGCCCTGGTCGCGGCCAGCGTCACCGGCGACGGGCGCTGGGACGCGGCCGGCAGCATGGCGATCGGCGCCGTGCTGGTCGTGGTGGCCGTCTTCCTCGCCGTCGAGGTCAAGTCGCTCCTGGTCGGCGAGTCGGCCGATCCGGAGGTGGAGCTGATCGCTCGCGAGCTGGTGGCCGCCGACCCGCGCCTGGTCGAGATGATCAACTGCATCACCATCCAGCAGGGGCCGGGCGAGGTGCTGGTCGCGCTCAAGATCCGCTTCCAGTCCGAGCTCACGGCCGACGGCGTGAGCCGCGCCATCGACGAGTTCGAGCGCCGCCTGCGCGAGCGCGCCCCCTGCGTGCGCTGGTCCTTTGTCGAGCCCGATCTCAAGGTGCAGGCGCGGGCGGCCTGAGCCGCGGCCGCGTCGCCGGCGTCACAGCATGGGCAGGCCGCGCCAGCGGCCGAGCGGGAAGGCGGCCTCGATGCGCGCGATCTCGTCGGGCTCGAGGGTGAGATCGCCGGCGGCGGCGTTGGCCGCCACGTGGTCGGTGCTGGCCGATTTCGGGATGGCGAAGACCGAGCGGTGGCGGGTGAGGAAGCCGAGCGCGACCGCGTGGGGCGTCACGCCGCGCGCGCTCGCGATGTCGGCCAGGACCGCGGCCCCGGGGCGGCGGCCGGTGGGGAAGTTGCCGCAGCCGAGCGGGCTGTAGGCCACCAGCGCCACCCGGTTGCGCTCGCACCAGGGCAGGACCGCGTGCTCGACGGTGCGCTGCTTCAGGTGATAGAGGACCTGGTTGCAGGCGATCGCGCCCTCGCCGGCGATGGCGAGCGCGGCCTCGAGGTCGGGGACGTCGAAGTTGCTCACCCCCCAGGCGCGGATCTTGCCGGACCGGCGCAGCGCCTCGAAGGCGGCGATCGTGCCATCGAGCGGGTGGCGGCCGCGCCAGTGCAGCATGTAGAGGTCGAGCCAGTCGGTGCCCAGCCGCCGCAGGGTCTCCTCGCACGCGTGGATCGTGCCGTCGTGGGAGGCGTTGTCGGGCAGGACCTTGGAGGCCAGGAAGACCCGCTCCCGCCGGCCCTCGAGCGCTTCGCGCACCAGCTCCTCGACCCAGCCGCTGCCGTACATCTCGGCCGTGTCGATGTGCGTCATCCCGAGGTCGATCGCGCGCCTGATGGCGGCCACCGCCGAGGAGCGCTGGTCTCGCTCCAGCTGCCAGGTGCCGTGGCCGATGACAGGAACGGCGCGGTCGAGCGGTCCAAACGATTCGGCGCGCATGCACTCCGTCTACCACAGCTGGTTTGTCAGTGGCCTGCTCGCTTGGGGCTTGTTACGCTCTCCTCGATGACCGAGGAGCGGGTGGTGGACGAGCGCACGGAGATCTTGGCGTCGCAGGTGGAGAGCCTCGGGTTTCGCGCCCTGGCGACATCACACGCCTTCGCCTCGGCGATCCCGCTGGCCCCCGCGCTGGCGGTGAAGAAGGCGCTGGTCCAGTACGTGTGGGAGGAGCTGCAGCGGTTCGAGACCGCGTCGGATCTCTACGTGGAGATCAAGGCGGGCGAGGACCTGCATGCGGTCGTGCGGCCGCGCCTCGCCGAGATCCGCCCGCCCGCGACGTGGCTCGAGGTCGCGGTCATCCAGTTCCTCTACGACCGCGCCGGCGTGGTGCAGATGCGCGAGCTGGCGGCGTCGAGCGACGAGCGGGTGGCCAAGCTGGCCGCGCGCATCCTCGAGGGCGAGCGCATGCACAAGATCATGGGCGGCGAGGGCGGCAGCGCGCTGCGCAACATGCTGCTGACGGAGCCGGACGACACGCCGCGCGCGCAGGACTACTTCGATCGCTGGCTGGCGGAGTCGCTGCGCTCGTTCGGGCGGCCCGGCTCGCCGCGCAGCAAGCGCGCCATCGAGCTCGGGCTGCGGCAGCGCGACAGCGCCGAGGTCATCCGCGACTATCTGGGCGAGCTCGGGCCGATCATGAAGGCGTGCGGGCTGCGCATGCCCACCCGCGAGCAGATCGGGCTCGAGCTGCCCGATCACGTCGGGCTGGGTTGAGCTGAGCTGAGCTGAGCAGCCCGCGCGGCCCCGGGGCCGCAGCGGCCGGCGCAACGGATCCGCGGCGGGTCCGAGATCGTCGGCATGGCAGCGAGACTCTCTCGGTCGTCGTCGTCGTCGTCGTCGTCGTCGCTGACGTCGCTGGCGGTGTTCGCGGGCGCCATGCTGGTCGTGCTGGCGCTTTGCCCGGGCGGCGCGGTGGCCGGGCCGGCCCTGGTCCTCGAGGTGCACGAGCGGGCGCGGCCGGTCGACGCGGGCCGCCTGCTCGAACCGGCGCTGCGCGAGCTGGGCGAGGCTGGCTTCTCCGCCGGCGCGCGCGCCGCGCGGCTCATCGAGGAGAGGGTGTCGCGGCCCGCCCCGCCGCCCGGGTCGCGGCCGGGCGCGCGCCAGCTCCTGGCCACGGCGTCGGCGGATCTGCGGCGCGGGCGCGCGGGCGACGCGAGGCGCGCGATGGCCGAGCTCGTCCGCCGCTATCCCGACGCCGAGCCGAGCCAGCGCCAGCACGGCGCGGCGGCGGTCGCGCTCTATCGAGAGCTGCGGGGCAGGGCGGCGCGCGCCGGCACCGGGCGCCTCGTCGTCGAGGTCAGCGAGCCGAGCGCGGTCGTGTTCGTCGACGACAGGTTTCGCGGCGTGGGCGCGGTGGACGACGAGCTCGCGGCCGGTCCCCACCGCGTGGTCGTGCAGATGGGCAAGCGGCCGGGCCGGCTGCACCAGGTCGTCGTGAGGGCCGGCGCGCGGACGCGGCTGCGCGTGGCGTGGGAGGTCGACGGCAGCGTGCGCACCGGCGCGGGCTGGGCCGGGCTCGTGCTCGCGCGCGCCGGCGGCGACCCGCTCGAGACCGCCGCGCCGCTCGCCCTCGCCGTCGCGCGCGCCGCCGGCGCCGGGCGGGTCGCGCTGCTCGCGATCGACGCCCGCGCCGTGCCGCGCGCGCTGGTCGGCGCCGTGCTCGACACGGCCACCGGCCGCGTGCTCCGCCGCGCGACCGCATCGATCGAGCGCGGCGGTCGCGCCGGCAGCGGCGGCAACGGCGGCAACGCCGGCGACGGCGGCGACGGAGACGACGGCGACGACGGCGGCGCGAACACCGCCGCCCTGGCCCTCGCTCGCGCCCTGATCGCCCCCGCGACCGACGCGCCCACGCCGTCCGGAGGCGGCTGGAAGAAGTGGACCCTGGCGGGCGCGTCGCTCCTCGCCGTGGGAGGAGGCGCCGCGCTCGTCCAGCTGGACGGCCGCTGCCAGCGACCGTTTCCGGGGCGAACCTGTCCCGTGTCGTGGCAGACCGCGCCCTACGGATGGGCCGCGATCGGCGCGGGCGCCGCGCTCGCCCTCGCCTCCGCGATCATCTTCTGGCGCGACGCGCAACCGCACCCGGCCGAGAGCCGCGCACCCACGGCGCGCGCGCACGTCACTCTCGCGCCCGGCCCCGGCGGGCTCGCGATCGCTGCTGACGTCATCTTCGCCTTCTGAGCCCGGCCCGGACTCCCGATCGAGCGGCACCGCCTCGCCTGTGGCGAAGTGCCTCGCCCCGCGCCCCGTCGAACCGCGTGCAGCGGCGCCGCTCATCGCCTGGCACGCCGCGTGCCTCTGTGTCTCGTGGAG
The DNA here is from genome assembly GCA_035262925.1 of Kofleriaceae bacterium. Lineage (GTDB taxonomy): Bacteria > Myxococcota_A > Polyangia > Haliangiales > Haliangiaceae > DATFRY01. Next base: position 2,388 of record DATFRY010000016.1, on the reverse strand, counting down.
GCGACGTGGAGGAAGCGCGCATATCGGGCAGGATCGGGCTCTCCGTGGTGCACCGCGCGCCGCGCGCCGCGGCCGAGCTTGCGCGCCTTCGCTACTCGTCACCCGACGAGCCCGGCCTTCGCCGCGTGCGCCGCGGCCGCGGCTTCGCCTACGAGGGGCCCGGCGGCCGCCGCGTGAGCGCCAGGCGCACCATGGCCCGCATCCGCAGCCTGGCCATCCCGCCCGCGTGGCGCGACGTGTGGATCTGCGCCGACCCCGAAGGCCACCTGCAGGCGGTCGGACGCGACGCCCGCGGGCGCAAGCAGTACCGCTACCACCCGCGCTGGCGCGGCGTGCGCGACGCGGCCAAGTACACCCGCCTGGCCGCGTTCTGCCGCGCGCTGCCGCGCCTGCGGCGCCGGGTGGCGCGCGACCTCGACTGCGACTGCCTGTGCAAGGAGAAGGTGGTCGCGCTGGTGGTGTCGCTGCTCGAGCGCACCCAGCTGCGCGTCGGCAACGACGAGTACGCGCGCGCCAACGACTCCTACGGCGCCACCACGCTGCGCGATCGCCACGCCCGCGTGCGCGGCTCGGCGGTCGAGCTCCGCTTCCGCGGCAAGGGCGGCAAGCCGTACCGGGTCTCGCTGCGCGACCAGCGCATGGCGTCGCTGGTGCGGCGCTGCCGCGATCTCCCGGGTCAGCGGCTGTTCCAGTACGTGGGCGCGGACGGGCGCCCGACGCCGGTGTCGTCGACCGACGTCAACCTGTACGTGCGCGAGGCCAGCGGCGGGCCGTTCACCGCCAAGGACTTCCGCACGTGGGCCGCGACCATGGTGTGCGCGACCATGCTGGCCGGCCAGCGCCGCGCCGACAGCGAGGCCGCGCGCAGGCGCGAGGTCAGGCGGACCATCGAGCGCGTGGCCGAGCAGCTGGGCAACACGCCGACGGTCTGCCGCAAGTCGTACATCCACCCGGCGGTCATCGACGGCTACGTCGCCGGCGGCCTGCCCGAGCCGCTCGTCCGGGCGGCGCGCGCCCTGCGCGGCGGGCTCGGCTCCGGCTCGCTGGCCCGCGTCGAGGCCGCGGTCGGGTCGTATCTCGAGCGCGCCGCCGCGCGGGCCTCGCGCTCGCGCTCGATCTGAGGGACCTCGATCGGGGTGACCTCGATCTCGTTCAGGGAGCGGGCCGGGCGACGCGCTGCGTGACGAGGAGGTGGAAGTTCCCGTCCGCGTCGGGGTAGCCGTAGCGGAAGGGCAGCTTGCGATAGGGCTGCGTGCGCCACAGCTCGACGAAGGCCTCGGCGGGGGCCTCCGGCGCGGTCAGGAACGGGGCCGTGAAGCGGCCGTAGGTCACCTGCTCGAAGCCGGCGGCGCGGGCGAGGCGCGGCGGAATCCCGGTCGAGTCGGACACCATGAGCTCCGCGTACCGGAGGAGGTAGTCGCGGATGGCCGAGAAGCCGCCGGTCCACAGGAGGTAGCTGGCCGCCTTGGTCATCGCCGCCACCCGGCCCTTGGCCACCAGGTACTTCTCGAGCGGCGAGCCGCGCAGGTGCGCGTCGTCGAGGTTGGCGGCGATGTGCCGGTGCACCACGAGGGCGCGATCGCCGCGCGAGCGCTCGAACACCAGCTCCGCGTTGCTGAAGGCGATCGAGTGATCGGTGTCGACGCCCCACTCGCGGATCTTGCGCGCGCGCTTGCCGGCCAGCGCCTCGATCTCCGCGCCGGTGAAGTAGTGCAGCGAGCCGTCGGGCTCGATGCGGAAGTAGCGCAGCGACACCGGGTGGTGGCCGAACACGGTCAGCGCGGCCAGGAAGAAGCAGATCTGGCCGGGCAGGGGCCCGCGCTGCAGGCTCTGCAGCTTGTCGGTGGCGCTGTCGTTCTGGGCCAGGAGGCCCTTGATCGCGCCGCGGAAGTCGCCGAGCGCGGTGCGCAGGTCGGCGGCGCCGAGGTCGGCCAGCCTGCGCGGATCGCCCGAGTGCTCGAGCGAGATGGTGGTGAAGTCGGTGGCCTCGGGATAGGTGACCAGGGCCGAGGCCAGGTCGCCGCCGCCGAAGGGATAGATCACGCTGCGCGGCGCGCCGGGCGGGCGGACCGCGGCCAGGAAGGGCTGGGCCTGCTCGACGAAGCGCTCGCGGAAGCGATCGATCTGGCGGGCCAGCTGCGCGCAGTGCTGGTTCACGACCTCCACCCACGCGGCCGGTATCGCGACCTCGGGCTCCGCGCCGCAGGCCACCACGCGGTGGAGCAGGGCGAGCTCGGCGTGAAAGTCGTTGCCGGCGGCGGCAGCGGGCGGCGGCTCGGCGCGGGCCAGAGGCGCAGCCGCGATGCACGCCGCGAGGGCGGTGCCGGCGATGGCGAGGCGGCGGTGGCTTGCGAGTCTCGTGCGAGCGGGCATGGCGTGAGAGCATCG
>DATFRY010000015.1:0-6519 GCA_035262925.1 Kofleriaceae bacterium | reverse complement strand
CTTCGGGCCTTCCTCCGCTACCCCGCCGGGGCCACCGACCCGGCAAAGGCAGGAGACAGGAGCCGGGCATCCGGCAACCGGCGATGGTGTCGCATCGTCGCCGGCTGCCTGGTGCCCGGCGCCGTCTCCTGCCTTTTTCGTTGGCGCCAGCGCCGCCGTCAAGGTCGGCGACGATCCGCGCCTCCCATCCGCGCAACGCGCGACAAACACGGCGTCCTCCCCTGGTGCGCCGGTTGCACCGGCAGCACCGTGTGAGCGAGGCGCCTCTCGATCCCGCGGAGCTCGAGGCCATCCAGGCCGCGCTGCGAGAGGCCTCGGCGTCGCCCAACCGGCCGACCAGCAGGCACCCCGAGGAGGTGACGCCGCTCGCGCTCATCGTCGACGATCGCGAGGCGGAGAGCGCGCGGCCGGCGGCGATGCGCATCGGCGAGCGCTGGGTCAAGGAGGCGACCGCCCGCCTCAAGTCCACGCTGCGCGCCGACGTCGAGATCCGCGTCGCGGGCGCCGAGATCATGAGCGGAGAGTCCCTGCGCGACGGCCTCGCCTTCACCTGGCAGACCGCGCTGTCGGTGGAGAGCCGGCCCGAGCCGGCCCTCCTGGTGATCAGCGGGCCGCTCCTGACCAGCGTGGCCGGCGCGCTGTGCGGCGCGGTGATCAAGGATGACGACGACGAGCCCGCGGCAGCCGACGACGTCGAGCGCCCGCCCTCGCCCGCCACCATCCGCATCTTCCAGCCGGTCGGCGAGGCGCTGGCCGGCGCCCTGGTCGACGCGTGGCGCGAGGAGCAGTCGACCCCGGTCGCCCGCGACGGCAAGCCGGAGCAGGTCGAAGCGGTGCGCCGCGCGCTGCTCCAGTCCGACGTGGTCGTCGCGCTCACCATGCAGGTCAGCGGCGCCACCACCGGCCGGCTGCGCGTGCTCACGCGGCCGGGCACCCTGGTCAAGCCGCCGGCGCCGATCGAGGCGGTCCCCGCCGCGCCCGGCGCGCTCGAGGCCGCCCTCGGCCGCGTGCCGGTCGACGTGCGCGTGGAGCTGGGCCGCACCCGCCTGACCATGGGCGAGCTCGAGCGGCTCACCGTCGGCACGGTCCTCACCCTGCCCCAGTTCGTCGACGACCCGCTGCCGGTCGAGGTCGGCGGCGTCATCAAGGCCTACGGCCGCCCGGTGGTCAGCCGCGGCGTGCTGGCCGTCCAGATCGAGCGTGTGTTCAGCCAGCGAGGAAAGCGCGCAGCATGAGTCAGAACAGCATGGATCCGATGTCGGGCGGGATGGACGGCGAGTCGCTCAAGTCCCTGCTCCACGATGTGCCGCTCGAGCTCGCCGTCGAGCTCGGCCGCATCACCCTCAACCTGAGCGACCTGGCGGCCCGGCTGGGGCCGGGCTCGATCATCCCGCTCAACAAGACGACCGGCGACAAGCTCGACGTCCGCGTCAACGGCCGGCTGGTCGCCCGCGCCGAGGCGGTCGCGGTCGGTGAGCGGTGCGGCATCCGCATCGTCGAGATCGTCTCTCACCCGGAAGCGGAATGACATGACCCGCTCGCACCGCGCCCTCTGGTTCCTGCCGGCCGCCCTCCTGTCGGCCGCTCTCCTCCCCGCGGCCGCCCGCGCCGGCGACGCCCTGCCGGTCGCGGTCGAGGACCGCGGCGATCACGTGGCCGTCATCCTGTCCGGCGTGCACACCAGCGCCTCGCGACCCGAGGGTCACAGCGACCGCATCGAGCTGCCGCTCGACCAGGCGCCGCCGGCCATCGAGGTTCGCCTCGACGACGCGACCGTGCGCAAGGTCGAGCTCCGCACGGTGCCCCCGTCGGTGCGCGTGCAGCTGCGCCACGGCACCGAGTCGACCAGGCTCGCCGCCGAGATGGCGGTGCTCTACCAGCACGGCGACCGCCTCGAGATCGTGATGCCGCGCGAGCCGCGCGAGGTCGCGCGCGCGCTGCGCGCCGCCGCGGCACCGCCCCCCGCCGCGGCCAGCGCGGCGCCAGCGGCCGCGCCGCCGGCGAGGCCGATCGCGGCCCCCGCGCCGGCCGCCCTCGCGCCCGCCGCCGCGACCGTGCACGCCGCCCCCGCCGAGCCCGCCGCCGCTCCTCGCTCCGCGCCGACCGCACCCACCGCCGAGCTCGCGCCCGCACCCGCGCCTGCACCGTCCGCCGCCGCCACCGGCGCAGCCCCGCCGGCGCCCGCGGTCCGCGCGCCGGCGCTCGACCTCGATCGCCCGCGCCCGGGCTCGGGCTCTCCGCTCGGCACCGCGCTCACCTTCGGCGGCCTGGCCGGCATCGCGGCCGTCGCCTGGCTGTACATCCGCCGCAAGAAGTCGGCGCGCTCGCTGACCAGCCCGCTCGAGATCCTGGCCCAGGTGTCGGTCGGACCTCGCGCCCGCGTGGTGTGGCTGGCGGCCGGCCGCCGCGAGATGTTGATCTCGGTCAGCGAGAAGGACGTGCGCGTGCTCGGCCAGTGGCCCACCGACGGCGCTCGCACGGCCGAGCCTGGCGCGCACACGGCCGCTCACAATCACGCCCCCGCCCGCTCGCCGACCCACGCGCCCCCGCCCGCCGACGAGGGCGGCGAGCCGCGCCCCGATCTTCTGCCCAGCGCGCGCCTGCGCCGCAACCCGAGCCTGAGCGGCCTCATCCGCCTGCGCGACCAGCACGTCGGCGCCGACAGCGCACACGCCACCGACGGCGACGACGGCGCCGGCCTCGAGCTGGGCGAGGAGGACACCGAGTGGGCGCGCCAGCTGGTCGCCGCCACGCGCCGCGGGGCGCTCCGTTGATCCTGCGCCCGCCGACGCCTTCGCTCTGGCTCCCGCTCGCGCTCGCGGTCGCCGTCCTCGCCGGCCACGCCGGTCGGGCCGGCGCCGCGCCCGCCACCGCCCGGCCGTCCTCGCCGGTCATCGTGCGGCCGGGCGCGCCGGCATCACCACAATCGCCGTCGCCCCCGTCCTCGTCGCCGTCGCCGCCGCGCAGCGCCCTCGATCGCGTGGCCGACGACGGCGGCCCCAGCCGCGCGCTGCAGATGGTCGCACTCCTGACCATCGCCTCACTGGCGCCGGCCTTCATCCTGGTCTGCACCTGCTTCACCCGGTTCGCGGTGGTGTTCTCGTTCCTGCGCACCGGCCTGGGCACCCAGGGCGCGCCGCCGTCGCACGTCCTGGTCGGCCTGGCCCTGTTCATGACCCTGTTCGTCATGGCGCCGATCGGCGGCGAGATCTATCAGCGCGGCGTGCGCCCCTACCTCGACGACGAGATGTCCGAGAGCCAGGCGGTCGAGGCCGCCACGCCGCCCCTGCGCGACTTCCTCATCAAGCGCACGCGACCCCAGGACCTGGAGCTGTTCTACGACGTGTCGAGCGCGCCCCGCCCGACCGCGGTCACCGATGTGCCGCTCCGCATCGCGGTGCCCGCCTTCGTGGTGAGCGAGCTGCACACCGCCTTCAAGATGGGCCTCATCATCCTGCTCCCCTTCCTGGTCATCGACCTGGTGGTGGCGTCGGTGCTGTCGGCGCTGGGCATGGTCATGCTGCCGCCGCCCATCATCTCGCTGCCCATCAAGCTGCTGGTGTTCGTCGCCATCGACGGCTGGCACATGGTGGTCGGCTCGCTCCTGCGCGGAGCCGCCGGATGAGCTCGCTGCTCGACTTCTGGCGCGAGGGCCTCGTCACCGCCGCGATGGTGGCGGCCCCGCTGGTCATCGGGGCGCTGGCGGTCGGCGTCCTGACCTCGCTCATCCAGGCCGCCACCCAGATGAACGACAGCTCGTTCTCGTTCGTGCCCAAGCTGCTGGCCATCGGGCTGGTCCTGGCCATGTTCGGCCACGGGCTGCTCGATCGCCTGTCGCACTTCACCTCGTCCGCGGTGCAGGCGGCCGGCGACGTCGGCGTCGAGGACCGGCAATGACCCTCGACCAGGGCGCCATCGCCGGCTTCCTGGCCGCCTTCTGCCGCGCCGCCGCCTTCCTGCAGGCCGCGCCGATGGTCGGCGAGCGCCAGCTGCCGGTCAAGGCGCGCGCCGCGGTGGCCGCTGTCCTCGCGCTCGCGGTGTCGCCGATCCGGCCGCCGCTGGCGCCGGCCGACCTCCCCCTGGCCGTGCCCGCCGAGATCCTGCTCGGCCTCATCGCCGGCACCACCGCGCGCCTGATCCTGGCCGGCGCCGAGGCCGGCGGAGAGCTCATCGGCCTCCAGGTGGGCCTCGGCTTCGCCCACTCGGTCGACCCCTCGCGCGGCGAGCCGTCGTCCACGCTCCGCCAGGTGGCGCTGTCGATCGCCGGCCTCGCCTTCCTGGCCGCCGGCGGCCTCGAGGCCGGCGTGCGCGTGCTGGCGGCGGCGCCGTCCGACCCGTTCAGCCTGCACGGCGGGATCGATCGCATCATCCACCAGTCGGCCGACGTGCTGGTCGCCGCGCTGCGCCTGGCCGCGCCGGCCGTCATCGCCGGCACCTTGACCAACCTCGGCCTGGCGCTGGCCTCGCGCGCCGCGCCGGCCCTCAACGTCTTCTCCGTCATGCTGGCCGGCATGCTCATCTTCGGCGCGATCGTGCTCATCGCGACCGCGCCGGTGTTCGTGCACGAGCTGAGCGCGATCGGCGAGCGCGCCACCGACGCGCTGGCCGCCTTCACCGAGCTCTGACCGACGTGGCCGACCAGGCGCAGAAGACTCACAAGCCGACGCCGCGCCGGCTGGCCGAGGCGCGCAAGCGCGGCGACGTCGCCCGCTCGCCCGAGCTCACCTCGACCGCCGCCCTCCTGGGCGGGCTGTTCTGCCTCATCGGCTTCGGCGGCGCGACCGCGTCGTCGCTCGCCGACCTCATGCGCGCCGCCGGCATCGGCCTCGACAGCCCGGACCGCGCGCCCGACCTCGGCGCCGCCGGCCGCGTCTTCACCGCAGCGGTCGCGCCGGTCGCCGCCGGCGCCGTGCTCGGCTTCCTCGCCACCGGGCTGGTCCAGCTCGGCTGGCCGCCCACCTTCAAGAAGCCCGGCTTCGATCTCGGCAAGGTCCTCGGCCTGCAGGCCCTCGGCCACGCGCTGTCGCCCCGCCAGGGCGCCGGCCGCGTGCTCAGGGCGGTGCTCAAGACCGGCGCGGTCGCCGGCGTGGTCGCGATCGTGCTGTCGCTCGAGATCGACCGCTTCCTGGCCGCGCCCGCCCTCGAGGCGACCGCCCTCGGCCGCCAGCTGGCCTCCGGCGCCGCCCGCGTCGCGCTCGGCGCCGGCGCCGCCCTCGCCGCCATGGCGGTGTTCGACTACGTCCAGGCCCGCCGGCGGCACATGAGGCAGCTCATGATGTCGCCCGACGAGATCAGGCGCGAGATGCGCGAGCAGGAGGGCGATCCGCACCTGCGCGCCCGCCGCCGCCGCCGCATGCGCGAGCTGTCGCGCCGTCGCCTGGTCGAGGTCAAGAGGGCGGACGTGGTGCTGGTCAACCCGACCGAGTACGCCGTCGCCCTGCGCTACAGCGCGCGCGACGACCGGGCGCCGCGCGTCCTGGTCAAGGGCCGGCGCGCGGTCGCCGCCCACATCCGCGAGCTGGCCCGCCGGGCCGGCGTGCCGATCCTGGAGCGGCCGCCGCTCACCCGCCTCATCTACAAGCTCGTGCCCGAGGGGCGTGAGATCCCGGCCCAGCTCTATCAGGCGGTGGCCGAGGTCCTGGCCTATGTCTATCGGCTGAGGGAGCGCAGGCGGTGAACCGGTCCTCGCGCGCCGACATCGTCGTCGCCGTCGGCCTGGTCGGCATCCTGGCCCTGACGGTGGTGCCGCTGCCGCCGGCGCTGCTCGACATGCTGCTGGCGCTCAGCCTGTGCGCCGCCATCCTCACCTTCCTGGTCGCGTTCTACGTCGAGCGGCCGCTCGAGTTCAGCGCGTTCCCGTCGCTGCTGCTGTTCGTGACCCTGCTGCGCCTGGCCCTCAACGTCGCCACCACCCGCCTCATCCTCACCAACGGCGACAAGAGCACGCACGCGGCCGGCAACATCATCCACGCGTTCGGCGAGTTCGCGGTCGGCAACAACTTCGTGGTCGGCGCGGTCGTCTTCCTCATCCTGGTCATCGTCAACTTCATCGTCATCACCAAGGGCGCCGAGCGCATCTCGGAGGTGAGCGCGCGCTTCACCCTCGACTCGATGCCCGGCAAGCAGATGGCGATCGACGCCGACCTGGGCGCCGGCCTCATCACCGAGAAGGAGGCGCGCGCCCGCCGCAAGGCGATCGAGCAGGAGGCCGATTTCCACGGCGCGATGGACGGCGCCTCCAAGTTCGTGCGCGGCGACGCGGTCGCCGGCCTCCTCATCGTCGGCATCAACATCGTCGGCGGGATGATCATCGGCATCGTCCAGAAGGGCATGTCGGCCGGCGACGCCGCCCACGCCTACACCACGATGTCGATCGGCGACGGCCTGGTCACCCAGATCCCGGCCCTCCTGGTGTCGACCGGCGCCGCCCTGCTCATCACGCGCAACGGCGAGGACCAGCTCGGCAGCGCGCTCGGCGCCCAGCTCCTGTCCCGCCCGCGCCCGATCAAGCTGGCCGCG
>DATFRY010000014.1:0-8133 GCA_035262925.1 Kofleriaceae bacterium | reverse complement strand
CCGCCGCGGTTGCCAACGAGGACTTCGGCCCCGAGGCCTCGCGCAGCGACGGGCCGGGAGGTTCGGTGCGGCTGCGCTTCGCGTGCGGCAACCCCGACTTCGCGGTGTCGCGCATCCTGGCCGCGAAGGGCGCGCTGCGCGTGCTGTCCGGGCCGCGCCTGCTCAAGCGGCTGCAGGACGAGCTGGCCTCGGTCGCGGAGCACTACCAGTCATGAGGGCCGCGGGCATGAGGCACGAGTCGCAGCCGCCGCGCCGCCGCGTCCGTCGGGTGGCGGTCGGGACCCGGGGGCTGGCATGAGGGCGAGGGCGGTGTCGCAGCGGCCGCGCGGCCGCGTCCGTCGGGCGCCGGTCACGATCGTGGAGCGGGCATGAGAGACGTGTCGCAGCGGCTCCGCCGCCTCCTCTACCTGGTGCCGTACGTCGCGCGGCAGTCGGAGGGCGTCGACGTGGGGGAGCTGGCCCGCCAGCTCGGCATCGAGCGCGATCAGATGGTCCAGGACCTCGATCTGCTCGCCCAGGTCGGCCCGCCCGACGGAGACCCGGGCGAGTACCTGCTGGTCTCGGTGGAGGACGGGCGCGTGTTCGTCGATCTCGCGCAGCGGCTGACCCGCCCGCTCCGGCTGACGCCGGCGGAGGGCTGCTCGCTCCTGCTCGGGATCCGGACGCTGCGCGAGACCGGCATCGCGCCGTTCGACGACGCGCTGCAGTCGGCGGAGGGCAAGCTCCTGCGCGCGCTCGGCGGCGATGCGCGCGAGGCGGAGACGCTCGCCACCGGCACGGTGGTCGCCGAGCCGGACCGGGCGGTGGCCGGTCACCTGCGCGACCTGGTCACCGCGGCGCGCCGCCGCCGCACGGCCGAGATCGACTACGCCGCGGCGTCGCGTCCCGGAGCGGCCCGCCGCATGGTCGATCCGTACGGACTCGTGCATCACGCCGGCGAGTGGTACCTGGTCGGGCACTGCCACTCGCGCGGCGACACGCGCACGTTCCGCATCGATCGCATCTCGTCGCTGCGCGTGACCGACCAGCGCTTCGACATCCCGGCCGAGTTCGACCTCGAGGCCTACCGCCGCGAGCACCTGTACCTGCCGCCGGCCGACGCGATCTCGGTGCGCGTCCACCTCGATCCGCTGGCGACCGCGCGCGTCGGCGCCGCGTGGCCCGTCGGCGAGGTGCAGACGTTCGACGACGGCAGCTCCGAGATCGCCATCGACACCGAGAGCTTCGAGTGGATCACCGGGTGGGTGCTCGGCTTCGGGCGCCACGCCTGGATCGTGGATCCGCCCGAGGCGCGCTCCGCCATGGTCGACCGCGTCGCCCAGATGCGCGACCGTCTCGCCGCACCCGAAGCCGCTCCGCTCAGCTGATCGTCCGCAGGGCGGCCCGTCGTCGGCGCCGGTTCGCGGCGGCCCATGCGCGGCGTCTCCGCGTCACGTTCGCGGCGGCTACGAGACCAGCTCCATGCCGAGGGCGAGGAGCATGAGCACCTGCTTCATGGCCGGCACCTCGACGTTGACCTCGATGTAGTCGAGGATGGCGGGCTGCTGGCTGCGGAGGTTGGCCTCGCGATCGCCGCTGGCGACGTGGTCGAGCTCGTCGAAGCGGATGCCGCGGACGGATCGGCGGTTGGTGCGCTGGAAGCAGAGGGCGATGAGCGCCGCGTGGAAGATCGTGTTGACCACGCCCTCGGGGCCCCCGAGCTCGCTGGAGTGGGCGCTGATGTACTGCGCCGCCGGGCCCTGGGTCTGGACGAAGCCGCCGACCATCACGGCCGAGTAGTTCGGGTCCTTCATCTTGCTCGAGGCCTCCTTGACCAGCTCGAGCACGGTGGCCTGGTCGATCCGCATGCCGGCGCTTCACCCCGCTCGGCGCTGCGCGGGCCGCGGGCCGCGAGTTTTCTCGTGCAGCCCCGGTGAGTTGCCGCCCGCCGGTCGGCCTGTCCGCATCCTGCCGGAGAGGAGGACACCGGAGCTCGGGTCGTGCGCGTCCATATATGCAATGCTACACCGAAAGTTTGCAGTTGGTGTCACCGCCGTGTCCTCGCGCCGACCGTCCGCTCTCTCTGCCCTCGCCGCGTCGCTGGTGACGCACGCGGCGATCGCCGCGCTGCTCGTCTGGACCACCAGCCGGCGAGAAGCGGACGAGGAGCCGGACGTGGTGGTCGATCTGGATCTCGACGTCGCGCCGCCCGCGCCCGAAGGCTTCGACCCGCGGGCCCCGTCCGCCACGACGCTGGTCGACGAGCCGGCGGCGCAACCGGACACGGCGGCGGGCGCGGAGGACCAGGCGCGCGAATCGGCGACGGCCACGCTCGAGCCGGAGCCGGCCGAGAGCGAGGAAGACCTGGAGCGGGCGCGGGAGAAGGAGCGAGAGGCGGAGAGGGAGAAGGCGAGGGAGAAGGAGCGGGAGAAGGCGCGCGAGAGCGAAGAGGACGGAGCGCGCGACGCGGGTCCGCCCGACGACGAGGTCGCTGCCGCCGAGGCGGGTGACGCCGGCCCCGCCGTGGCTGCCGGCGATCTCGACGGCGGCGCCGGGGCCGCGCCCTCGTCGCCGTTCGCCGACACGGCGGCCGAGATCGCGCGCGGCGGATCCAGCATCGGCACCGCCGCCGACACCGCCGCCGACACCGTCGCCGGCGCCGGGCAGACCCGCAAGGGTGGTGGAGCCGCGGCGGATTCGAACGCCATCGCCCTCCCGCCGGGCGCGAGCGCCGATCTGCGCACGTACGCGCCGCAGGGCGACAAACTCGCCGTGCTCCTGCGCTACGACCGGCTGCGCGGCACGCCGTGGGCCGCGCTGGCCGACGCGATCATCGCGCCCATGCCGGACTATCGCTCGATCGTCGGCAATCGCAAGGTGGCGCTCGCCGATCTCTTCCAGTCGGTGCTCATCTCGTCGCGCAATCCGACCAACGTCGTGGCCACCAACATGGTCGCACACACGCATCTCTCGCCGGCGGAGGTGCGCCGCTTCCTCGACCACCCGCTGCAGCACGTCACCTGGCAGGCGGCGCGCGGCGGCGCGCTGGGCAAGCGCGAGGACTCCGAGCTCAAGCTCGAGCGCGATCGCCGCGTGTTCCTCATGCCGTCGCCCGGGCTGGTGGTGCTGACCGCGCCCAAGCACCTCGGCGCCCTCGTCGAGCAGGCGCCGCCGGGATCGGCGCGCCCGGACCTCGACGGCGCTCGCGCGGTCGAGGCCGACCTGCCGCTCTGGCTCGCGCGCGCGCGCTCGGCCGAGAACGAGGCGGGCGTCGACTCTGCCGTGATCGCCGTCGTCACCGTCGGCGGGCTGCGCCGCTCGGAGATCGCGGTCCCCAACGTCGGCACGCTGCCGACGCCGGTGCGCTTCTCGATGGCGCTCGAGATGGCCAAGGTCGGCTTCTACGTGCGCGGCACGCTCGCCTTCGCGACGCCGCAGCTGGCGGCAGAGTTCGAGAGCCGGCTGAACCAGGGCCGCGCGCAGGTGCTGGGCAACCGGCTCACCCAGCTCATGCTCGGCAACTTCCACGCGCTCCACGCGCTGCAGGGGCTCACCTTGCGCCGGCGCGGCCAGCTCGTCACCTACGCCACCTCGATCAGCAACGCCGACGCCCGGGCCGGCATGCAGCTGGCCGCGGAGTGGGCACGCCACTTCTTCGAAGCGCAGGCCGAGAGCACCGCCCCGCCTGGCACCGGTCCGGCTGCGCCTGGCGCCGCACCGGGCGCCCAGGGAGGACCGGCCACGAGCCCCGTCCCCAGCAGGAGCGGAAGCCCCATGGGCACAGGCAGCCCGGCAACGCGCACCGGCGGCCCGAGCAACCCCGGCACACCCGGCAACCCGGGCGCGTCCGCCGCCCCTGGCAGCACAGGCACCACCGGCATCGGCACCGGCGGCACAGGCACAGGCACAGGTGGCCCGGACACGGGCCGCAGCGCAGGCACGGGTCCCGGCAGCACCGGCAGGCCGGGCGCCGCAGGCTCGGGAACGGGCACCGGCGCTGGCAGCCCTGGCACGACCATGCGCCACCGGTAGCAGTGGCAGCCCCGACACGCCCGGCGGAACCGGCGAGCACCGGTAGAGCGGGCACCCGCGCCAGGCGCCGCGCCGCGGTCCGCGCCGCCGTGAACCATGCCCCCGTCGCCGCGTCGCCTTCCGTTTGATCGCGCGGGCGAGTGGATTCAGACTGAAGGGGGTGGTCGCCGTGCGAGGGCGAGAACGAGGGCGCCGGCAGCGGGCGACGACGGTCGCCACCACGGTGCTCTGCGCGTGCGCGGCCGCCGCGGGGTGTAGCACCACGCCGTCGGTGACAGCCGGAGCGCGCGACGATGGCCGCGGTGTCCTGGCCCGCCTGTCCGCGGGAAGCGGCGCGGATCGCAGGTCGGAGGCCGCGCGCGCCCGCGCCGCCGCGAGGGCGCGGTCCGACGGCGACGACGGCGACGAGTCCGGCGCCGACGGCTCCGGCGAGGGCGTGCGCTACGGCAACTACCACTTCGACCGCGCGCCCAGGCCGCACGCGGCGCCGATGCCGTACGCGCGGCGCTATGTCCCGTTCGTGCCCGTCGAGTACGGCACCATCGAGGGAGTCGTGCAGTGGCCCCATCCGCCTCGCGCGCCGGAGCGCCTGCCGGTCACAGGCTCGGGCCCGCCCGACCGCGCCGCAGTGTGCGCCGGCGGCGTCCCCAACCAGACCCTCGCGCTGTCCAGCGGCAGCGGCGTGGCCAACGCCGTCGTCTACCTCGAGGACGTCGCGACCGGGCGCATGCTGCTCGGCCGCGTGAACTCCTCTTACCCCAACCCGACCAAGCACCTCCAGATCGGCGGAGTGCTCGAGTGGCGAGCCTGTCGCTTCCACCCCCAGGTGCAGGTGGTCGCGCCCATCGGATCGGTCCTGTCGCTCACCACCGCCGACGAGCCGATCGCGGTGAGCGCCACCCGCGTCGATGCGCGCGCTCGCGAGGAGATGTGGGCAGTCCCGCTCGGGGCGCGTGGCGCCGCGCACGAGCACCTGCTCGAGCGCGACGGCTTCATCGAGCTGCGCGCCGACGGAGCGGGACACGCGGCGAGCGCCTGGGTCGTGGTCGCCCCCAACCCGTACTACGCCGTCACCGACGAGCGCGGTCACTTCGTCATCGCGCAGGTCCCGCCCGGAAGCTACACGCTGGTCGTCTGGCACGAGCCGGTCGTGGTCGGCTTCTCGCGCGCCGGCGAGCCCGTCACACACACGCCCCCACCGATCAGGCGCAGAGTCGTGGTCAGGGCGCGCCAGGAGCAGCGGCTCCTCATCAGGTTGCACGCGGCCGGCGGCGCGCGCTGAGCCGGCCCGCCTCGGCGCCGCGAGGAGTCGTTCGTCGTTATACTGGCGCGCATGTGCCGTTCCCTCCGCTGCGTGACCCTCGCGCTCTGCGCCGTCTCCGTCCACGCCTGCGCGAAGTCGTCCGACTCGACGGGCAAGCCACCCGACGAGGCGGCGGGCACCAAGGCGGTCGCGGCCGACAAGGGAGGGCAGGGACAGGAGGCCGCGGGCACGGCGTCGACCGCACCCGCGGCACCGGCGGCCGCCGCCGACAAGCACTGGTACCGCGCCGCCTTCGTGCCCGAGGGCAGCCCCGAGATCCCGATCTATTTGCAGCTCCCCGCGGCCGGTTCGTCCGGCACCGGCAAGGTGGTCAACGGCCAGCACGAGGCCGACGTCGACGCCGCCTGGACCGGCAAGGACCTCAAGGTCTCCTTTCCGCTCTACCACGCCAGCATCAACGCGACCGCAGACGCGCAGGGCCGGCTGAGCGGCAGCTGGCAGGTGGAGTCGAAGACCTGGGGCGCGGGCCTGGTCCCGTTCCACGCCGAGCCCACCGACGCGCCCGCGCCCGAGCAGCGCTTCGACCAGAAGACCTTGCCCGGCCAGCCGATCGATCTCGGCGAGGCAACCACCGTGTGGCGCGCGAAGTTCCCCGAGTCCGGGGTCGCCAAGATCACCATGCACCAGCCGGCCCCCGGCGTGTTCAACGCGACCGTCCTGTTCACGACCGGCAACGTGGTGTACCTGGCCGGCAACGGGCGCGGCAAGCAGGTCCACATGTCGGCGTTCATCGGGCTCTCGCTCTATCTCCTCACCGCCGAGCTCGACGCGAAGAAGAAGACGCTCACCGGCAAGTGGATCTCGGGGCCCAGGCTCGAGTGGCGCGAGGCGTTCAAGGCGGGCCGCGGCAAGGACTTCGAGGTCCCGATCGCGGTCAAGACGCAGCAGCGAGACCAGCTGTTCTCGATGCCCCAGCTCTCGCGCTACGACGGCAAGCCGCTCATCGTCGAGGTGGGCGGCAGCTGGTGCGACGCCTGCAAGCACGCGGCCGGCGCGCTCAAGGAGATCTACGACCGTCAGCACTCCAAGGGGCTCGAGATCGTCACGCTGACCTACGAGTTCACCGACGACAGCGCCTACAACAAGAAGCAGGCCGAGGCGTTCAAGGCCGCCTACAAGCTGCCGTGGGAGGTCATCCCGGTCGACGGGTCGACCGACCGCGCATGGGAGATCATCCCGCAGGGCATCGAGGGCGTGGACGCCTCGGGCTTCCCGATCACGCTGTTCGTGAACCCCGACGGATCGATCCGGTCGGTGCACGCGTCGTTCGCCGGCCCCGAGCACCCGGTCGAGCATCGACGCGGGGTCAAGGAGTACGAGGAGCAGGCGGCGGCGCTGGTGGCCGCCACCAAGGGCGCGGCCCGGTAGCAGCCCGACTCCGTATTCTCACGGCGAATCCGTCGGCGGGCCCACAATGTACCCTCGGTCGGCCCTTCGCGCCTTCCTCAGCCAGCCGCGGCGACCCTCACGAGAGGGTGGCCAGGTAGCCGACGAGCCCGGCGATCGCGAGCCCGACGCCGAGCCCGAGCCCCAGCCAGGCTCCGTGGCGGCGGGCCGGCAGCGGGGCCGGCTCGAGGTGCTCCGTGCGCGCGATGCTGGACAGCGCGCGCACCACCTCGGCCATGCTGCGCGGGCGCCGGTCGGGCGACTTGCTCATCATGCGCAGGACCAGCGCGTCGAGCGCCGGCGGGATGGTGGGGTCGTAGGAGCGCGGCGACGGCGACGGCTGCTTCTGGTGCGCGATGAGGATCTCGAACATCGAGCCCCGGAACGGCGGGATCCCGGTGATGAGCTGGTAGAGGATGCAGCCGAGCGAGTAGACGTCGCAGCGGTGGTCGACGCTGCCGGCGTTCACGCTCTGCTCGGGCGCCATGTAGAGCGGCGTGCCCAGGAGGTCGCCGCGCACGGTCTGCGGTGCCCAGGTCCCCGAGGTGAGCTTGGCGACGCCGAAGTCGATCACCTTGACGTACTCGTAGCCGGAGCCCGACGCATCGGGCACCAGGTAGATGTTGTCGGGCTTGAGGTCGCGGTGGATGACGCCGGACTCGTGCGCCGCGGCCAGGGTCAACCCGAGCTGCACGCCGACGTCGAGGATGCGCGGGATGGGCAGCCGCCGCTCGCGCTCGAGGCGCGCGCTCAGGGTCTCGCCGCGCAGGTACTCCATGACCAGGTAGGCGCCGCCCTCGAAGGTTCCGTAGTCGAACACGGTGACCGCGCCCGGGTGCTGGATGCGCGACGCGGCGATCGCCTCCGAGAAGAAGCGCGACACCGCCCACGCGTCGCTCAGCAGCCGATCGTGCAGGAGCTTGAGGGCGACCCGGCGGCGGAGGTGGAGGTGCTCGGCCACGAACACGACGCCCATGCCGCCGTTGGCCAGGGGCTCGAGCACGCGGTAGTTGCCGATGACGGTGCCCGGCCCGATCGGCTCGCGCCGCGCCGGGCGGATGAGGTTCGAGCCGGCCACGGCCGGCGCTCTCCGCCCGCGCCTGACGATCGGGTCCGCGCCGGCCATCGGCCGCAGGTCGGTCGGATCGTCCTCGTCCACGTCCGGCCATCCCGGGACGGCGACCGGCATCGCCCGGTGCTCGCGCTCGCGGGCCTCCAGAGGGGCGTGCGCGTGCGGGTGTCGCTCCGGCTGCTGCTGCGCCGCTTGCGCGGGCGCGGCCGCGACCGCGACCTCGACCGGTCGCGATCGTCTCGGGAGGACTCGCGGCAGCTGATTCGGTGCGGAGCCCTGCGGGAAGACGACGGTGTGCCGCAGCATCCTGGCGGCCCCGGGCGGGGCACTATCACTGCGC
>DATFRY010000013.1:0-16345 GCA_035262925.1 Kofleriaceae bacterium | reverse complement strand
CCAGGCGATCCGGACCGGGGACACCCTGGTGGTGGACGGCGATCGCGGCAGCATCCAGATCCAGCGGGCCTGAGCGCGAGCCGGCCCTCACCGGAGACCCACTCAGATGAGACTGGAGCAGTCACTCTCTCGCGCGCGCGTGCTCGGGACGCGCGCCGGGCTCGAAGACCTGGTGATCCCGAGCAGCCGCGATCAGGCGCTGCGCGAGCTGGTCGCGGCCGCGGCCATCCAGCGCGGCGAGCGCGTGGCCGAGATCGGCTCGCGCGGTGGTCGGCTCCTCCACCACCTGCGCCCCTTCCTGCCCGGCCGGGGGGCGCGCTACACCGGCGTGGACGGCTCGCGCTCCGGCATGCGCTCGGCGCGGTACACCGCGTGGGCGCTGGCGCTGGCCGACTACACCGAGTTCGTGGAGAGCGAGAGCCGGACCACGGTGCCGCTGCCGAGCGGCAGCCACGACGTCGTCTTCGTCCACTTCCACCTGCACCGGCTCGCGGTCCACGAGCGCCGCGCCCTGCTCGCGGACGCGGGGCGCGTGCTCGGCCCCGGCGGCCGGCTGATGGTCGCGGAGCCGACCGCAGGCTACGACGCCGCGCTGGTGGTCGGCGCGAGCGTCGAGCGCGACGCCGACCTGCGCCACCTCGGCCCGCTCCGCACGCGCTGGAACCGCGTCGCCGGCCATCGGCTGCTCCGGCTGCTCGAGGGGGCGCGGGCCGCCGAGGTGGCGCGCGGTCAGCTCCACGCCTACGACGAGGCCGGACTGCGCGGCGAGCTCGACGGCGCCGGCTTCGCGGTCGACCGGATCGGACTCGTGCCGGAGAGCGGCGCGATCACCGCCCGCGCGCATGTCGAGCGCTGACCGAGGCGCGGACGGCGCCGGCGCGGCCGGCGGGGCCGCGACCGGGCGCGTCCTGGTCGCCGGCGCGAGCGGCTATCTCGGCGGCTTCGTGGTCCGCGAGCTCAAGCGCCGGGGCTGGTGGGTGCGCGCGCTGGTCCGCGATCCGCGCCGCCTGGGCGCGCTGGCCGACCTGGTGGACGATGTCCGCGGCGGCGACCTCACCCGCCCGGCCGGGCTGACCGGCGCATGCGACTCGGTCGACGTCGTCTTCTCGTCGGTCGGGCTCATGCAGCGGCAGGGCTCGCTCACGTTCCAGGAGGTCGATCACCTGGGCAATCGAAACCTCCTGGGCGAGGCCCGCGCCGCCGGAGCCTCGAGGTTCATCTATGTCTCGTCGCTGGGCGGACGGCGAAACCGCCACCTCGAGATCGTGCGGGCGCACGAGGACTTCGCCCTCGACCTGGCCGGCTCCGGCATGCCCCACGCGGTCGTCCGTCCGACCGGCTACTTCTCCGACATCGGCGAGATCCTGCGCATGGCGCGCGGCGGCCGGGTGTTCCTGTTCGGCCACGGCGATCGCCGGATCAACCCGATCCATGGCGCCGACCTCGCCGTGGTCTGCGCCGACGCGGCCGCCGCCGGCGGCGCCACCGACATCGACGTGGGCGGCCCGGAGATCCTCACCTATCGGCAGATCGCCGAGGCCGCCTTCGCCGCGCTGGGCCGCCCGCCGCGCATCACCGGCGTCCCGGCCTGGCTGGCCAGGGCCGGCGCGCGGAACCTGCGCCACCTGAGCCGCCACACCGGCGACGTGCTCGTCTTCCTGACCGAGACCGCGCTCAGCGACACGATCGGCCCCGCGGTGGGCACGCGCCGGCTCGGCGACTACTTCGCCCGCCTGGTCCGCAGCGGCGCGCGCGTCGAGCGCGCCCAGGACCGCGCGGGCGACTGAGCCGGCGCGGCCCCGCTCAGGCCGCGGCCACGCGGCCGGTCACCGAGACGATGCCGGGCACCAGCGTGACCGTCTTGATGTCCTGCACGCCGGCGCGCGACATGCTGGACTCGATGTCGCCCGGTCCCGGGAACGGCCCGGCGTCCTCGATGGCGGCGAAGTAGAGGCTGACCACGTCGGACGCCGCCGTGAGGCCGCGCAGCGGGTGCGCCACCATCACGCCGCCGCCGGGCCGCACGAACCGGGTCAGGTGGCGGATCACGTCCGCCCGCTCCGACGGCCTGAAGTAGCACAGGTTGTTGATGAGCGACGCCAGGCCGAACTCCGGCCGCGGCTCGACCGCGCGGAAGTCGCCGGCGTCGACCGAGAAGCGGTCCGCCATCCCCCACTCCGACATCTTGCTCTGCGCGAAGGCCGCCACCTCGGGGCTGAGGTCGATACCCTTGCCGGTGAGGCTGGAGTCGACCTGGGCGGCGTAGCGCAGATAGATGCCGGTGCCGCAGCCGACGTCGAGGTAGCTTCCCGGCCGGAAGCGCTTGACGGCGTCCTCGATCCCCTCGGCCATGACCGGCTCCAGCGCGCGCGAGGCGCGGGCAGCCACCACCGCGTCGTGGTCGCCGAGGGTCAGCCAGCGGCGCTTCTTGAGGCAGCCGGGCACCCGGTAGATGACGTCGGCGTGGAGACGGGTCACCTCCTGCAGCGCCGTGGCCGCGTCGTCGTTCCCGGCGTGCACCATGGCGCGGGCCAGGAGGCCGCGGAGCGCGTAGCGACCGTCGCGCGTCCGCCGGAGCGCCCCGGACAGCGAGGCGACCGACAACCAGTCGACCAGGGTCTCGCGCTGCTCCGGCGCGCAGCCGAGCGCGGTTGCGATCTCGTCGAACGAGAGCGGCCGGTCGGCCATGGCCGCGAGCAGGCCGCTCTCGCTGGCGGCGGCGAGGAAGTTGGCGCGATAGACCGCGCGGGACAGCATGTGGGCCCCCAGCATGAGGGGAACCCGGCCGCTGCGAAGCAGACGAACGATGGTGTTGAGCTGCATGGTCCTCTTCCGATGGTCACGCGGTGCGAGCGCGGAACGAGTTGCGGATCTCGCGGGCCGCCGCGCCGCCGCTGAACAGCTGCTCGACGCGGCGCACGCCGGCGAATGCCAGCACGAAGAACATGAGATTGAGGCCGACGAACCCCCAGCCGATGCCGGTGCAGATGCTGGCGGTGATCGGCATGCGGCCGGCGATGAACGGCGCGACGACCAGAAAGGCGCCCGGCGATCCGATCATCCCGGCGAAGTGGACGATGACCCGCCCGGTGGTCGACAGCGCCAGGTACGTGCCGTAGCGCATCTTCACCCGGGGCTCGAGGATGAAGTGGAGATAGAAGTAGCTGTAGCGGACGCCGAGCAGGCGGCCGACCATCATCTTGACGAGCGGCTGCAGGGTGGCGCACATGACGAAGGTCGACACCGCCACGAGCAGGGCGAAGTCCCAGCGCAGCCCGAGGTAGAGGCCGACCAGACCGTCCGCGGTGCCGATGAGCTCGAGGACCACGCCGAGCCGGACGCCGACCTTGCGCCCCGGGTGGTTGCGCCGGTGCAGCTTGTCGCTCACCCGGCTCACGTCCGCCTCGAGGGCGAGCCGCTCCTCGCGCGGCAGCGCCCCGGCCTGGCGCACGATCGCGGCCCACGGCCCGGGCCGGTAGGTGCCCCCGTCGATCGCCCGCTCGACATCGACCAGCCGGGCGCGCAGACCCTCGACCGACGCGCCGCTCACGCGACACCTCCGGCCCGCTCGACGCGACCGCCGCCCTGGCGGCCCGGCTCGTCGTCGATGACCGAGAGGTGCGGGCCGCCCGCCTCGCGGATGAGGCGCCTGCGCAGCTGCAGGAACCGGGAATTGAGCTCGTCGGCCGCGACCAGCTTGTTGACGCCGACGTCGCTCACCTTGGGCGTCTGGCCCAGCATGATCTGGTAGTCCTGATCATCCTGGCCGTGCTTCTGCATCACCATGGTCGTGCGGTTGATGAAGCGGTGCACCGCGGGAGGAAGGAAGCGCGACAGCGGCACGAACTCGAACCAGTCCATCATCACGTGGGTGTTGCCCTCGTCGATCGGCGTCATGTACTGGGCGGCGCGGAAGAGGTGCGTCTCCAGGTAGACCAGGCACGGCGCCAGGAAGGTGACGTTCCAGCGGAAGCGCCGGCAGAGCGGATCGTTCTCGATCGCCATGTCCATGGTGGCGTCGATCCGCTCGCCGTCGACCACGCAGGTGTGGCCCTCCACGAACGTGGAGGCCCGGTAGCGGCGCCCGGAGCCGATGAAGAGCCGGCTCGGCACGCCCGCGATCGCGAAGTGGTCGAGCGAGTTGTACCAGCGCCCGGCGTGCACCCAGGGCACGTGATAGAACTCGATCAGGCTCTCGATGTAGCGCGTGTAGTGGATCGGGCGGTCGTAGCAGAGGCGCGCGCGAGCCGGCGCCGGCCGCAGCATGGCGGGCAGGATCGGCAGCTCGGCGCGCAGCTTGGACCGGTCGCCGTACCACAGCCAGATCCACTGGTGCTCCTCGCGCACCGGCAGCGACTCGATCTTCAGGCCGTCGGGGATGTGCCCGCTGGTGCCGAGACAGGGCGCGGCCACGCAGGCCCCGGTCGGGTCGTAGCGGAAGCCGTGGTAGGGGCACTGGATCTCGTTGCCGACGACCTTGCCGTCGCTGAGCCGCGCGCCCTTGTGGGGACAGCGGTCGTGCTGCGCGACGACCCTGCCGTCGGGGCGCCGCCACAGGACCAGGTCCTGACCCAGACGCCGGAGCCCGAGCGGGCGCCGGCCGAGTCGAGACGCATCCACGATGGGATACCACTGATTGGGGATCACGGGGCCTCCTTCGACTTCAGCGAGAGAGCGAGCTCCTCACCTAGCGCGCGATGGCGCCGGGCAGGAGGAAGGGGTAGACGCGGCGGCGGACGCGGCGCTGCCACCAGCGATCGGCGCGGCGCAGGCGCTGGATGAGCGTCCACAGGCGGGCGTCCTCCTCGTAGTACGCGCGCACCTGCTCCGGGGTGATCGGCTCGTCGAGCGCCGCGTTGGCGCGGGCGAGGAACAGCGGAGCCAGATCGCCCAGGCGCTCCTTGTGGAGGTTGCCGAGCAGGTCGAGGACGGCGCCGCGCGCCGTGTAGAACTTGTCGAAGATCGACTTCGACAGGAGCAGGCGGACCGGCTCGCGCAGGGCCCACGGCAGGGACGACATGAAGAGCTTGACGTCGAGCCGCTCCCTCCCGCGCGCGTCGCGCAGGAACGGGGTCGTGACGTCGATGTAGACCAGCTCGCCGTCGTTCCACACCCAGTTCGACGCCTGCACGTCGAGGCCGATCGCCGGCGTGATCGTCCGGGTGGCGGCGCCCAGCACGCCCTCGAACCACTCGAGCGCCTGCTCGGGCGGCACCTCGCGCAGATGCCGGTTGCCCACGCTCCCGGCCGGAAAGGCGCGCTGCAGGCAGTAGGACACGACCTGCCCGTCCGGCCGATCCATGGTCCACAGCCGCGTGTGCGGCACGACCACGCCGGCCGCGGCCAGGTGCGCGAGGTACTCGTCGAGGAGAGCGCGGTATCGCTCGAAGCGCGCGCGGGTCGGGAAGACCGGCAGGCGCTTGCACGCCAGCTCGCCGTCGCCGGTCCTGAGCTTGAGGATGACGGTGACCTCACCGTAGCCCATCACGTCGAGCGCCGACTCGTCCTGCCTGGCCAGGGCGCGCTGCACCGTCGCCTCCAGCTCGCGCATCTCTCCGTCGGCGACGGCGATCTCCGCGTCGCGCTCCGGTGCGCGCATGGTCCGCGCGCGCTCATGCATGGGCGACCTCGCGGGCCGCTCGCTTGCGCGGCACCGCGCGCTGCCCGGCCGGCGACTCCAGCCAGGACAGCGTGCGCTGGAGCGCCTCGTCGAAGCCGACCACCGAGCGGAAGCCGAGCTCCTGGCGGGCCTTGTCGATCGGAAAGCCCTGGTCGCGGCCGAGCAGGTAGACCGAGTGGCGAGTGAGGAGCGGGCGGCTCTGCCGCCGGAGCAGGCCGTAGGCGCCCTCGAACGCCCGCGCGATGGCCAGCGCGAGCCCCGCGCGCAGGTTGATCCACGCGCGCCGGGCGCCGAGCCCGGCGGCGAGCCGGTCCAGGTACTGGCGCCAGGTGACGTCCGACTCGTCGCGCAGGTTGTACGACTGCCCGACCGCCGCGGGCGAGCGAGCGGCCGCGATGATCCCCTCGACCGCGTTGTCGACGAAGAGCAGCCCCGCCCGACGGGCGCCGCCGTCGATGGTCATCATCTGGCCCTGCAGGAGCAGGTTCGACACCTCGACGACGAAGTCCTTGCTGCGCGGCCCGAAGATGTTGCACGGCCGCACCACCGTCACCGGCAGGCCGGTGGCGCGGTGGAAGTCCCAGGCCGCCTTCTCGCCCAGCCCCTTGCTGCGGTTGTAGGGCAGCCCGATGTCGCGGATGCCGTGCGACTCGGGGCAGGCCTCCTCGGGATAGCCGTAGACGTCCGTGGTGCTGACGTGGAGGAAGCGCTCGACCGTGCCGGCGCGGCCGGCCGCGTCGAGCAGGTTCTTCACGCCGGTGACGTTCACGCCCTCGAAGTCGGCCCAGCGGCCCCAGTCGGCGGAGAGACCGGCGCAGTGATAGACGGTCTTCACCCCGCGGGTCGCCTCCGTCAGGGTGTCGGGACGCCCCAGCTCGCCGCGCGTGATCCGGATCGGGAGGCCGGCCAGGTGACTCAGGTCGCTGGTGTCGCGCGCCAGCACGCGGACGTCCTCTCCGCGCTGGGCGAGGACCTCCGTCAGTCGTCCGCCCAGGAAGCCGCTGGCTCCGGTGATGAGAGTGGTCATTGCTCGCTCCTGTGGGTTGCTTCGATGGCCCGGTGGGCGAATCGCTCCAGCGCGGTCTGGAGCCGCCCGCGCAGGTTGCGCGCGCCCGCCGGCGGCTCCGGCGCCGCGGCCGACCCGCCCGGGGCGCGCCCGGCCAGCTCCTCGGCGAGCGCGTCGATGGTGTGGCGGATCTGCTCCTCGCTGTGCGTCGAGTTGACGAAGAAGCGGAGCCGCGCCTGATCGGGCGGGACCGCCGGATAGCCGATCGGCATCACGTTGATGCCGCGCGCCAGGAGCGACTCGGAGATGCGGATGGCGCGGCCGAGGTCGCCGACCAGGATCGGGATGACGGCGGAGCCGTCGGTCCTGCCGGTGTCCATGCCGCGCTCGCGCGCCAGACCGACGAACAGGCGCGCGTTGGCCTGCAGGCGCGCGACCCGATCCGGCGACATCTTGAGCAGGCGGAGCGCGGCCAGCGCGGCGGCCGCGCCGGGCGGCGAGACCGACGTCGCGAAGATGTAGCCGGGCGCGCTGTGCTTGAGCAGCTTGACCAGCCCGGCGCTGCCCGCGATGTAGCCGCCGCAGCTGCCCAACGCCTTGCTGAGCGTACCCATCCAGACGTCGACGTCGGAGCGCGCGACGCCGAAGTGCTCGCCGATGCCGCCGCCGGTCGCCCCGATGACGCCCAGCGAGTGCGCCTCGTCGACCATGAGGAGCGCCGCGTGGCGCTGCTTGACCCGGATGAACGCCGGCAGGTCGGGGACGTCGCCGTCCTGGCTGTAGACCCCCTCGATGGAGACGAGCACGCGGCGGAAGCCGGAGCGGAGGCGGGTCAGGGTCGCGTCGAGCGCCTCGTGGTCGTTGTGCGGGAAGGACAGGCGGCGGGCGCCCGACAGGATCGCGCCCCTGACCGTGCTGTCGTGGATGAGCTCGTCGTGGAGGATCAGATCGTCGGCGCCGAGCAGGTGACCGACCGTGGTCACGTTGGTGGCGTGTCCGCTCGCGAACAGGAGCGCCGCCTCGCAGCCCAGGCGATCGCACAGCTCGCGCTCGAGCTCCGCGTGGAGCGGGGTCTCGCCCAGGAGGAGCGGCGTGGCGGACGCCGAGGTGCCGTAGCGCTCGATGGCGTCGACGGCCGCCTGGCAGACCGCCGGATCGGCCGAGAAGCCGAGGTAGTTGAAGCTGGCGTAGTTGGTCACGCGCCGCCCGTCGACCACGGTCGCCTCGGCGTTCCGGGCCGCATGCAGGCGCGCGTAGGGGTTGCCGCCGCCGGCCTCGATGCTGGCCATCAGCCGGTCGACCGCGGCGAACTCGGGCCAGTCCTCGGGGCGGAGCGACGCGCCGGCCGGATCGGCGCGCCGGCGGCCGTGCTCATGGTCGCGCGGAGGCTCCGGCGCGACCAGGCGCGCGGCGGATCCCATCGCCGGACCGGGCGCCGGGAGGCCGGCCGCGCTCGCGAGCTGGATGATCACCTCGCCCACCGTGGTCGCCGCGGTCACCCTGACGACGTCCGCGATCTCCGCGTGCGGCACGAGCGGCTGGAGGCGACGGCGCAGCTCGGCGACCATGAGCGAGTCGAGCCCGAGGTCCGCCACGCGGTCGGCGCCGCGGATCTCGTGGGGCGGGAAGCCGCAGACGGCGGAGAGCTCGGCGCGGACGAACGCGCCCGGGTCGAGCGGCGGCAGCTGGCGGGACGGCTCCGGCGCCGGCGCGCGAGCGGAGTGCAGGCGAATCGCGCCGGGGGGCAGCAGCGCCGGCTCCGACGCCTCCACGCTCGTCGCGCCGGCGCCGGCGACCGCGCCGCAGAGCTGGAGGACGGCGGCGGTCTGGTCGCGGAACAGCGCGACGACCGCGTCGACCGTGCGGCTGGCGACCGGAGGCGGCGCCTCGGCGGCGATCTCGGTGTACCAGGCGATCTCGGAGCGCGCTCCGTTGCGGTGCGAGTTGCCATTGCCGGTCGGCATCGGTTCCTCCGGGTGGGTGGATGACGCGGGGAGCTCGAACCAGTGACGCTCGCGGAGATACCGGGACGCCGGCAGCGACACAACGCGGCGCCGGCGATGCGGGTCCATGCCGTCGGCGTCGAGCCGGACGCCGGCGGCGTGGAGCTCGCCGGCGGCCGCGAGCATCGCCGCCCCCTCCGGCTGGTCCGCCCGCAAAGACGAGGTCCAGGTCACCGCCTCCTCGCCTGCCGCCAGGCGCCTCGCCATCGCGGTCAGGGTCGCGCGCGGCCCGACCTCGAGGAAGACGTCGTACCCCGCGGCCCGCAGCGCCTGCACGCAGGCGGCGAAGCGGACCGGCTCGCGCGTGTGGTCTCGCCAGTAGCGCGCGCCCGGCGCCACCCCGGCCGGCATGAGCTCGCCGGTCAGGTTCGACGCGATGGGGATGCGCGCCGGCGTCGCGCGCACGGCGGCCGCGGCGCGCTCCAGCTCGTCGAGCATCGGGTCGAGGAGCGGCGAGTGAAACGCGTGCGACACGGTCAGCGGATGGACGTGGATCCGGTCGCGTTCGAGCTCGCGCCGCACATCGGCGATCGTCGGGGCGCCGCCGGACAGGACCACGCTCTCCGGTCCGTTGTCCGCGGCGATCGACACCGCCCCGTTGTGCGCGCGCAGCGCGCTCGCCACGCGATCGCGATCGCCCAGGACCGCGATCATCGCGCCGCCCGGGCAGAGCTCGGTCATGAGGCGCCCACGCGCGGCGACCAGGGCCAGGGCGTCCTCGATCGCCAGCGCTCCGGCCACGCAGGCCGCGGTGTACTCGCCGATGCTGTGGCCCACGACCACACCCGGGGTCACGCCCCACGAGCGCCACAGCTCGGCGAGCGCCCACTCGAACGCGACCAGCGCCGGCTGGGTGTAGCGCGTCTGGTCGATCAGCCCGCGATCCCGCTCGGCCGGGAACAGGACGGAATGGAGCGGCACGTCGAGGTGCCCGGACAGCGCCTCCGCGCAGCGATCGAGCGCGGCGCGAAACACCGGCTGGGTGTCGTGGAGCTGCTTGCCCATGCCGGCCGCCTGCGAGCCCTGGCCGGTGAACATGAAGGCGACGCGGGGAGCGCCGCGGTCCCGGCCGTCGACCACCGACACACCGCGCGCGCGCTCGCCGGTCGCCAGCCGGCGCAGAAGATCGCGCAGCCCGTCGGGCGAGCTCGCCGCGATCGCCGCCCGGCACGGCTGGTGCGTCCGGCTGCGGTTCGCGGTGAAGCACGCGTCGCTCACCTCGTCGTCGCCGCTCGGGCTCTCGAGCCGGGCGGACATGGCGCCGGCGAGCTCCTGGAGCGACGCCACCGATCGACCCGACAGGCAGAGGAGGTGTCCGGGTGGGTCCTGGCCGGCCGGCCGCGCCGCCGTCGGCGGGGCCTCCTCGACGATGACGTGCGCGTTCGCCCCGCCGAAGCCGAACGAGCTCACGCCGGCCACCCGGGTCGGTCCGGCCGGCTCCCACGAGCCGCCCTCGGTGGCGACCTCGAACAGCCGCCCGTCGAGCCCGAGCGCCGGGTTGATGCGCTCGACGTTGAGCGTCTGCGGGATGACGCGCTCGCCGAGCGCCAGCACCACCTTGATGAAGCCGGCGATGCCCGCCGGCGGTCATGCGAACGAACCGCAGGCCTTCGGTGCACCCGCCATGCCACCTCGGTCCACACGCGCGGATGCGGGCCGCACGGCCGGCAAGCGGCCGGCTGGTCGCGACTCTCGCGCGCGGGCCGACTCGAGCGCGCCGATCGGCGCCGGTGCGGCCGCGTTTCAAAAGCGGTCGCACCGGCGATCGAGCGGTCGTTTCTTTGACGGCTCGTCCGGCACCGTCGGGCGCTGACCGCCGCGCCGCGCTGGCCGCCGATCGCCCCTCGCCCGCGGGGATGGCGAGGATGTCGCTCACGAGGCGCGGAGCTCGCGGCGCGCGTGCCGGGCCGGAATGGTTCTTGCTGCCAGGCCACCTCGATGAGGCAGCGCGCGATCGGCCGTTCGCAGGTGCACAGCTGTGACGCCGGCGTGCGCCTGCTCTGCACGGGACCGGAGCGCGGACCCGCGCTGGTCTGTCTGCCCTGCGCAGGCGGCTCGGCGACCTCCTTCCGAGAGCTCGGCGCCGCGCTGCCGCCCGACTGGCGGCTCATCGCCATCGACCCGCCGGGCCATGGCCTCCATCCCGGCCCGTGCCTGGACCGCATCGAGGACATGGTCGAGGCCTACCTGGGCGCGCTGGCCGGGCGCCTGCGCGATCCGTACTACCTGCTCGGCCACAGCATGGGCGGG
Source organism: Kofleriaceae bacterium (assembly GCA_035262925.1). Lineage (GTDB taxonomy): Bacteria > Myxococcota_A > Polyangia > Haliangiales > Haliangiaceae > DATFRY01. The sequence continues at coordinate 5,466 of DATFRY010000013.1, read as the reverse complement.
CTGGTCGCGTACCTGATGGCGCTCCGCCTGCAGCCGTCGCTGACGCCGCCGCGCGGCGTCTTCATCTGCGCGGTGCGCGGGCCGACGCGCCTCCTGGACGAGGTCTGGTCCGACCTGCCCGACGCCGAGCTCGCCGCCCGCCTCGAGCGCGTGGGCGGCGTCCCCGACATCCTGCGCGGCAAGATCGACGACCTCCGCGAGTTCCTGCCGGCGGTGCGGGCCGACTTCCGCGCGCTGGAGCGCTTCGCGATGCCGCCGGCGCCCGGCGCGCTCCGCATCCCGACCTGGATCCTGGCGGCCAGCGACGACCCGTTCGTCACCCCCGCGCGCGTGCGCGAGTGGACCGGGCTCGCCGCGCAGTCGCAGTTCGTCGAGCTCCCCCGCGGCGGACACTTCTTCCACCAGACCAGCCCGCGCGCCCTCGCCCGCGTCGTCGAGCACGCCGCCGCCGAGATGCGCGAGCCGCGGCCGGCCGCGCTCGAGGCGCTGCGGCGCGAGATCCACGTCTGGATGATCTCGCCGGAGGCGGCGAGCTCGCCGGCGCGGCTCACCGAGTATCTGGCGCTCCTGTCGGCTGATGAGCGCGCGCGTCACCGGCGCTACCTGTTCGAGAACAGCCGCCGCCAGTTCCTGATCGGCCACGCTCTCCTGCGCACCACGCTCTCGCGCTACGTGGACCGCGATCCCGGCGACTGGCAGTTCACCTCCGGCGCGCACGGACGCCCCGATCTGGTCGACGACGGAACACTGCCGCCGCTCCGCTTCAACATCTCGCACACCGACGGGCTGGTGGTGGTGGCGGTGGGTCTGGGCGGCGAGATCGGGATCGACGTCGAGGACCTGCGCCGCACCACCCGGGCGCCGGACTTCGCGGCCGAGTTCCTGGCCGGACCGGAGCGCGAGGTGCTCGCGGCCGCGCCGCCGGCGGACCGCCCGGCCCGCTTCTTCGAGCTGTGGACGCTCAAGGAGTCCTACCTCAAGGCGCGCGGCCTGGGGCTGTCGCTCCCGCTCGACAGCTTCTGGTTCCGGATCGAGCGGGCACGCATCGTGGCCTCGTTCCTGCCCGCGGTCGAGGACGATCCAGAGACGTGGCAGTTCATGCAGACCCGGCCCACCGACTTTCACGTGATGGCGGTCGCGGCGAGACGGCCGAGGCCGGGGCTTCCCGATCTGCGGCTCCGCGTGCGCCGCGCCCTGCTCCCCCTCGACCTCGACCTCGACGCCGACCGCGACCCCGGTGCGGAGCGGCAGCCCGCTCTCCACCGGAGAGGACCATGGTGACCCTCGTCGACAAGATCCGCCTGAAGCCGGGCATCGACCCGGAGCGCTTCGAGCGCTGGGTGCGCGAGAGCGACTACGCGGCGTGTCCCGCCCTGCCCAGCCTGCTCTCCTTCGGCGTGGCCCGGGTGACGGCAGAGCCCGGCGCACCGTTCCACTACTTCGAGGTCATCCAGGTGACGAGCGCGGAGGCGTTCGCGCGCGACATGGCGAGCGAGACCTTCCGCGCGCTGGTCGCGGCGTTCGGCGAGATGGCCGACGTGGTCGAGACGTTTCAGGGCCTCCGGCTCGAGCCGGGCTACGCGAGAGCCCCCGGGTGACGGGGCCCTCCGATCGAGGTCCGCTCGCCATCGCGCTCGTCGGCGGGACCGGCAAGGAGGGGCACGGGCTCGCGGTGCGCTGGGCGCGGGCGGGTCACCGGATCGTGCTCGGGTCGCGCGATCGGGCGAGAGCCCGCCACCGCGCGGACGAGCTGTCCGCCGCCCACGGCCTCCGCATCGCCGGCGACGAGCAGGTCGAGGCGGTGCGCGGCGCCGACGTCGTGGTGATCGCGGTGCCGTACCGCGCCCACGCCGAGGTGCTCACGGCCCTCCGCGGTCAGGTTGGCGGCCGCGTCGTCATCGACGTCACCGTGCCGCTCCGGCCGCCGTGCGTGCGCGAGGTGTTCATCCCGCCCGCCGGCTCGGCGGCGCTGGAGGCGCGCGAGCTGCTCGGCGCGCGCGCGCGGGTGGCGGCGGCGCTGCACCACATCAGCGCCGATCACCTCGCCGACCCCGGACGCGACATCGACTCCGACGCGCTGGTGTGCGCCGACGATGCGGACGCTCGCGCGGTCGCCCTGCGCCTGGTGTCCGAGCTGGGCCTGCGCGCGCTCGACGCGGGGCCGCTGGCCAACGCGATCGCGCTCGAGGCGCTGACGCCGGTGCTCCTCCACCTCAACCACCGCTACCGGATCACCGCGGGCGTCCGCATCACCGGTCTGGCGGCGCCCGCCGCATGACCGCGCCGATCCGCTGCGCCGCCCGGCTCGAGCTCACCGCGCTGCCCGGCATCCCGGTGGTCGGCCCGGGCGACGACGTGGCGGCCCTGCTGCTCGCCGCCCTCGAGCGCGCCCGCATCCAGCTCGGCGCCGGCGACGTCCTGGCGGTCGCCTCGAAGGTCCTCTCGCGCGCGGAGGGCCGCTTCGTCGATCTCGGCCGCGTCGAGCCGTCGCCGCGGGCGCGCACCCTGGCCGCCGAGATCGACGGCGACGCGCGACTGGTCGAGCTCGTCCTCCGCGAGAGCGAGGCCATCTCGCGGCGCGCCCGCGGCGTCCTGGTCGTCCGCCACCGCCTCGGCTTCGTCTCGGCCAACGCCGGCATCGACCGCAGCAACGCCGAGCCGCCCGGCGCGGCCGCCGGTTCGGGGCCGTGGGCCCTGCTGCTGCCGCGCGCGCCCGACGAGAGCGCGCAGCGGATCCGCGCGGCCCTGCGCGCGGCGTGCGGCGTCGATGCCGGGGTCGTGGTGACCGACTCGCACGGCCGCCCCTTCCGGCTCGGCACCGTCGGCGTCGCGCTCGGTGTCGCGGGCCTGCCGGCCCTGTGGGACCGGCGCGGCGAGCTCGATCTCATGGGCCGCCAGCTCCTCCACGCGGAGACCGCACTGGCCGACCAGGTGGCGGCGGCCGCGGACCTGGTCGCCGGCCAGGCGGCGGAGGGCACGCCGGCGGTGCACATTCGCGGGCTGTGGTTCCGGCCGGGCGACAGCTCGGCGCGCGCGCTCATCCGCCCGCCCGGGGAGGACCTGTATGCATGAGAGAGGGCCGCGTCGCGGCCGGGTGGTCGCGCTCGCGGGCGGCGTCGGAGGCGCGCGGCTCATCGACGGCCTCGCGGCCGTCCTCCCGCCGGAGAAGCTCACGGCGGTGGTCAACACGGGAGACGACTTCGAGCACCTGAACCTGTACGTCGCGCCCGACCTCGACACGGTCATGTACACCCTGGCGGGGCTCGCTCACCCGGAGCGCGGCTGGGGGCTCGCCGACGAGTCGTTCCACGCGCTCGCCATGGTCGAGCGGTACGGCGGCCAGACCTGGTTCCAGCTCGGCGATCGCGATCTCGCGACCCACCTGCACCGGACGCACCTCCTCCGCGCCGGCCTGCGCCTGACCACCGTCACCGAGCGGCTCTGCCGCGCCCTCGGTGTCGCGCACCGCGTGGTGCCGATGGCCGACCGGCCGCGGCGCACGATGATCGAGACCGCCGGCGGCAGGATGCTCGCGTTCCAGGACTGGCTCGTGCGCGAGCGCGCCGCGCCGCCCGTGCTGGGGCTGAGCTGGCAGGGGACCTGCGAGCCCGCCCCCGAGGTGCTGGACGCGATCCTCGAGGCGGACCTGGTCATCATCTGTCCGTCGAATCCGTACGTCTCGATCGACCCCATCCTCGGCCTCCACCGCGTGCGATGGGCGCTGGCGGGGCGCAAGGTCATCGCGGTCAGTCCGATCGTGCACGGCCACGCGGTCAAGGGGCCGCTCGCGGCGATGATCGAATCCCTCGCCGGTCGGGCGCCGAGCGCGGCCGCGATCGCCGCCCACTACGGCGAGCTCCTGTCCGGCATCGTGGTGGAGAGCGGCGACGAGGCCGACCTCGAGCTCCCGGCGCTGGGCACCGCCACGGTCATGGGCGCGCGCGACGGCCGCATTCGCCTCGCCCACGACGTGCTGGGGTTCGCGGAGACGCTGTCGTGAAGGCGTGGGCGATCGTCCCGGCCAGGGCGTTCGACCGCTCGAAGACCCGGCTGGCCGGCGTCCTGTCGCAGGCGGCCCGCGCGCGGCTCGCGCGCCGCCTGCTCGAGGGCGTCATCGCGGCGCTGGCCGGCGCGCGCGGCATCTCGGAGGTCGCCGTCGTCACCGACAGCGACGAGGTCGCGCGCTGCGCCGCCGGTCTCGGCGCGCTCGCCCTGGCCGATCCGCCCGGCGCCGCGCTCGCCGGCGTGGTCGACGCCGGGCTGGCCGCGGCGGCCGCCGCGGGTGCCAGCGCCGCGCTGGTCTGCATGGCCGATCTCGCCTGCGCCGCGCCGGACCCGATCGATCGCGTGCTCGCGGCGCTGGCCCTCGCCGAGGTGGTCGCGGTGCCGGATCTCGCCGGCCGGGGGACCAGCGCGCTGGCCCTGCGCCCGCCGCGCGCGATGGCCACCTGCTTCGGCCTCGGCGACAGCCTGTCGCGTCACCGCGACGCGGCCGCCCGCGGCGGTCTGAGCTTCCTCGCGCTCCGCAGCGACGAGCTCGCCTTCGACGTCGACACGCCGGGCGATCTGTCGCGCCTGGCCGCCATCGCCGCTCAGGCCGATCCGCTGCGCGGCGCGCCGCGCGCGACGAAGCGGAAGCGTCCGTCCCGGGTCAGCGCGGCGTAGGAGCCGAACGCGGCGTCCGGTTCCGCCACTCGATCGAGCGGCTCGAGCGGCTCGGCCTCCGCCGGCTGCTCGCGCGGGAAGGCCCGCACCACCTCGTAGCGGGTGTTTCGCTCGGCCGGAGTCCGGCCGGCGTCGCGGATGGTCCGCCGCAGCGCGGCCGGCGCCATGAACTGGCCGTGGCCGGCTCCTGCCGCCGTCGAGATGCTCTCGTTGATGAGCGTGCCGCCCAGGTCGTTCACGCCGCAGTCGAGCAGGAGCTGGGCCTGGCGGATGCCCTCCTTCACCCACGAGGCCTGGATGTTGCGGAAGCTGGCCCCCAGCATCAGGCGGCTCACCGCGTACAGCGCGGTCACCTCGCAGCCGGTCGGCCCCGGCTGCACGCCCGGGATCTCGGCGCGGGTGAAGAGCGGCGCGTCCCGGTGGACAAACGACAGTGGCACGAACTCGGTGAAGCCGCCGGTCTCCCTCTGCAGGGAGCGCAGGAGCTCGAGGTGGCGGGCGCGGTGCTCGAGCGTCTCGACGTGTCCGAACATCATCGTCGACGTGGTCGGGATGCCGAGCGCGTGAGCGGCGCGCACGACCTCGATCCACTCGGCGACGGTGATGCGGCGCGGGGCGATGCGCTCGCGCAGCGCCTCGTCCAGGATCTCGGCCGAGGTCCCGGGCAGCGAGCCGAGCCCGGCCTCGCGCAGCCGGACCAGGTACTCCGCGACCGGCACGCGCGCGAGCGCGGCGCCGTACTTCACCTCCTCCGGCGAGAAGGCGTGAATGTGGAGCGCCGGCGCCGCCCGCTTGACCGCG
>DATFRY010000012.1:0-15145 GCA_035262925.1 Kofleriaceae bacterium | reverse complement strand
TGCGGCCAGGGCTGGGGCCAGAACCCCGACCGGTGGGGCTACCGCATCTTCGACGCCATGAGCGCGCTCGCCCCGGAGCTGTTCGTCTGCTCCGGCGACCTCATCTACGGCGACAACCCGCTCGTGCCGGAGGTGCGGCTGCCCGACGGCGCGTGTGGCGCAACCGGGTGACGCCGGCCAAGTCGCGCGTGGCGCAGACCCTGTCCGACTTCCGCGGCAACTTCGCCTACAACCTGGAGGACGCCGCCCTGCGCCGGTTCGCCGGCGCCACCGCCATCGCGGCGCAGTGGGACGACCACGAGGTGCGCAACAACTGGTTCCCGGGCGGCACCACCGCCGACGACGACCGCTACCGGGTCCGCTCGGAGAGCGAACTGGCGGCGATGTGCCGGCGCGCGATGTTCGACTACGTGCCGTTCGGCGCGCAGGCCCGCCGCCGGCACCGCGTGTATCGCAAGCTCGAGCGCGGGCCGCTGCTCGATGTCTTCCTGCTCGACGCCCGCACCTACCGCGCGGCCAACGGACGCGGCGACGAGCCGGCGCCGGCCCCGGCCACCGCCATGCTGGGCGACGCGCAGCTCGGCTGGCTCGAGCGCGAGCTGGTCGCGTCGCGCGCGCTGTGGAAGGTCATCGCCTGCGATCAGCCGCTCGGCCTGGTCATCCCGGACGACGGGATGATCGAGGGCTTCGCCCAGGGCCAGGGCTCGCCGCCCGCCGGGCGCGAGCTCGAGATCGCCCGCCTGCTCGCCGCGCTCCACCGGCGCCGCATCGCGAACGTCCTCTTCATCACGGCGGACGTCCACTACGCCGCCGCCCACCTCTATCACCCGGAGGCGGCCCGCTTCGCCCCGTTCACGCCGTTTCACGAGCTGGTGGCCGGGCCGCTGCACGCAGGCGGCTTCGGCCCCAACGCGCTCGACCCCACCTTCGGGCCCACGCTCCTCTACCAGCGCGCGCCGCCGGCGCCCAACCCGGCCCCGTGGGACGGCTACCTCTCGTTCGGCCGCATCCACATCGCGGCGCGGACCGGCCTGCTCGAGGCCACCCTGCACGGCGGCGACGGCGAGCTGCTCTACCGGCTGGTCATCCCGCCCGCCGCCTGACCCGCGCGGCCGCGCGACGGCGGCGGTAGTGGGTGGCGACCTTGTCGCGGTTGCCGCACGAGCTCATGCTGCACCAGGCGCGGCCGCGGTTCCTGGTCGTGTCGTGGAAGAAGAGGATGCAGTCCGGGTTGCGGCACCTGCGCACCAGCGCGAGGTCGCCGCCCGCCAGGAGGTCGCGGGCCGACTCGGCCACCGGCGCGAGCAGGTCCTCGGCCGCGGCGAACGACCAGCGGTCCACCCGCGCGAAGCCGGCGCCCGCCCGGCAGAGCTCGCTGGCGCGGACCGGGCGCTCGAGCACCGCGTTGATCGCGCGCAGGGCGCGGGCGCCGACCGGACGGCCGGCCGCGACCCGCTCGGCGACGGCGCGCAGCTCGCCGCGCAGCCGGCGGGCGCGCCGGAGCGCGCTCCGGCCCGCGCCGCTCGCGCCCCACCGGCGGCGCGCGGCCCGCGCCTCGCGCTCGTCGATGAGGTCGGCCGCGCGCAGCCAGTCGACCAGGTCGGCGAAGCCGGCCAGGAGGTCGACGCGGCGGCCGCCCGCCATGAGCTCGGTGTTGACGAAGTCGAGGCAGGCGGACCTGGCGAGGAACAGGAAGCGGCCGCGCCTGTCGCCTGCCACCTCGCGCGCCCTCGCCTGGGCCTGGGCCCCGGCCCGCGGCGTCGCCCCTGTCTTTGCCGTGACCTTGGCCTTCATCTGGGCGTCTTCCTTCACACCTGCAAGATCGCGTTTGACAGGTTAGTGCCCTGCCCTATAACTGTCAAAATATGGTTACACAGGTTAGAGGGAGCGACCCGTATCACGAGGGCGAGCTGGCGGTGCAGGAGCGCGCCGGGGCCGGCGACATGGCCCGCCGCATCGGGCGCGGCCTCCGCGCCGAGATCCCACCGGGCGCGGCCGCCTTCCTGCGCGAGCAGCGCTTCGCGGTGCTGGGCTGGCCGGAGGCAACCGGGGACGGCGCGCGCGCGCCGCGCATGTGGGCCTCGCCGCTCTCCGGAGAGCCGGGCTTCCTGGCCGTCGCGTCGCCGCGCGCGGTGAGCGTGCGCGCCGACCTGGTCGCCGGCGACCCACTCGAAGCCAGCGGGTTGCCCGGCGATGGCGTCGACGTGGGCATGGTGGTCATGGACCTGGCCGCGCGGCGGCGCCTGCGGGTCAACGGCGTGGCCCGCGGCGAGGGACCCGGCGCGTTCGAGATCCGGACGCGTCAGCTCTATGGCAACTGCCCCAAGTACATCCAGGCGCGCGAGCTGGTGCCGCGCAGGGGCGCGCCCGCCGCCCCGCCGGCCAGCTCCTCGCGGCTCGACGACGCGCAGGCCCGGTGGATCACCGCCGCCGACACGTTCTTCATCGCCACCCGTCACCCCGAGGCCGGAGCCGACGCGTCACACCGCGGTGGACGGCCAGGCTTCGTGCGGGTCGCCGACGACGGGCGCGCGCTCTCGTGGCCCGATTACCCGGGCAACAACATGTACCAGACGCTGGGCAACATCGCCGTCGACGGCTCGGCCGGCCTCCTGTTCATCGACTTCGACAGCGGCTCGACGCTGCAGCTGGCCGGCTCGGCTCGCATCGAGTGGGAGCCGGAGCGCCGGATCGAGCTCCGCATCGAGCGCGTGGTCGAGATCGCGCGCGGGCTGCCGCTCCGCTGGCGATTCATCGACCGGTCGCCCTTCAATCCCTAGCGCGCCCGACTCGCTGCCGCGGCAGGCGGGATCTCTCCTGGCCTCCTGGCCGCCGCGCGCTCTGGCTCTTCGGCCGCGCCGGCCCGCGGTGCTATTGGCCATCCATGACCACGAGCGACGGCAACGACACCGGCGGCGACGGGCGCCGCGACTTCGACTTTCACATGCGGCCCGCGCGCATCCGCAACCAGCGGCTGGTCCGCCGGATGGAGCAATGCACCGAGTGGCAGGAGTTCGGCGCCACCGGGGAGGCCTACCTGGTCGTGGGCGGGCTCGGCAACATCGATTACTTCCACTGCCCCGACTTCCCCGGCGGGCCGCTCGAGGGCATGAGCGTGCGCTCGTTCGACCCGAGCACCCGCCTGTGGAGCATCTACTGGCTGGACGACCGCGTCTGCCAGTTGCAGCCGCCGGTGGTCGGCCGCTTCGAGGGCGGGCGCGCCGAGTTCGTCGGCGACGACACCTTCGCCGGCAAGCCGATCCGCTGCCGCTACGTGTGGACCGTGCTCGGCGGGGACTCGGCGTCATGGGAGCAGGCCTTCTCCGGCGACGGCGGTCTCACCTGGGAGACCAACTGGCGCATGCGGTTCGACTACGCGCCCGCCGACTAGACCACGACTAGACCGACGGTTCGCTCGCGTCGAGCCCGCCCAGGCCAGCTGCTCCGGGGTCAGTGATCGATGGCCAGCTGGTCGAACTCCTCGCCGGTCGCGTCGATGGCGTGGAGAACGAGCTGGTGGCCCTCGATCTCGACGTACACGAAGTTGAGGACCTGCTCGGAGAAGGCGGTGAACGACGAGCTGCCGACCGGGCGGGTGCCGCGGCCCCCGCCGCCGGTGACGACGTAGTGGACCCCGTTCTGCGGCTCGATCCGCTCGTAGTCGTGGTCGTGGCCGGCCAGCACCAGGTCGACGCCGTGCCGCTCGAACAGGGGGACCAGCTTGTCCTGGACCGACGCGGTCGAGCCGTGTTCGCCCGAGGAGAAGGCCGGGTGGTGGCCGTAGACGATCGTCCACTCGCGCTGGTTGGCGGTCAGGTCCTGGTCGAGCCACGCGGCCTGCTCGTCGCTGACATCGTTGGTGTCGAGCGAGACGAAGTGCGCGTCGCCGTAGTCGAAGGAGTACCAGTTGTGCGCGCCGTCGGCCCAGGGCAGGTCGAACACCTGGTGGTAGACCTCGGCCTCGTCGTGGTTGCCGCTGCTCGGGAACATCGCGAAGCTCCTGATGAGCGGCGCGTACACGGCGAAGTAGTTCTGCTCGAACTGGTCCATCGTCCCCGACTCGTAGGCGATGTCGCCGGTGTGGATCATGAAGCGGAACGGCACCGTCGCGAGCTGCTCGAGGATGGCCATCTGATCGGCCGAGCCGCTGCCGGAGTCGCCGAAGGCCACGAACGAGATCTTCGCGCCGCCGCCCGGCTCGGGCGCGGTGCGGAACCCGGCCGGCGAGGTCAGCGCGGCATCGCCGTCGCCCAGCTGGTAGCAGTAGATGGTGTCGGGCTGGAGCTGGTCGAGCGCCGCGTCGTAGGCCAGCGCGCCTCCCCCCGGCTCGGTGCCGTCGATGGCAGCCGACGGCGCCACGCGGGCCAGCTGGGCGCCTGCGCGGTCCTCCTGGAGGACGCTGACCTGGGCCGGATCGCCGGGCTCCTCGGTCCACATGATGCGCCCCTCCGACGGAGAGATGCGCTGCACGTAGGGCGCGCGCACGACCGCCGGCTGGATCCCGGCGCGCAGGCCGCCCGCCCCGCAGCGAGCCACCTCCTCGACATCGGGCGCCGCGCGCTCGGCCAGCGGGTTCGAGAGATCGCCGGTCTTCGACGTGGCGAGGTCGCCCGACTGGTTGGTCAGGCAACCGGCTCCGGCGACGAGTGGAAGGGCGAGGAACAGGGAACGGTGTTCGTTGCGCAACGACAAGCTGGTAATCCCTCCGCAGCCGGGCGCCAGAGGGCGCCGTGCAGAATTCGACCGGGCGCCGGCGAAGAGAGATGCCCGGCGGACGCGGGCGCCGTGTGCTTCACTTCTCGGGCAGCGCCGCCGCGCGCGCGCGCAGCGCCAGGCGCCGGAGCGAGCGCGCCCCGGCCTGCACCAGTCCGCCCACGCGCGAGTCGCGCGCGCGCTCGACCAGGACCTCGTCGCCGGTGCGCACCTGGCCCGCGCTGGCGACGCGCGCGTACACGCCGGCGCAGCGGCGCGCGTGCTGGGCGACCGCGCGCAGGAGACCGGGGTCCGCCGCCAGGCCGGGCTGCGCGCGCGTCGTCATCGAGCAGCGCACCGCCGGGATCTCGATGTCCGCGCGCATCGCGCCGGCGCGGAGCGTGCCGCCGCACCAGCCGTTCTCGACCAGGCCGGCGCCGTCGACCGCGACCAGGATGTTGGGCCGGAAGCTCTGCGGCGCGGCGCTCACCGCCGGCGCGAGTCGCCGCAGCTCGGCGACGGTCGCCGTGGTGAGGAGGTGGAGCGGATAGGCGTCGAAGTACGTCCCCGGCGGCGTCGCGTAGCGAGACAGCGCGAGCAGCATCGAGACCGGGAACATCGAGAAGTCGGGCACCGGCTCGCCGGGCGCGAGGGCGAACTGCGTGCGCAGATCGGACATGGTGAAGCGCGCGGCCCGGTAGTGGCTGCGCTCGCCCGCCGGGCGCCGCGGGGACAGCGACACCGCGCGGCCGAGGAACGCGGACAGCCGCGCGTCCACGTCGGGCTGCTCGCTCGAGAGCTCGGTCCCGTCGGGCAGCGTGATCGCCACCGGCGGGACGGCGTCGCCGAACGCGTCGGCGGGCGGCTCGGCCAGGAACCTGGCCGTGCAGGTCATGAGCGCCGGCAGCCGCTTGCCGCCGGTGATGCAGCCCAGCTGCTCGTCGCGCACCGCCCACAGGCGATCGCCCACCACACCGCCCGCGGTCAGCTCGGCGCGCTCGAGTCGCTCGCCGGCCATCGACTTGACCGGGAAGCGCCACAGCTCGGCCACGGTCCCGGCGCGCTCCACGGGGCGAAGCGTGCCACGCGCAGATCGCGCCCGGCAAGCGCGCGACGGCGCGGGACGCCGATGGCAAGGCATCGAGGGTCAGCCGGGTCCGAGGTCCGACCAGTCGCTCCACACCGAGGCCAGCTGCTCGCGCAGCCGACGGCGCGCGCGGGTCAGCCGCGCGCGCACCGCCTCGGGGCTGATGTCGAGCGCGCGCGCCACCTCGGGCCCGCTCCAGCCGTCGAGCTGGGTGAGCAGCACGACCGCGCGATCGGCGGGCGGCAGCGCCAGCAGCGCGGCGGCCAGCGCCTCGTCGAGCTGCGCGCGGGCGGCGCAGTCGTCGGGCGCGCATCCGCCCGCGGCGGCGCCCTCCTCGTCGAGCGGCGCGTTCCACGCCGCCTGGTTCTTGCGGCCGCGGCGGCGCGACAGGCATGCGTTGGCCACCATGCGGACCAGCCAGCCCTCGACGGTGCCGGCGCCCCGGTAGTCGCCCATGTGCTGGCCGGCCGCGAGCAGCGCGTCCTGCACGGCGTCGTGCGCGCTGTCGCGGTCGCCGCACACGCGCTCACCGACCGCGAGCAGGTGGCGCCCGTAGCAGCGCGTGACCCGGTCGAGGGCCGAGCGGTCGCCGGCCCGCACCAGCTCCGCGATCGCCTCGGGTCTGCACAGCTCGCAGTCGCGCTCCACGGCTTCCTGGGCTTCCTCGGATCCCACGGCCTCCTCGGCTTCCACCGGTTCCTTCTAGCAGACGCGTCACGCCCTCCCACCGTGACGCGTCTGGCAGGCGAGGAGGTCCATCTCATGAGCGCATCTTCGAATTCCGTGTTTCTCACCACTTCGAATGACTTTCATCAAGCTGTGCTCGAAGCGGCCGGACCGGTGCTCGTCGAGTTCACGGCGTCCTGGTGCGCGCCCTGCCGCGCGCTCGCCCCGGTGCTCGAGGAGCTCGGCCGCCGCCACGCCGGGCGGGTCCGCGTCGCCGTGGTCGACGTCGAGGCGTCGCCGGAGCTGGCCCAGGCCCACCGCGTCACCGCGATGCCGACCCTGATCGCGTTCCACCGCGGCCAGGTGGTCGCCCACGCGATCGGCTTCGGCGGCCGCGCGCGGGTCGAGAAGCTGTTCGACGAGCTCGCGGCGCTCCCGCCGTCGCCCATGGCCGCCGCCACGGCCACGCCCTCGCCGACCCCGCCCTCCCGAACGGACCGCCGCGCCCCCTGATCGCCGGGCGCACGCGCCGCACCGATGCCCCGCGCGCCGTGCGACCATGGCGGCATGTCGCTCGAGGAATGCCCGTTCTGCCGGCGCGCCGCCACCTGGCGCGAGGACGAACGCCTGCTGCACGCGGCGGCCCGCTGCGAGTGCGGCGCGGTCGGCGTGTGGTTCGGCATCCCGGCCGACGCCGACGAGGGCGCCGTCGATCTCCTCGCGGCGCTGGGCCTGGAGGGCGCCGCCCTGCCCGAGCCGCAGCCGGTCGGCACCTCCGGCATGCTCACGGCCCTCTACATCGACCCCGACCGCCTGACCGGGCGCCTCGAGAGTCACCTGCACGCGCTCGGCTACCGCCTGGCGCTGGCGCGCGGCCAGAACGAGTCGCGCTCCGGCGAGTCGTGGGCCTACTGGGCCCTCACCGGGGGCGGCGCGCTGATCGAGACGCCGCGCCTCGTCCTGCGCGAGCTCGACGAGGGCGACGCGCCGGCGGTCCACGCGTGGGAGTCCGATCCGGAGGTCATGCGCTACCAGTCGCTCGACGTCGCCACCCTCGACGACACCCTGGCCTACATCCGGCGCGTGCGGCTGGACGCGGCGCAGCGGCCGCGCATGATCCACGTCCTGGGCGCGGTGCGGCGCGACGATGGCCTGCTCATCGGCCGCGTGGGCCTGCGCGTGTCGCGACCCGAGCACCGCGAGGGCGAGCTCTGGTTCGCGTTTCGCCGCGACGTGTGGGGCCAGGGCTACGGCCCCGAGGCGGCCGGCGCGATCCTCGACCTCGCGTTCGGCAGCCTGGGCCTCCACCGCGTGCACGGCGACTGCGATCCGCGCAACGCGCGCTCGGCCCGCCTCATGGAGAAGCTCGGCATGCAGCGCGAGGCTCACCTGCGCGAGAGCTGGTGGCTCAAGGGCGAGTGGTGCGACTCGTGGATCTACGCGGTGCTCGATCGCGAGTGGTCGTCGCGCTCGCGCCGCAGCCGCGAGCGCCAGTCCCGGTAGACGACGGTCTCCCAGGCGACCAGCGCGGTGCACAGCGCCGCCACCAGCGCCAGCGAGGCCAGCGCGGGCAGGCGCGTGCCGGCCGCGGCCGCGCCGACGAGCGCCAGCACCAGGAGCAGGCGCGGCCGGCCGAGCGAGCCCACCACGCGCAGGCGGAACAGCACGTGCCCGGCGAAGTAGAGCGCGACGCCGCCGAAGAGCGCGATCGACGACACGCGGTCGAGCGAGAGGTCCGCGTGGGACAGCGCCTTCTTGACCCCGAGCGCGGCGAACACGACGCCGGCGACCAGGGGCAGGTGGAGATAGGTGTAGCCGTCGCGCGCGAGCGCCACCTGCTCGCTGCCCGACGCCCGCCCGAGGCGCAGCTCGGCCTCGATCGCCACCAGGTCGAAGTAGGCCCACCACAGCGCGCCGGCGACCACCACCGCCAGGAGGGCCGCGCAGAGAAGCAGCGGCTCCAGCGCCAGGCCGGCCGCCCCCACCCCGATCGAGACGATCGCCTCGCCGAGCGCGATGAGGACGATGAGCCCGTGGCGCTCGACGAAGTGGCCGGCGTGCACGCGCCAGCCGCTCGGCCCGGCCATGAGCGGGCCCGAGTAGTCGATGCACAGCGCCACCACCCACAGCCCGGCGCGGGCGGCGCCGCTGGCGAACGCGGCGCAGAGGAGCAGCGCCGATCCGATGAGGAAGAGCGGCGCCAGTCGCACGACCCCGCGGCGCAGCGCGCGGTCGCCGCGCACGGCCAGGTAGTAGAGGAGGACGTGCAGGACGCGTACGACCAGATAGGCGGCCGCGAACGGCACCGCGTCGGCGCCGAACGCCCGCGGCACCGCCAGCGAGACGATCAGCATGGCCGCCATGGCCGCGAGCACCGTCACCCGCGGCGCCGGGTCCTCGGCGTCGAGCGTGTTGGTGAGCCACGAGTAGGCCGCCCATGCCCACCACAGCGCGGCGACCAGGATGGCGCCGCGCCCGAGCCCGGCCAGGGTGAGATCCGCGGCCAGGAGGCCCGTCACCTGCGTGATGGCGAAGACGAAGACCAGGTCGAAGAAGAGCTCGAGGACGGTCACCCGGCGCTCGAGCTCACCGCTGCGCGCCGGCGCGGCGCCGGAGGTGTCGGCCTCCGGCTCCGGCCGCGTCACAGGAGATCCGCCGCGGGATTGAGCGCGCCCTCGGCGAAGCGAGAAGGCCGCAGCGGCGCGACGTCGATCGACGGCGGCTCGCCGCAGATGATCTCCGCCACCAGGCGGCCGAGCGCGGGCGAGTGCATCGCGCCGTGGCCCGACGAGCCGTTCACCAGATAGAGGTTGGGGCAGCCGGGCGCCGCGCCCAGGATGGCGTGGCGGTCGGGGCTCATCTCGTAGAGGCCGGCCCACGCGCCCGCCCGGTCGAGCGCGACGCCGTGCAGCGCCGGCACGCGCGCCTGGCTGCGGGCCGCCACCGCGTCGAGCCAGGCCGGCTCGACCGAGGTGTCGTAGCGCGCGTCTCCCTCGCGCGCGGGCGGCGCGGGGTCGGGCCACACCAGCAGCGCGCGCCGGTCCTCGCGCACGCGCAGGTGGAATCCGTCGCCGAAGATCGTCATCGGCATCGAGGTCGGCAGCGCGTCCTGCGGCGCGGTGGGCAGGATCTGTCGCTTGAGAGGCACCACCGGCAGTCCGAAGCCGGCCAGCGCGGCCACCCGCTCGGCCCAGGCGCCGGCGGCGTTGACCACCACGTCGGCCGGCAGGCTCTCGCGCGCCGTGCGCACCGCGGTGATCCGCTCGCCCTTGCGCTCGAGCGCGACCACCTGCGCGCCCCACTCGACGCGCGCGCCCAGTCGCCGGGCGGCGGCCAGATACGCCTCCAGCATGGCGACCGGGCGGATGAAGCCGTCGGTGGGGCAGAACGCGCCGCCGACCAGGCCGGTGGTGTCGATGCCGGGGTTGAGGCGCGCGATGTCGTCCACCGAGACCAGCGCCGCCTCGGTCAGGCCCGCGGCCCGCTGCACCTCGCGCGCCGCGCCCAGCCGGGCCAGCTGGGCGGGCGTGCCGGCCAGCCACAGGTAGCCGCGCGGGTCGTAGCCGGCGTCGCCGCCGATCTCGTCGCGGAAGCGCCGAAGCGCCTCGCGCGCGAGCAGAGACAGGCGCACGTTGACCGCCGACGCGAACTGGGCGCGAAAGCCTCCCGTGGCCCGGCCGGTCGAGCCCTCGCCCGGCCCGCGCCCGCCGTCGAGCACGACCAGTTCCCGGACCCCGCGGAAGGCCAGGTGATACGCGGCGCTGGCGCCCATCACGCCCCCGCCGATGATGACCGCGCGCATGCCGACCTGTGTACCATCCACACGCCTGCCGTGCGGGCAAAAGCCTCTGGTAAGGTTGGGCCGATGGTCGAGGTCCTGGTCCCCATCGTGTCGGTGCTGATGGTCTTCGGGCTGCCGATGTACTGGATCAAGCGCCGCTACGACCTGCGCGAGCGGGAGAGGGCGCCCCAGGTCGAGGGGCCGGACCGCAAGGAGCTCGAGGCGCTGCGGACCGAGCGCAAGCTCCTGGCCGAGCGGATCGAGAACCTCGAGTCGATCGTGTGCAGCGTCGACTACGAGCTCAACACGCGCCTGGCCAAGCTGGCCGGCGACCAGCACCGCCTGGAGTCGGCCCCGACCGGAGCCCTTCAGGATGGCGGCGTGGCGGGCGAGCGCTCGCCGAGCGGCCAGCGCGCCGCCGAGCGCTCCGGCTCCGGTGCGCCGGTCATCCCCCTCACGCCGTCGGGCCAGGGGCTGGGCCCGGTCGGCGGCTCGGGTGGGAGCGGCTCCGGTGGCAGCGGCAGCGGCAGCGGCAGCGGCTCGCGGGTGGAGAGCACGGCGCTGGATCTGCGTCGCGCGGCGGCGCGGCGCACCTCGGCCGAGCTGGCCAGCGACGAGCTGCAGATCGGCCAGGTGCTCGACAACCGCTATCGCATCGACCGGCTGATCGGGCGCGGCGGGATGGGCGCGGTCTACCTGGCCCACGACGAGGTGCTCGACGAGCTGGTGGCCCTCAAGGTGGTGGCGTCGGCGCAGAGTCACGATCCGGCGGAGAGCGCCGACCGCTTCCGGCGCGAGGCGTCGGCCGCGCGGCGCATCATGTCGCCCAACGTCATCCGCATCCACGACCTGGGCCAGACCCGCGGCGGCCTGCTCTACATCTCGATGGAGCACTTCGCCGCCCGCACGCTGTCGGACATCATGCAGACGCGCGGGCCGCTGCCGCTGGCCGAGCTGTGCGACATCATCGGCCAGGTGTGCGACGGGCTGGCCGCGGCGCACGAGGCCGGTGTCATCCACCGCGACCTCAAGCCGCAGAACATCCTGGTCGGCGAGCGCCGGGCGGTGAAGATCATCGACTTCGGCCTGGCCAAGAGCACCTTCCTGCGCGGCATGACCGCGACCGGCCTCATCATGGGAACGCCGCACTACATGTCGCCCGAGCAGGTCAAGGGAGAGGACGTCGACGCGGCCAGCGACATCTACGCGCTGGGGGCGGTCACCTTCCATGCCGCCACCGGGCAGCCGCCGTTCGACGGCAACACGCCGATCGCCATCGGCTTCGCCCACCTGACCCAGGCGCCGCGCGATCCGCGCGCCCTGCGGCCCGATCTGCCGCAGCAGCTCGGCGACGCCATCCTGAGCGCGCTGGCCAAGCAGCCGCGCGAGCGGCCGCGCGGCGCCGCCGATTTCAAGCGCGCGCTCGGTTGCTGAGGGCGACGCGAGCATGAGCCAGAGAGACAAGGAGAAGGGGAAGGTCGGCCTGTACGACGCCAGCTACGGCAGCTTCGCCGACGAGGCGTACGCCGCGGTCCGGCGCGAGGCGTTCGGAGAGGACCTGGGGCAGAACAGCTGGCTCACCACCGAGGAGCTGGGCCGCTTCACCGCCTGGCTCGAGCTCGGCCCGTCGTCGCGCCTCCTCGACGTCGCGTGCGGCTCGGGCGGCCCGGCCCTGCACGTGGCGCGGACCGCGGGCTGCCAGGTGACCGGGGTCGATCTCCACCCCGACGGGATCGCCGCCGCCAACCGCATGGCGCGCGAGCGCGGGCTGGAGTCGCGCGCGCGCTTCAGCCAGGCAGACGCCGCCGGACCGCTGCCGTTCGACGGCGAGTCGTTCGACGCCATCCTGTGCATCGACGCCATCAACCATCTGCGCGGCCGCGCCGCGGTCCTCGCCGAGTGGCGGCGTCTGCTGGCGCCGGGCGGACGGCTGGTCTTCACCGATCCCATCACCGTGACCGGGCCGCTCGACAGCGAGGAGATCGCGGTCCGCGCGTCGATCGGCGTGTTCCTGTTCGTACCGCCGGGGGTGAACGAGCGCCTCCTGGCGGGGTGCGGGCTGCGCCTGCTCGCGCTCGAGGACGGCACCGACAACGTGGCGGCGATCGCGGGGCGCCGGCACGACGCGCGCGCCCGCCGCGCCGAGGCGCTGGTCCGGGCGGAGGGCGCGGACAGCTTCGAGGGGCAGCAGCGGTTCCTCGCGGTCGCCTCGGCCCTGGCGGCCGAGCGCCGCCTGTCGCGCCTGGTCTATCTGGCCGAACGCCCGGCCTGACCACGGCGCTCGCGACGCCGACACCGCCCCTCCAGGGGGATGCGCGCCAGCCAGCCGGCCGGGCCCTCCTGGCGCGTCCGGGCCGGCTCAAGCTTCGGCCCGTGGCTGCCGATAGACGCTGAGGTGGGTCGGGATGTGACGCCATGACGGTCCGCGCCAAGCTCGCGCTGATGTGCGCGTCCGTGGTCGGGATCCAGCTCGTCTCGGCCGCCGCCGAGTCGTGGCTGTCGCGCCGGGCGGCCGAGTTCTACGAGGGAGCCCGCGACGCGCACGGCGAGGTCGAGCAGCTCGGCCACGTCGAGGCCGGCCTGGTGTGGGAGCTCAAGGGAGTGACCGACCTCTACGCCCATCCGGGCAGGGTCGGCGAGGAGGAGCTGGTCGCCGACTTCGAGCATGGACGCGAGCTGGTCGACCGCGGGCTCAGGCGCTACCGCGACCTCGTGCAGCACGAGATCCAGGTCCTGGGCGAGGCCTACCGGGAGGAGGAGGAGCGACGCCACGACTGGATCACGAAGGCGGCGCGCGAGTTCCACGACGCCGCCCGGCTGGTGGCCGCCAGCCTGCGCAACGGCGAGGTCGAGCCGGAGCGCATGCTGGCGCTCGAGAGCACGTTCCGCCGCACCATGGCGCTCTTCCGCCAGAACACCGACGAGGAGCGGGGCGAGATCGCCGAGGAGGACGAGACCGCGGCGCGCTGGGCCGGCTGGGCCACGACCATCTCGTGGGCCGCCCCGCTCGCCTCGGCGCTCCTCCTGCTCGTCGTGCTCGGGCTGGAGATGCGCGGCGTCACGCGGTCGCTGTCGGATCTGGCGACCGGGGCCACGCGCGTGGCGGCCGGCGACCTCGACGCTCCGGTCCCGGTGCGCTCGGTCGACGAGTTCGGCCAGCTGGCCGCCGCCTTCAACGAGATGCAGCGCAGCCTCAAGATGCGCATCGCCGAGCGCGACCTGGCGCTGCGCGACGCGCGCTTCCGCGACCTCAGCGAGGCCGCCCCGATCGCCATCGCCGAGCTCGACCGCGACGGCCGGCCGGTCTACGCCAACCGCCGCTGGCTCGAGCTGCTCGGCGCCGGCGCCGGCGAGCAGCCGTGGAGCGATCTGGTGAGCGAGGACGACCGCGAGCGCGCGGCCGAGCTGCAGCGCAGCCCGGGGGGCGCCGCCCAGGAGCTCCGGCTCCGGCGCGGCGATCAGACCGTGTGGGTCGCCGCCCAGTGCGCGCCGCTGGGACAGGACGACGACGGCCGCACCATCCTGGCGCTGGCCGACATCAGCGCGCAGAAGCTCGCCATCGCGCGCGCCGAGGACCTCGGTCGCGAGCTCATGACCGTGTCGCGCAAGGCCGGCATGGCCGAGGTCTCGGCCGGCGTGCTCCACAACGTGGGCAATGTGCTGAACAGCATCAACATCTCGTCGGCGTCGGTCAGAAAGCAACTCGAGGGCTCGCACCTGGCCGGCCTGGCCAGGGCGGCCCGCCTGCTCGAGGAGCGGCGCGGCGACCTGGCCGACTTCCTGGGCAGCGAGCGCGGCAAGCTCCTGCCCGAGTACCTCATCCAGGCGGCCGCCCGGCTCGCCGGGGAGCAGGCCGCGGCCCTGGCCGACGTCTCGCGGGTGGAGAAGGGGATCCAGCACATCGCCGCCATCATCTCGACCCAGCAGAGCTACGCCAAGGTGGGCGACCGGATCGAGCATCTCCACCTCAGCCAGGTGATCGAGGACGTGCTCAGCCTGAACGCCACCTCGTTCGAGCGGGACGAGCTGCGCATCGCCCGGCACCTCGACGTGGATCCCGAGCTCCTCGCAGACCGCCACAAGATCATGCAGATCCTGATGAACCTGATCGGAAACGCGCGCCATGCGCTGGTCGAGGGCGCCGTCGCCGGCGAGCGCCGGGTCGAGATCACGACGCGCCTGACCGGCGACGGCCGGGTCGCGGTCGAGGTCGCGGACAACGGCGTCGGCATCGCGCCGGAGACGCTGGCCCGCATGTTCGAGCACGGCTTCACCACCCGCACCACGGGGCACGGCTTCGGCCTGCACTCGAGCATGCGCGCCGCCCACGACCTGGGCGGACGCCTGAGCGCGCGCAGCGACGGCCTGGGGCGCGGCGCCACGTTCCTGCTCGAGCTGCCGCTGTGCTCGAAGGAGCAAGCCGCTTGATCCACGGAGACGGCGACGTCAACCGCCGCGTCCTCATCGTCGACGACAACCGCGACGTCCACCTCGACTTCCGCAAGGTGCTGTGCCCGGAGCGGGTGGCGGCGCACCAGCTCGACACGCTCGAGCAGGCGCTGTTCGGCGACGCCGCGGCCCCGCCGCCCGCCGCCCTGCAGATCGACTTCCAGATCGAGTCGGCCTACCAGGGCCAGGAGGCGCTGGCTCGGGTGGTGGAGGCCAGACGGGACGGCGCGCCCTTCGCGGTCGCCTTCGTCGACATGCGGATGCCGCCCGGGTGGGACGGGGTCGAGACCATCTCGCGCCTGTGGGCCGAGGACCCGGACCTCCAGGTCGTCATCTGCTCGGCCTACTCGGACTACTCGTGGCGCGAGATCGTCGACCAGCTGGGCCAGTCGGACGGGCTCCTGATCCTCAAGAAGCCGTTCGACAGCATCGAGGTGATCCAGGTCGCCTGCGCCTTCAGCGTCAAGTGG
>DATFRY010000011.1:0-4243 GCA_035262925.1 Kofleriaceae bacterium | reverse complement strand
GGCCTCATCGCGGTCATCGAGCGACCCGGCGGCGGCTTCGTCGCGCTGCCCTTCAACCAGCTCACCACCATGGGCAACCTGTCGCCGCCGTCGTCGGCGGCGCCGGCCGGCCAGCCGATCACGATGGGCGCGCCGGGCCCGGCGGACTCGACGGTCGGCATCGACAAGCTCGTCTTCCTCGGCGGCCAGCAGTCCCTCTCGACCGCGCCCGTGCTGCAGCAGCCGAACCAGATGGACCCGAGCTGGCTGCAGCGCTTCCACGAGCACTTCGGCACGAACGCGATCGGCGCGCCGCCGCTGGGTGGGCCCGGCGAGCCGGCGATCGGCGCGACCGGCATGCCGCCGGCGGGCCGCGTGGGCGAGGGCCCGGTCTTCCTGGGCAACTTCCTGAGCTCCGGTATCGAGGACGGCCGCGGCCAGCGCCTCGGCAGCGTGAAGGACGTGGCGATCAGCCTGCCCGACGGCCGCGTGGCCTTCGCGGTCGTCTCGACGCCGGGCGCCGATCGCGGCAGCGCCGAGGTCCTGCACGGCGTGCCCTTCGAGTCGTTCCAGCAGGGCGTGCCGGGCACGCTGCTGCTGCCCGCGACGCCGACGATGTTCGGCACGAGCTCCGGCCTCGACCTCAATCACCTGCCGCGGCAGCCCGACGTGAACGTCGCGGTGCCGGCGATGCCGCCGCGCGCGCAGCCGATGGGTCCCGCGCCGAACCAGCCCGGCAACGAGCCGATGAAGCCGCCGCAGAAACCCGGCGCAGGCCAGGCCGGCAACCCGCCGCCGAACAAGCCGGAGAACCCACCCGCACCGAAGCCCGGACCCAAGCCGGCGCCGACGGGGCCGAAGTCCAGCCACTCCTGAGCGTGGGCGACGGATGGGCGACCGCGCGTGAACGCGAAGCCGCCCGGCGTCAGCGCGCGGGCTGCGGGGCCACACCGGGCGGGGCTGGGCCGGGCGGGACCGGGCCGGCCTCGGCCGGGACGCCGTCGTCCCAGCCCTGCGCGCCGATCAGCGGGACGAAGCGGACCGCGCTGAGCTTCTCCGCCGCGAAGCGCTCCTCGGAGGCGCGGCGCAGGCGCTGCAGGTTCTGCTCGGTGGGCTCGTCGCCGACGGGCATGACGAGGCGGCCGCCGGGCGCGAGCTGCTGCAGCAGCGCGGGCGGCACGCCGGGACCGCCCGCCGCCACGACGATCGCGTCGTAGGGCGCGTGCTCGGGCCAGCCGAGCGAGCCGTCGCCGTGGCGCACGTGCGCGTTGTGCAGGCCGAGCTCGCGCACGCGGCGGGCCGCGAGCTCGGCCAGCTCGGCGTGGCGCTCGATGCCCCAGGCCTCGCGCGCGATGCACGCCAGCACGGCCAGCGCGTAGCCCGAGCCCGTGCCCACCTCGAGCACGCGGTCGCCGGGCTCGAGCTCCAGCGCCTCGGCCATGAAGGCCACGATGTACGGCTGGCTGATCGTCTGCTGCCGCTCGATCGGCAGCGGCGTGTCCTCGTACGCGAGCTCCGCGAGCTCCGGCCGCAGGAAGGCCTCGCGCGGGACCGAGCGCATCGCGTCGAGCACGGCGGGGTCGCGGATGCCGCGCGCCTGCAGCTGGCGCCGGACCATCCGTTCGCGCAGTGCCGAGGTGTCCGCCATGGTTGCCGCGGGCGCGCGCGTCGGGAGCGGCGCCCTCGGTAGCAACCCTTCGCGGCGCGCGAGGTGTCGGGCGCGTCAGCTCCTGGAGCGGCGCCTGGGCCTGGCCTGCGTCAGCAGCTCCTGCAGCATGTCGGGATCGGCCGGCTTGACGAGATGGTGGTCGAAGCCGGCCTCGCGCGAGTGCCGGCGGTCGTCCTCGCGCCCGTAGCCGCTCACCGCGATGAGCAGCGCCTCGCGGGTGGCGGGCAGCTGGCGCAGCCGGCGCGCGACCTGGTAGCCGTCCATGCCGGGCAGGCCGATGTCGAGCAGGATGACCTCCGGCTCGAAGGCCTCCGCGGCCTTCAGTGCGGCGGGCCCGCTGTCCGCGAGCTCGACCTGGTGGCCCGAGAGCCGCAGCAGCACGGCCAGGGTCTCGGCCGCATCGTTGTTGTCGTCGACCACGAGGATCCGGCGCGCCTCGGTGCGCTGGCGCGCGGAGGGGAGGGACTGCGCCGGCGCCGGCGGCTTGCCGGGCACGGACGGCAGCCAGACCAGGAACTCGCTGCCCTGGCCGGGGCCGGGGCTGCGCGCCTCGACGCGGCCGCCGTGCAGCTCGGCGAGACGGCGCACCATCGTCAGGCCGATGCCGAGGCCGCCCGACACGCGCGCCAGGCTGGTGTCGCCCTGGAAGAAGAGGTCGAAGATGCGCGACAGCAGCGGCGGCGCGATGCCCGCGCCGTCGTCGCGGACGCTGACCACGACGTCGCCGTGGATCGAACCGGCCAGCCCGCTGCCGTCGCCGTCGCCGCCCGTCGTGGTGCCCGGGTCGGGCGCGCGCGCCGGGGCGTGGCCGTCCACGCTCGCGGTCACCCAGATGTTGCCGCCGGGCGGCGTGAACTTGGAGGCGTTGTGGAGCAGGTTGCTGAAGATCTGCTCGACGCGCAGCGGGTCGCCCTCGATGGCCACGCGCTCGTCGGGCAGCCGCACGTGCAGGCTCTGGCTGCGCTCGTCGATGGCGGGCCGGCAGACCTCGATGGCCCGCTCGAGCAGGGCCAGGGCGTCGAGCCGCTCGCGGCGCAGCGTGATCTTCCGCTGCGTGATGCGCGAGATGTCGAGCAGCTCGTCGATCATGCGCGTCATGGTGTCGATCTGCCGGCCGGTCACGGCCTGGGCCCACTCGCGCTGGTCCTTGTCGAGCGTCGCCTGCCGCATGACCTCGGCCACGTTGCGCAGCGGCACCAGCGGGTTGCGCAGCTCGTGCGCCAGCATCGCGAGGAACTCGTTCTTGTCGCGGTCCGCGCGCTGCAGCACCTCCTCGGCCTGCTTGAGGTCGGTGATGTCGGATGCGCAGCCGACGAGGCCGACGAATTCTCCGTCGGCCGTGAAGCGCGGCACGCCCACCGACTTCATCCAGCGGTACTGGGCGTCGGCGCGGCGCAGGCGGAACTGGGTCTCGAAGCGGACGCGGCGCGCCATCGCGTCGGCGTAGAGGCCGACGCTCGCCTCCTTGTCGGCGGGGTGCACGAACTGGGTCCAGTCGTAGCCCGGCACCTCGCGCTCCGTGATCCCGAGGAACTCGCGGTAGGCGCGGTTCGCGAACTGCACGCCCTCCGGCGTGGTGATCCAGATCTGCACCGCCGCGCTGTCGGCCAGCTCGCGGAAGCGCCCCTCGCTCTCGCGCAGGGACCGCTCGACGCGCTTGAGCGCGTCGATGTCCACGAGCATCAGCACGGCGCCGTCGATCTTGTTCTCGAGCGTCTTGTAGGGCCGGATGCGCACCGAGAACCAGCGCCCGTGGCGGTCGCGCGCCTCGCACTCCTTGGGGCTGACCGAGTCGATCACGTCCAGCACCATCTGGTCGAGGCTGGGCAGGTCGATGGCGAGCTTGATGTCGGTCAGCGGCCGGCCGACGTCGCTGGCCAGCAGGTTGAACATGCGCTCGGCGAGGGGCGTGAAGCGCCGGATGCGCAGGTCGGGCCCCAGCATCACGATCGCGATCTGCACGCTGGCGAGCAGGTTGGTGAAGTCGTTGTTCGACTGGCCCAGCTCGAGGTTGCGGTTCTGCAGCTCGTCGTTGACCGTCGCCAGCTCCTCGTTGCTGGACTGGATCTCCTCCTTGGAGGTCTCGAGCTCCTCGTTGATGCTCTGCAGCTCCTCGTTGGCCGACTGCACCTCCTCGTTGGCGGACTGCAGCTCCTCGTTGGCCGCCTCCTGCTGCTCGATCACGGACTGCAGGTACTCGCGCGTCGCGGCCAGCTCCTGCTTGGTCCGCCCGAGCTCGCGCTCGGAATCGGCGGCGCTGGCGGGCACGGGCTCCGGCGGCTCGGCGGGCCGGAGCGCGGGGCCGGGCGCGCCCGCGGTGCGTTCCTCGAACAGGACCACGAAGCAGGTCTCGCCCTGGCCGCTGCCGCGCACCGGGAGGACCTCGACGTCCACCTCGCGGTAGCCGCCGTTGGACTTCACGCGCAGCCCCGTCTCCCGGACCGACTTCTCGTCCTTGCGCGCCTTCAGCACCGCGCCGCGCACGGCCACCAGCAGGCCCTCGCGCAGCATCTTCATCAGGTTCAGGCTGGCCTTTCCCGCCGCGGGAGCCAGGTAGGCGCCGGTCTCGCCGCGGAACTGGAGGATCTCGAACTC
>DATFRY010000010.1:0-11997 GCA_035262925.1 Kofleriaceae bacterium | reverse complement strand
CACGGCGATCTGGGCGATCGCGACCTGGCCGCCGAGCCTGCCGTGCCGGAGGTGTTCCGCACCGTGTCGCTGGCGCTCGAGCGCCGCGCGGTCGACCTCGTGCGCATCGCGCCGACCGGCGTACCGGTGCTGGTGGTCGGCGAGACCGGGACCGGCAAGGAGCTGGTCGCCCAGGCGGTCCACTCGCTGTCCGGCCGGACCGGCCCGTTCGTGCCGCTCAACTGCGGCGCGCTGCCGCGCACCCTGGTCGAGAGCGAGCTGTTCGGCTACCGGCGCGGCGCGTTCTCCGGTGCGCGCGACGACCGCCCCGGCCTGGCGCGCAAGGCGGACGGGGGCACCCTGTTCCTCGACGAGGTGGCCGAGCTGCCCGAGGAGTCCCAGGTGGCGCTGCTCCGACTCCTGCAGGAGGGCGAGGTGCGGCCGATCGGATCGTCGGAGGTCGTGCGCGTGAACGTGCGCGTCGTCGCAGCCACCCACCAGGACCTCGATGCCCGCATCGGCGAGGGGCGCTTTCGCCGCGACCTGTACGGACGGCTGGCCGGGTACGAGGTGGCGATGCCGCCCCTGCGCGATCGGCCGGAGGACATCGGCTCGCTCATCGCCGTCCTCCTGCGCCGCCTCGGCGTGGCCGAGGACGGGCTGTCAATCCAGCCGCGCGCCGCCAGCGCGTTCTTCACCTACTCCTACCCGATGAACGTGCGCGAGCTGGAGCAGGCCCTCGGCGCCGCCGTCGCGCTGGCATCGTCGAGCGAGATCGGCCTCGATCACCTGCCCGGCGCCATCCGGAGCGCCGCGCTCGCTGCCCATGTCCAGCTCGGCCCCGAGGACGCTGCCCTGCGCGCCGCCTTGCTCGACCTCCTCCGGCGCAACCGGGGCAACGTCAGCGCCACCGCCCGCGCGCTCGACAAGGCGCCCGTCCAGATCCGGCGCTGGTGCCGCCGGTTTCGCATCAACCCGGAGGAGTTCCGGAGCTAGCGGAGGGCGGGGCGCAGGCCCAACCGACGGTATGTTCTTTGGCTGCCGACGAACCGGCCGAGCAAATACGGAGTCGGGCTGCCAGGGGAAGGCGGCCCCACCGGGGCAAGTAGCACCGACTGCTCCGAAGGGATGCGCCGCCACGCGCCTTGCAGCGGCCCTCTGATCCAGGCGCATGTCAGGGAGGAGTGGATCAGCCTCTCGGTGCGCGGCCCGGATC
The DNA here is from genome assembly GCA_035262925.1 of Kofleriaceae bacterium. Lineage (GTDB taxonomy): Bacteria > Myxococcota_A > Polyangia > Haliangiales > Haliangiaceae > DATFRY01. Next base: position 10,802 of record DATFRY010000010.1, on the reverse strand, counting down.
GCGCGCGTTCCACCTCACGCCAGAGCGGCCGATCGCCACGCCCGCCGCGGAACACGGGCGCTGTTCCACCGCCTGTCCTACCCCCTCGGCGCCACGTCGGCGGGCGCGCGATCTGTGCGGTTCCCGACGCCCGCGCGACATGGGCGGCGCGCCGCGCGGGCGCGCCGGTGGCCGCGAATGGCCCGCCCCGTGCTTGTCCTTCGCCCATGCGAGGGATGGCGTCGCGAAGGATCATGCTGGCCGGCGGCCTGGGGCACCGCCATCGCAAGGCGGTGCAGGCCCTCCTTCCGGAGGTGCTGGGGCTGGAGAGCGGCGACGAGCTGGCGCGGGTCGACGTCGCGGTCGATCGGCTCGACGGGTTCCTGCGCAGCCTGCCGCGCGAGTCGCCCCGGCGCCTGATCCGCAACCTGGTCGACGTCGTCATCGGTGTCTCGCTGTGGTCGCACCTCCTCCCGCCCTGGCGCCTCGATCTCGACGATCGCGCCGATCTGGTCCGCCGCTTCTTCGATCCGGACGACGAGTGGCGACACAACATCCTGGACGCGGCGCGCCGCCTCTTCGGCCTGCCGATCCCGTCCGTGCTCGACATGGGGCGCGCTCTGCGCGAGCTGCTGTGCGTGAGCTACTACAGCCAGCCCGCCGCCGAACGCGCCGTCGGCTACGAGCCGATCTACGAGCGCGCGCCGATCCTCGCCATCGCGCCCGACCTGGCCGACTACATCCGCTACACCACCTCCGACCGCAGCCGCCTCGACCCGGGCGCGATCCGCGCCAGGCACATCGAGGCGGCCGACGCGCCGGTCGATCGCCTGTTTCGCAACGACGGCCGGCCGAAGGTGGCGATCATCGGCTCCGGCTGCGGCGGCGCCGCGGCGGCGGCGGAGCTGGCCGGCCCGTGCGACGTGGCGGTGTTCGAGGCCGGGCCGCGCGTGTCGCCGCCGGAGACGCCGCTCGACCTGATGGCCGCGATGGCGCTCCTCTACGACGACGGCCTCATGACTCCCACCACCGACCTCGACCTGCGCGTCATGCGCGCGCGCGTGGTGGGCGGCGGCAGCACCATCAACGCCGGCGTGGCGATGCGCCCGCGCCCCGACACGCTGCGCCGCTGGCAGGTGGAGGCGGGGCTGGACCGGCGCGCGTTCGACGACGCGCTCGACGAGGTCGGCCGGGTCCAGCGCTTCGCCGAGCACGCGCGCGACCTCATGCCCGACTGGTCGCTCACCTTCGAGCGCGCCGCGAGAGACGCGGGCCTCGAGAGCGCCCTCCTGCGCTCCGATCTCGCCACCCGGCCGCGGCAGCACGCGCCGGGAGACCCCTGGATGCGCGGGGACCGCTGCCTGGGCTGCGGTCTCTGCAACTACGGCTGCCATTTCGGCCATCACCGCACCGTCGAGCTCACCTTCCTCGGCCGGGCCGAGGCGGCCGGCGCCCTGGTTCACCCCAACCTGGCGGTCCGCTCGATCGACGCGGTGCGCGACGCGCCGAGCGGGATGGTGCGCGCCCGCGGCCTGCGGCTGGAGCGCGACCCGGACACCATGGTGCCGGCCGACGTCGTGGTGGTCGCGGCCGGCGCCGTCGGCAGCCCGGCGCTGCTGGTGCGCAGCGCCGATGAGGGCGCGCTCGGCTGCACGCCTCCCGCCCGGCGAGATCTGCTCGGCGCCGGCATCGGCTTCAACTACGGCATGGTCGTGGTCGGCCGCTGGCGCGACGAGGCGGCGCGGCCGGCCCACCTCGGTGTGCACGTCGGCTTCGTGGCGGTGCGGCCGGGCGACGAGCGATCGATCCTCGAGAGCGGCTTCCTGCCTCCGGGCGCGATGGCCGCCTCGCTGCCCGGCATCGGCCGCCTGCATCGCGACTGGATGCGCGCGTATCGCCGCCTCGGCATGGCGGTCACCACCATCGGCAGCCCGCAGCACGGCAGGGTCGACCGCGACGGCAAGGTCGAGTACAGGTTCCGGCAAGGCGAGATCGAGGTCATCCACGAGACCCTGGTCGATCTGGTCGACCTCTTCCTGCACGCCGGCGCCGAGCGGGTCGCGATCGCCGGCAATCGCGGCGAGAACGATCCGCTCGCCGCCTTCGGCCCCGACCACCGCGGCGACGCGCGGCGCGTCCGCGGCGCGCTGGCCGAGAACGCCGCCACCGCCGAGCACCTGGCGATGACGTCGGGACACCCGCAGGGCGGGCTGCGCATGAGCGACGATCCGGCGCGCGGCGCGGTGAGCAGCCGCTTCCGGTTGCACGGCACGCGCAACGTCTTCGTCGCCGACGCGTCGGTCTTTCCGACCACCATCACGGTGAACCCGCAGTGGACCGCGATGGCCGTCGGACATCTCGCGGGTGCGAGCGTGCGGGAGCTCATCGAGATGGAGCGGAGCCGCTGAGTCGACCCGACCGATGGGCGCGCCGCGGGGCCGGATGGATCGGCCGATGACGGCGGCGGCGGACCCGGGTCCCGGGATGCGACCCGTGCCCCGGTTTGCCGGCACGCACCGGTTCCGCATCGTCCGCCAGCTGGGCCAGGGCGGCATGGGCGTGGTGTACGAGGCGCTCGACACGCAGCGCGGCATGCCGGTCGCGCTGAAGACGCTCTACCGACTCGACCCGGAGGAGCTCTACCGCCTCAAGGCGGAGTTTCGCTCGCTCGCCGACGTGCAGCACCCCAACCTCGTGCGCCTCGACGAGCTGTGCTGCGAGGACGGGGAGTGGTTCTTCACCATGGAGCTCATCCGGGGCGTCGGACTGCTCGGCCACATCCGGGGGCACCAGGCCATGGACGCCGGAGAGCCCGACGAGCTGCCGCTGGCCGACACGCTCACCGGCGGAACGCCGGGCGGCTGGATCGGCGCCGCCACCTCCGGCGGCGCGCGCCCGAGCGCAGCGGCGGCGGCGCGCGGGACCTGCGCCGAGGACCGGCTGCGCGCCGCCCTGCGCCAGCTGGCGCTCGCGGTGTCGGCGATCCACGGCGCGGGCAAGCTGCACCGCGACATCAAGCCTTCCAACGTGCTCGTCACCGCCGGGGACCGCGTGGTCCTGCTCGACTTCGGCATGGTGACCGGCGCGACCCCGGCCGAGCAGGCCGATGACGCCGCCCTGGTCGGCACCATCGCGTACATGGCGCCGGAGCAGGCGGCGTGCCGCCCGGTCGGCCCGGCCGCCGACTGGTACTCGTTCGGCGTCATCCTGTACCAGGTGCTGACCGGGCGTCTGCCCCACCAGGGCTCGCTCCTGTCCATCATGATCGACAAGCAGCACAGCGAGCCGCCGCCCGCGCGCGACCTCGCGCCCGGCGTGCCGCGCGACCTCGATGAGCTGGCCGCGGATCTCCTGCGGCGCGATCCGGCGTCGCGCCCGTCGGGCGAGGAGGTGCAGGCCCGGCTGGGCGCGCGACCGGCGAGCGAGCGACGGCGGCGCGCCGCGAGCGCGAGCCAGCTCCCGCCGTTCGTCGGCCGCGGCGCCCAGCTCGGCGCGCTGGGGCGGGCGTTCGACGAGATGAGCGCCGGCCGCCACGTCTCTCTCCTCGTCCTCGGCGAGTCGGGCGTGGGCAAGAGCGCGCTGGTGCGGCGCTTCTGCGACCAGCTGGTGGCGACCGAACCGGCCGCGCTGGTGCTGGAGGGGCGCTGCTACGAGAAGGAGTCGGTGCCGTACAAGGCGTTCGACGAGATCATCGACGCGCTGTCGCGCCACCTCCTGCACCTCGATCCCGGGCAGGCCGCGGCGGTCCTGCCGGAGGGCGCCGGCCACCTCGGCCGGCTGTTCCCGGTCCTTGGCCGCGTCCCGCTGGTGCAGCGCGCGCCGCCCCGGCAGCTCCTCGACGTCCAGCAGGTGCGCAACCAGGCGATGGCGGCGCTGCGCGAGATGCTGGCCGCGCTGCGCCGGCGCCGGCCCCTGGTCATCGTCATCGACGACTTCCAGTGGGCCGACGCGGACAGCATCGTGCTCCTGCGCGAGCTCATCCACCCGCCGGCGCCGCCGCTGATGCTGGTCGTGGCGGCGCGCACCGCGCGCGACGGGGGCGGCCCCGTCGGCGGTTCGGCGCTGGAGGCGCTGCCGCCCTCGACCCGTCGCATCGACCTGGCCAGCCTCGAGCCGCGCGAGGCCGAGGAGCTGGCGACGCGCCTCATGGAGCGGGTCGACGGGCCGCTGGGGGTCAGCCCGACCGACGTGGCGCGCGAGGCGCGCGGTCATCCGCTGTTTCTGCAGGAGATCGTCCGCTTCTTCGAGATCGGGGGCGCGCCGGAGCGCGACCTGCGGCTGGACGAGGCGCTGTTCGCGCGCGTGAGCCGGCTCGCTCCGGCCGACCGGCGCTTGCTCGAGGTCGTGGCCATCGCCGGCGAGCCGATGGCGCAGAGCCTGGTCGCGCGCGCCGCCGGCCTGGATCCGCCCGAGGCGCACCGGAGCGTGGCCCACCTGCGCGGCGCATCGCTGGTCATGACCACCGGCACCACCACCAGCGATCTCATCGAGCCCTACCACGACCGCGTGCGCGAGGCGCTGCTCGAGCACCTGGATCCGGCCGCCCGCGTCGCGCACCACGCCGCGTGGGCGCGCGTGCTCGAGGCGGACGGCGGCGTGTCGGAGGCGCTGGTGCGCCACCTGCAGGCGGCCGGCGACCGCGCGGGCGCGGCGGTGCAGGCCGAGGCGGCCGCCGCGCGCGCGGCCGGCGTGCTGGCCTTCGACTGCGCGGCGCGGCTCTACCGGATCGCCCTCGACCTCGGCCGGCACGATCCGTCCCACCGGCGCGGCCTGCTGGTGTCGCTGGCCGAGGCGCTGGAAGCCGGCGGGCGCGGGCGCGAGGCGGCCGCGGCCTACCTCGAGGCCGCCGACGCGCCCGACGCCGCGCTCCGGCGCGACTGTCAGCGGCGCGCGGCCGAGCAGCTCCTCATCTGCGGCCACATCGAGGAGGGGATGAAGGCGCTCGCGGACCTCCTCGCCGAGGTGGGCGCGCGGCTGCCGCGCCGATCGCGGTCGGCCCTCGCGTCGCTGATCTGGGAGCGGCTGCGGCTGCGGCTCACCGGGCTGCGCTGGAGGGAGCGAGGCGAGCAGGACATCGGCGCCGCCGAGCTCCTCCAGGCCGACATCCACCGCGCGGTCAGCGTGGGCCTGGCCATGGTCGACACCATCCGCGGCGCCGCCTTCCAGGCCAAGGCCACCCGCCTGTCCCTGCGCCTGGGCGAGAAGAGGCGCATCTGCCTCGCCCTCGCCACCGAGGCCGGCTTCGTGGCCACCAGCGGCAAGCTGCACGCGGTCGACCGGCTCATCGAGCCGGCCGCGGCCATCGCCGCCGCGCTGCGCGACCCGCTGCTGGTCGCGTACATGCACGCGGTGCGCGGCGTGTCGACCTACCTGGCCGGTCAGTTCCACCGCGGCCGCGAGGAGTGCACGCGCGCGCTCGACATGATGACGCAGGAGACGGTGGGCACCACCTTCGAGCGCAACACGCTGCGCTACTTCCAGATCGCGTCGCTCATGCACATGGGCCGGTTCGTCGAGCTGCACCGCCTGCTCGACGATTACCTGCGGGACGCGGAGCGCCGCGGCGACCGCTACCTCTTCACCTCGCTCACGCGCGTGGTGAGCCACGCCTGGCTCACCGGCGACGACCCGGCCGCCATGCGACGCCGGCTGTCGTCGACCGACTGGGTGCCGCCCGCCGGCGTCTATCACCTGCAGCACTTCTACGACTTCCGCGCGGCCACCGACCTGGCGCTCTACGAGGGCACCCTGTCGCCCGACGACGACGGCTGGCGGCGCGCGCTGGCCGATCTGCGCCGCTCGCACCTCCTGTCGATCGAGATCCAGCGCAACGAGACCGACTGGCTGCTCGGCCGCATCTTCCTGGCCCAGGCCGCCCGGGACCGGCGCGCTCCGCTCGCCCGCGCCGCGCGCATCGCCCGCCGCCTCGCCGCGCGCGGCTGCCCCTACGCCAGCAGCTGGGCCCACCTCATCGGCGCCGGCGCGGCCAACCTGTGCGGCGACCGCGCGCGCGCCGCGGCCGAGCTCCGCCTCGCGCGCGCCGCGGCCGCGACCGCCGGCCAGGAGCTGGCCCTTGCCTGCGCGCGGCGGCGCCTCGGCGATCTCCTCGGCCCGGGCCGGGGCGACGCCGATGCGGCCGCGGCCAGCGCCTGGTTCGAGCGCGAGGGGGTGACCAGCCCGGCCCGCATGTGCGCGGTCATCGCGCCGGGCTTTCCGCCGTAGCCCGTCGCTGGCGAGGGCGATGCGGCCCGCGCGCCTCCCGCATGCCATCCTCCCGGCATGCCAGGCAAGGGCGGACCGAAGACCGTCACGGCCAACGGCGTCGAGCTGTGCGTCGAGACCTTCGGCGACGACGCGTGCCCTGCGATCCTGCTGATCGGCGGGAACGGCGGGGCGATGGACTACTGGGAGGACGACTTCTGCCGGCTCCTGGCCGAGGGCGCGCGGTTCGTCCTGCGCTACGACCTGCGCGACACCGGCCAGTCGGTCACCTACGAGGCCGGGGCTCCCCCCTACACCGGTGGCGATCTGGTGGCGGACGTCGTCGGCCTGCTGGATGCCTTCGGGCTGGCCCGCGCCAGCATCGTGGGGGTGTCGATGGGCGGCGCCATGGCGCAGGTCGTGGCGATCGAGCATCCAGCGAGGGTCGCCGCGCTCGTCCTCATGTCGACCAGCTCGGGACCGGGCGGCGCCGGGTCGGACAGCCCCGACCTCCCGCCTGTCTCGGCGAAGCTGCAGGCCCACTTCGCCAGAGAGGTGGCCGAGCCGGACTGGTCGAGGCGGGATGCGGTGATCGATCACCTCGTGGCCGAGGAGCGCGCATACGCGGGCTCGCTGCCCCGCGACGAGGATGCCCGCCGCGCGCTGGCGGGCCGGGTCTTCGATCGCACCATCGACATGGCGTCGAGCGCGAAGAACCACGCTCTCCTGCGAGGCGACGGCGAGCCGCTGCGGCCGCGCCTGGGCCTCATCCGGGCCCCGACCCTGGTCCTGCACGGCACCGAGGATCCGCTGTTCCCGTACGCCCACGGCGTCGCCCTGGCGGCGGAGATTCCCGGCGCAGAGCTCGTCCCGCTCGCGGGGGTCGGCCACGAGTACCCACCGCGCGCCGTGTGGCGCATCGTCGTCCCCGCGATCGTCCGCCACACGGCGCGAGCGACCGCCGAGTCGGGCGGCTGACCGCCGCCGACCGACGCTAGCCCACCGCGCTGGCCGCCGCGAGCTCGGCCTCGATGGCGGCGTGGAACCAGCGGACCGGCTGCTCGAGCGCTCCGAACAGGAGCTCGTCGCCGGCGCCGGCGTCGATGCTGCGCTGGATCTGCTCGCACGCCCACAGGTCCTCGCGCTGGAGCACGCCGTCCTCGATGAGCGCCCAGCTGCGATCCCAGCGGTCCGCGTCGCCCGCGCGGTCGGCCGGGACCAGCATGAGGTGGTCGACCTCGGTGACGGCGGCCGCGGTCGGCGTCAGCGCGATGAGCGAGACGAAGTCGGGGTGCTCGATCACCACGGTGCCCGGGAACAGCACGTAGCTCGGCGTGCCGAGCTCGCGCAGGTCGGCGACGGCGTCGAGGCGGGGCGGTGCCGCGCGCATCGCGCGCCGCGCGCTCACCGCCCGGATGTGGCGCCCGACCGGCTCGCCGATCGACGCGGCGTCGAGGAAGAAGCGGTAGATGGAATCCCGGTGAAGGACGCGGATGTGGTAGCCGTCGAGGAAGGCCTCGATCACCAGCTTCCAGTTGCAGCGGCGGGTCGTCCGGCTGCGGCGCCACGCCACCGCCCGGTCGAGCCCGAGCGCCGCGAGGTCCGCGCCCAGCTCGCCGAGATAGCCGTCGACCCCGGCCCCGAGCCAGACCAGGCCGTGCCGCTCCTCGACCGCGACACGGCGGAGGTCGCGCCGCTCGCACGCCCCGCCGAACGCCGCCGCATGCGGCGCGTGGATCAGCCGGCCGCGCAGATCGTACGTCCATCCGTGGTACGGGCACACCAGCGCCTTCGGCGAGCACGCCCCGTCGATGAGCCGGGTCGCGCGGTGGCGGCAGGCGTTGGTCATCGCGGCGATCGCCCCATCGTCCCGTCTCGTCAGGATGATCGCCGCGCCCGGCACATCGACCGGCACGCACGCGCCGACCGCGATCGAGCTCGACCCCGCCACCGCCCGCGGCGCCTCCGCGAACAGGGCCGCTCGCTCGCGCTCGGCCCGGTCCGCATCGCGATAGCGCTCGACCGGGACGGCCAGCGCGGCGAACCCATCACCGCCGGGCCCGCCCGCGCCGGCGGCGCCGGGCCATCCCGGCCCCGCGCGCAGCTCCTCGAGCAGCCTGAGGTGAACGGAGCGCTCCATGGACTTCATCTTGGATACGAGATAATAATCTCGCATGCAAGATGAAAGGCTGCGCGCCTCGCTGGGCAACGCGCTGGTCCGCCTGTTCCGCCTGGTCAACCGCATCCACAACCGCGCCCTGGCCGACCACGGCCTCTCCGCCGAGCAGGCCCACATCCTGTCGGTCCTCTGGCTCGTCGGCCCCATGACCATGGGCGCCCTCCAGCGCCACGTGGCCCTCTCGAGCGGCACCCTCACCGGCGCCATCGACCGCATGGAGGCCCAGTCCCTGGTCCGCCGCATCCCCTCCCCCGCCGACCGCCGCGCCTTCCTCCTCGAGCCTCGCGTCCCCGCCAGGTCGCGCGCCCGCATCGAGACCACCCTCGACGCCACCGAGACCCGCATCTGGGCCGGCCTCTCCCCCACCGAGCGCCGCGACCTCCTGCGCCTCCTCCACAAGTCCATCGCCCACCTGGACCCAGACGCCGCAGCGCGATGACCAGTGCGCCATCATGATCGTCGTCGGGGAGGGGACCGCGGCGACGCGGCCACGCACCCGCCACCCGGCATCCCCTCTCGGGTATCGACCGCGGCACGCCGCACCCAACGACACGGCCCACCCTCCGCCGCCTCCGTCGTCAAGCCGTTGAGCGGGACGATGCGCGAGCCGTGGAAGGAGCTCCCCGGCTCAGGCCCCCTTGATCTTGGTGTTGAACTCCTGGTGGAACCTCTTCTCGGAGTCGATCAGACGCTGGTGCCAGGTTTTCCTTGGCGATCGGACACCGAGATCGTTGATCAGGAAACGGATCAAGTCCTCGAACAACAGGAAACCTGTGGGTACGTGCGACTTGTCCATGTCGAGGCGCCCCTTGCCGAGCCTGATCTAGTGGGGCATGTACCACCGCTCGGAAGCAGGGCGATCCTTGTCTTGCGTACACTCGAGCAACTGGCCGAGATGCAGGTGGATGATGCCGTGATGCTTCGTTGGCAGAGGCACCGTGTAAGCGCCCCGGAACACCAAGGTCCCCCAGGCAGGCCGGTCGTCTCGCGTCTCAACGTCGAGCGGCACGTTTGTCGGCAGTGTGGCGTGGATGAGCTTGTTCAGGTGCTCGACGAACTCATCGAAGCATTCGCGCGGCGTCGCGCGCCGGATTGCCATCCGCTCCTCAGTCAGTCAGCGAGCAGGTCGCGGATGGGCGTGAGCGCCGCCTCGGCCAGCGTGCCGCGCAGCTTTCCGCCGTCCAGCATCTTGAACGCCCGTACGCGTGACACCCCGAGTAGATCCCGTGCCGTCTTCTCGGCGCGCTCCTCAAGCTGCTTGCGCGTCCGAACCATGACCGCACCGGAACCGTTCAGGCTCCTCGGGACTCGCTTCTGTGCAGCCGCACGCCTCATCGATTCAAGACTGGCAGGAACCGGTGACAACGGCCGGCCGCTCGAAGTGCCGAGCAATCGCTGAGCCGTAGGGCTTCGGCGGCGGCCGACGGCCTCTATTCCAGTGATCCCAGCAGGACTCGAACCTGCGACCTACGGTTTAGGAAACCGTCGCTCTATCCACCTGAGCTATGGGACCTAGTTGATTTCGCTATGTTTTCAGCCGACGCCGGAGCCGCTTCGTCGTTCGTGTCCACAGCGTGTCCAATGGCGACCAGTTCCCCGGCGGGGGGAGCGAAGGATAGGTGGAGCCGGGGGTCCTTCGCAAGCGCCGCCGTGTCGTGGTGCGCGTAGCGCTGGGTGGTCTTCGGATCGGCGTGGCCGAGCACCGCGCCGACGATCGGCAGCGCGACCCGCTTCGCCAGGTGCGAGCCGGCCGTGTGGCGGAGCTGGTGGAAGTTGACGGCGTCGACCCCTGCCCTCTTGCACGCGGCGCGCGTCCGCTTGTCCATGGCGGTGCGCTTCGTGATCGCGTGTCCGTTGACCGTCAGGACGAGCGGCCCCGGATGGCGGAGCAGCCACGGCCTCAGGAGATCGGCCAGGTCGGGCGCGATCGGCGCGTGCCGCACGTGCTTCGACTTCGTGGGTCCGTCGTACGACCGCGTCACCGCGATCGTGCCGTTGGCGAGGTCGATGTCCTCGCGGTGCAGGCCAGCGACCTCTCCCTTGCGCAACCCCGCGTAGGCCGCGATCGCCGCGGCGATGCTGAACCACCCGGTGCCGCAGGCGGCAAGGAAGCGCGTCACGTCGCTCGTGGTCCTGAGCCACGCGTACGCGGCCTCCGCCACGCGCAGCTTGAGCCGAATCGGATAGTCCATGTCGCCGAGGAACTTCGACAGCGTGCGCAGCACGTTCGCGACGGTGTTCTCTGACAGAACCTTGCCGGTATCGTTCTTCGCGCCGTGGCGCTGGACGCGCGTTTCCTCCAGGCGCCGCTTGAATCGGCGGACGAGTTCCGGCGTGACCTCGGCGAGCCGCCTCTCGCCCATGAACGGCCACACGTGCATCCGCAGGTGGCACTCGTTCGCCGCGCGCCGCTTCGGGGGGCGGGTCTGGAGCCAGCTCTCCG
>DATFRY010000009.1:0-2994 GCA_035262925.1 Kofleriaceae bacterium | reverse complement strand
CTTGTCGATCCACTCCTCATCCACCTGGCAACCCTCGCTGTCGTGGCCACGGACCGTGTGGTCCCGCGGGGCACGCTACCGCGATCGGCCACCCTTTCGGCAAGGCCTATCTTTCGACCTGTGGATAACTACTGCCTCGTGATGTGGCGGACGGTCGACAGCGTCAGGCCCGTCGCCTCGGGGCGCCACAGCGCGACCATCATCGCCTCGACGGCGATCTGTGGCTTGACATTCGCGTCGATCGCTGCCCGGCACTCCAGCACCGCCTCGAGGCGCAGAAGGATGCTCTCCGGCGACCACGCCGCGGCGGCCCCGGCCACATCGTCAGCCGCATCGACATGGACAGCCCCGACCGACGCGCCGAGCCGGCGAACGAGCGCGTCCCGGTAGAACCCGGCGAGGTCGATCAGCGCCCGGTCGAGCGCGTCGCGCAGGGCCCGCTTCAACCGCGTGCGCTGCCGATCCTCGAGCTCCTTCAAGGCGGCGCTCGCGCTCCGCGCCACGACGGCAACGCCCTTGCCAGTGCCACCGCCGCCGAGCGCGACCTCGAGCTCGGCCCGTTCCTTGGCGTCCACTTCGGACACCGCGTCCCTGGCCTCCTCCTCGGCCGCCTTCACCATGGCGGCGGCGACGTCGAAGCAGGCGCCCACGCTCGTCAACCGGCGCGGCACCGTGAGCACCGCGGCGCGGCGCTCACGGGCCGGCGCGTCGCGCGCGAGCCACCGGGCCCGGCCGATGTGGCCCTGAGCCGCGGCGGCTGTCCAGGCGGCTGTCCCCGGGTCGTGGCCCTCGCCGACGAGCATCCCGGCGATCGCGTCCGCGGCGGGCGTGCGCAGCTGCACCGCCCGGCAGCGCGAGCGGAGCGTGACCGAGATGTCGTCCGGATGGGTGGAGGGCGCGCACAGCAGGAACACCGTGCGCGGCGACGGCTCCTCGACCGCTTTCAGCAGCGCGTTCCCGGCCTGCTCGGTGAGCCGGTCGGCGTCCTCGATGAGGACCACCTGCCAGCGACCACGGGCCGGCGAGCCGGCGGCCCGCCAGACGAGGGACCGCATCTCCCTGACCGAGATGGAGAGGCCCTCCGGCACGACGAGGCGGACGTCGGCGTGGGTGCCGGCGAGCGTGGTGTGACAGTCCGCGCAGGTCCCGCAACCCCCGGTCGGGCACTGCAACGCGGCCGCGAAGGCGCGCGCGGCCACCGACCGCCCGGAGCCGGGCGGGCCGGTGAAGAGCCAGGCGTGGGTCATCACGCCGGCCGGCGGCGTCTCGCCCCTGACGGTCGCCGCCGCCGCGTGCGCCGCGGCGACCAGCGTCACCACGGCCTCGTCCTGGCCTACCAGCCGGGCGAAGACCGGGGGAAGCTCACCCATGTCGTCCAGTATCGGGCGTGGAGGGCTCCGCAACGACGCGACGCACCAGCCCCGAGCCGCCGGTGTGCGCGCCGTTGTGCTCCGCGGTCCATTGGCGCGGATCAACGGGCGGTGGAGGCAGGGCCGGTCCCGCCTCCTCGCGACCGGACGCGTCACCGCCACCGACGAGGCCGTCGGTCGGCGTCTCGGGCGGTAGGAGAGCGTGTACCCGCTCGAGGACCACGCGCGCGATCTCCTCCGGCGCCGCGTTGCCGTCGACCACGACGTAGCGCTTGGGATCCGACGCGGCCAGGTCGAGGAACGCGTACCGGACGCGTTCGTGGAACTCGATGTGCTCCGACTCGAGCCGGTCTGCTGCGCCGCGACCGGCGACCCGGGAAAGGCCCGTCGTCGGGTCAATGTCGATCAGGACGACGAGGTCGGGGCGCAGCCCGCCGGTGGCCCACTCCGAGAGCCAGGAGACCTCGTCGACAGGCAGCGTGCGCCCGGCACCCTGGTAGGCGAGCGACGAGTCGATGTACCGGTCGCTGATCACGATGCTGCCGTTGGCGAGCGCCGGCCGGACGACGCTGGCGACGTGGTGGGCGCGGTCGGCCGCGTAGAGGAGCGCCTCGGCCCGTGGCGCGAGGGTGACCGCGCCGGAGACGCCGGCGGCCCGGTCGAGCAGCAGGCCCCGGATGCGCTGGCCGACCGCGGTGGCGCCAGGCTCCCTCGTCACCACCACGTCCCAGCCCTCGCCGCGCAGCATTTCCGCCAGCAACTCCACCTGGGTCGACTTCCCGGAGCCCTCGCCGCCCTCGAAGGCCACGAAGACACCCTGCCGGGGCGCCTGCTCGGGCACGACGAGTGGGCGCCCGCGCAGCGACGCCCAGATGTCGGCGAGCACCGGCACCCCCGCCTTGTCGTCCATCTGGCGGAAGGCGGCCACGCCGGCGAAGGCGGCCACCAGACCCGCCGCGAAGAGCAGGGCGCGCGTCATCGAGAGGTTCACGGTCAGGCCGACGATGGAGAACTCGCGGACGCTGCCGAGGCCGACCAGGACACTCGCCAGCGCGATCGCCAACATCAGCACGACCCGGGTCGACATGTTCACGAAGGCGAAGACCCGGCCGCGCATGTCGTCGGCGACCTCGCCACCGAGCAGGGTGGTGCCGGACAGGAACGCCATGCCCGCCGCCACACCCACGAGCACGACGAGGATCACGGCCACCGAGAGGTGCCAGGCGAACGCCATCAGGGCGACGTTGACCCCGGCGAGCACGATCGAGAGCCCGAACCAGCGCCGCCGGGACAGCGCGCCGATCAGCTTCGGTCCGACCGCGATGCCGAGGCCGAGTCCCACGAAGATCATCGCGAACAGGATCGCGAACGCGGACTCGCCGGCCGAGAGCGAGACGGCGTAGAACTTGGCGCTGCCGACGACCATGCCGCCCGCGGCGAACGCGGCCAGGATGCCGAGAACCAGACCACGCACCATCTTCGTGCGGCCGACGTAGGCCCAGCCCTCGACGAACTGGCGCAGGACGCCCGGTCCGCGCCGCGCCGCGGCCTCGCTCGCGTCCCCGCGGCCGCTGATCTCACGGATGCCGAAGAAGACCACCCCGGCCGTGGCGAGACGGGTGAA
>DATFRY010000008.1:0-2486 GCA_035262925.1 Kofleriaceae bacterium | reverse complement strand
CTCCCCCGTCCACGATACATCGCCTCGCCTCGCTCCTCGCCATGCCGCTCGGAGATGCGCCGGAGCTACCCGCGCGGGGTCAAGCGGCCCCGGACGGGGTGCCGACGAAGTCGGCGGGGTTCCCCGTCGAAATCAGTCGCTTGTTCGAGCGCACCGCGTGGTGGACAATCGATCGGATGGGGGCCGGGGGAGGTGAGCCATATCGGCTCCTGGTCGGCGGGGTGGCGGACTACGCCATCTTCCTGGTCGACCCCGACGGGCGCATCGCCACCTGGAATCCAGGGGCCGAGCGCATGACCGGTCATCCGGCCGGCGAGATCGTCGGGCGGCAGGTCTCGTGCCTGTACCTCGACGAGGAGGTCGCGGCCGGCACTCCGCTCGCCGAGCTCGACGCCGCCGGCAGGCGCGGGCGCCTCGAGGTCGACGGCTGGCGACGGCGACGCGACGGCTCGCGGTTCTGGGCCAGCGCGGTGATGACCGCGATCCGCGACGACGACGGCCGCCCGCTGGGCCTCGCCGTGGTGGCGCGCGACGACACCGAGAGGCGCCGCCACGACGAGGAGCTGGCCGAGGCCCAGCACCGCCTGCGCTCGCTCGCCGCTCACGTCGACGCGGCGGCCGAGCGCGAGAAGGCGCGCCTGGCCCGCGAGATCCACGACGTCCTGGGCCAGGAGCTGACCGGGCTCAAGATGGACGTCGCCTGGATCGGACGCCGCCTGGCCGGCGCCGCCGGCGAGGAGGGTCGCCCGGCCCTGCGCGAGCGGCTCGCCGCCATGAGCGCGCAGATCGACGGCTGCATCCAGACCATCCGGCGCGTCGCCACCGGCCTCCGGCCCAGCCTGCTCGACGACCTCGGCCTGGCGGCGGCGATCGAGTGGCAGGCGCGCGAGTTCGCGTCGCGGTCCGGGCTCGCCGTCGAGCTCTCGCTGCCCGACGGCGATCTGTCGGTCGAGCGCGAGCGCGCCGCCGCGCTGTTCCGCATCCTGCAGGAGCTCTTGACCAACGTCGCCCGCCACGCCGCCGCGCGCCAGGTGCGGGTGCGTCTGGGCGAGCGCGAGCGCTGCGTCGTGCTCGAGGTGGCGGACGACGGCCGCGGCATCGGCGAGGCGGAGGAGACCCGCTCCGGCTCGCTGGGCCTGCTCGGCATCCGCGAGCGGGCCGCGCAGTTCGGCGGCGCCCTCGAGCTGCGCGGAGGCCCGGGCCGCGGCACCGTCGCGGTCGTGCGAGTCCCGGTGGGTCCGGCGCCCGGCGGGCCATGAGCGAGGCGGCCGCGCTGCGCATCCTGCTGGTGGACGATCACGCGGTCCTGCGCCGCGGGGTGCGCCAGCTCCTGGCCGAGGACCTGCCCGGCGCGGTGTTCGGCGAGGCGGCGAGCGGGCCGGCGGCGCTGGAGCTGGTGCGCGATCAGCGCTGGAGCCTGGTGGTGCTCGATCTGTCGATCCCGGGGCGCGACGGCCTCGACGTGCTCAAGGAGTCGCGCGCCCTGGCCCCCGACCTGCCGGTCCTGGTCCTCAGCATGCACGGCGAGGAGCAGTACGCGATCCGCGCGCTGCGGGCGGGCGCGGCCGGCTACGTCACCAAGGAGAGCGCGCCGGAGGAGCTCACCCGCGCGGTGCGCAAGGCGCTCGGCGGCGGCCGCTACGTCAGCCCGACGATGGCCGAGCGCCTGGCCGCGGCCGTGGTCGATGCCGGCTCCAGGCCCCCGCACGAGTCGCTGTCGGACCGCGAGCTCCAGGTCCTCCTCCTCCTCGCGCGCGGCAAGTCGGTGAAGGAGATCGGCGTCGCGCTCGCGCTCAGCGAGAAGACCATCAGCACCTATCGCACGCGCGTCCTGGACAAGATGAACATGGGCAGCAACGCCGAGCTGATGCGCTACGCGCTGCGGGTCGGCCTGGTCGAGTGAGATACGCGGCCACCTGGCCGTATAGGACGGAACCGGA
This sequence comes from Kofleriaceae bacterium, assembly GCA_035262925.1. Classification (GTDB taxonomy): domain Bacteria; phylum Myxococcota_A; class Polyangia; order Haliangiales; family Haliangiaceae; genus DATFRY01. The sequence continues at coordinate 546 of DATFRY010000008.1, read as the reverse complement.
CAGCCAGCTGGGCGCCGCGCCGACGCGACAATCGGACCTCGCCCGACAGGAGGAGAGATCGGGGTGTGCCGATCTGAACCATTCGGAGCTGCGCGGACGGGAGAGGAATGAAAGCGGGTCTCGATCCACACGGCGAGGCGCTGGCGGCGGACACGGGCGCGGACCGCAACGCGCTCCTGGCCTCGATCGTCGACTCGTCGGACGACGCCATCATCGGGGCGACGACGGACGGCGTGGTCACCAGCTGGAATCGCGGGGCCGAGATGGTCTATGGCTACGGCGCCGCGGAGATGCTGGGCCGCTCGATGTCGCTGCTCCTGCCCGACGACCGCCAGGACGAGATGGATGAGGTCCTGCAGCGGGTCGCCGGCGGCGAGCGAGTCCAGCACCACGAGACCACCCGCAGGCGCAAGGACGGCGCGGCCATCTCGGTGTCCTTGACCGCGTCTCCCATCGTGGGACGGGGCGGGCAGGTCACCGGCGTGGCCATCGTCGCGCGCGACATCACCGAGCGCCGCCGGGCGGACGAGCAGCTCCTGGCCGCCT
>DATFRY010000007.1:0-3750 GCA_035262925.1 Kofleriaceae bacterium | reverse complement strand
CCTCGCCGTCGCCCTCGCCCGCGCCCAGCTCGATGATGTTGGGCGAGGTGCGCGACCCCTTGCTGGCCACGGTCTGGCCGCCGGCGACCGCCGCGACGTAGTAGTGGATGGCGCTGCCGTGCATGGCCGTGCCCGGGATGGCCGCCACGTAGGTGCAGCTGCCCGAGCGCCGGCGCATCGGCACCTCGATGTACTTCGCGGCCCCGGCGGCGCGGTAGAAGAGGCTCACCCGCTCGGCCTTGACCGGGTCGCCGACCCGCGCGCTGATCGCCTGCTGCTGCCCGATGCCCCCGCGGTCGACCGGCGTGTGCTCGATGCCGGGGATGGCGCCGCAGCCGTCGCCTGCCGACTCCTCGCCCGCGTCCGCGTCGTCGACGGCGGCCGGGGTCGGCCCCTTCTTCACCTCGCGCAGAAGCTCGGCCATCGCCGGCGTGCGGTAGGCGACGCCGATCTCGATGTCGGGATCGATCGCCACCGCGGCGGCGAACGCCTCGCGCGCGGCCTCGGCGTCCTTGAGCCCCGCGAACTCGACGATGCCGAGGTCGAGATAGGCGCGGGCCAGGGCCGGCTGCCGGTCGAGCCTGTTCTTCTTGGCGGCGACGACCGCCTCCGCCAGCTGCTTGCGCGCGGTCTCGAACTCGAGCAGGTCGAAGTTCTCCATCGCCAGGGCCGTCTTGCTCTCGACCTCCTTGACCGCACGGCTCTTGCCCTGGGCATGAGCCGCGCGCTCGTCGAGCACGCCGGCCGGCGCGAGCAGCGACAGCAGGGCGACGCCGGCCGCGGTGACGAGGCCGCTCCTGACGGACATCACGAACATCACGGACATGATTATCAGAGATCCACTGCTCAGCGGCCCGTGATGACCAGCTCGACGCGGTTGTTCCGCCATCGGCCGCGCCGTGTGCGGTTGTCCGCGATCGGCCTCAGCCCGCCATAACCTTCCGTACTGACTCTGTTCGCGTCGATGCCCCGCCCGACCAGGTAGCGCTTCACGGCGGCGGCGCGCGCGCGGCTCGTGCGCAGGTTGCGCGCGGCCGGGCCCCGGGCGTCCGTGTGCGCGTCGACGCGCACGCGCAGGCGCGGGTGAGCAGCCAGGACCCGCGCCACCTCGTCGAGCACCGGCCGCGATGCCGGCCTGATCCACTGCTTGCGCCCGACGAACAGGATGGGCTGGCCGATCTCGATGCGCCGCTCGGTCAGGACCACGCCCTTGAACGGGCAGCCGTCGGGCGGCCGGCCGGCCTGGCCCGGGCAGCGGTCGACCGCCTGCGGGCACTCCGGCACGCCGTCGCCGTCGTCATCGCAGTCGGGGCAGCCGTCGTCGTCGTCGTGGCCGTCCTGGTCCTCGGCCTGGCCGGGGCACTGGTCGACCCGGTCGACCAGCCCGTCGCGGTCGTTGTCGGCGTCGGGACAGCCGTCGCCGTCCTCGAAGCCGTCGCGGTCCTCGGCGGCGTCGGGGCAGCGGTCGGTCACGTCGGGCAGGCCGTCGCCGTCGTTGTCCGGGTCGGGGCAGCCGTCCTCGTCGTGCACGCCGTCCCGGTCCTCCGGCTGCGACCCGCACTCGTCGCGATCGTCGGGCACGCCGTCGCGGTCCAGGTCGGCGGTGTTCGCCGCCGCCGCGCAGCGCGCGCGCGGCGACAGGCGCAGCGCGTCGTCCGCGCTCTTGCCGGCGACGGCCAGCTCCGAGCGCGCCCGGTAGTAGTCGCCCTCGTCGAGCTCGAGGGCGGCGAACTCGACGTGCGCCACCGCCCGGGCCAGCTGGGCGGGCGCGCACACCTCCGCGCCGCTGGCCCGGGCGGCCTGGATGGTGCCGAGGACCTGCCCGATCTCGCCGCGCATGCGATCGGGGGTGGCGCAGGCTCCCAGCGCCGCGGTCGCGACGGCGAGCAGCGCGGCCAGCGCGGCCAGCGCGGCGATCGCGGCGTGCAGCGGGCCGGGCCCGGCGCCATCGGCGCGATCGGCGCGCATCACCGCGCACCGCCGGTGGGCGCCTCCTCCGGCGCGCGGGCGCGGCGCGGCGCCCTGGCCAGCGCCTGATCGAGCGCCCTGTCCGCCGCCTCCGATGCCTGCTCGCCGAGCCGGTCGGCGGCCTGGAAGTTGGCCTCGGCCGCCTCCTCGCGCGCCTTGCCGAGAAACTCGACCGCGAGCGTGTACCAGAACGGGGCGTAGGTGTCGGCGTGGGCGGTCCGCGCCGCCTCGACGTCGGCGCTCGCCTTGCGCGTCACCTGCTTGATGTACGCGACCGGGCCGCATCCGCCCGCCAGCGCGGCCATCACCGCCGAGGTCGCGAGCGCGCGCCGGACCCGGTGCATGTCAGCGGGCTCGCACCCGGCGCGAGTCGCGCATGAGCTCGAGCCCGACGAAGCCGGCCGCCGTGGCGACGCCGGCCGCGATCACGACCAGCACGTAGCCCAGCTTCCCCTCCATCAGGGCGAGGGCGCGGCCATCGGTGAACTCGCGGAAGGTGCCGTAGCGGCCGACGCGGCCCCAGCACAGCGACAGGGCGAGCAGGACCAGCGCGGCGCCCCCGGCGAGCGCGTAGAACGCGAGCTGCTCCTTCTTCTTGCCGGCCCGGACGAGGCGCGCGCCGCCGTACCAGCCGCCCACCACCATGGCGACGTGGGCGAGCAGCGACGCCATGGTCAGCCCGGTCACCCCCTCGGGGTCGAACAGGTACATCCAGCTCCACGCCGGGTGCGCGAGGTAGAGGTACAGGTTGACCGGGGTCAGCACCACGCCAATGAAGATCGCCACCAGCGGGAACGACGGGCTCGCGAACGGCCCCTCGGTGCGGATGCGGTCGCGTGCGCACAGGGCGAAGGCGAGCCCGAGACAGCCGTTGAGCAGGAGGTCGATCAGAATGGCTGATCCTCGCGGAGGCCTCGACCTACCTTACACCGAGTCGGCGCTCACGGGCCCGTGTCCTCGCCGCCGCCGACCCGGAGGCGGAGCTCCGCGCCGACCACGACCGTGGGCTGCGCGGGAGGCGGCGCGGACGGCGCGGACGGCGCGGCGCGGCCCGCCCGCGGGGGCGGTGGCGGCGCCCGATCCGCCGGCGCGTCGCCCTCGTCCTCGCCCGCCATCGGCGACGTATCGGTGATGTCGTCGCGGTACGCGCGCGCGCCCGCTTCCGGCGCACCGAGCGGCCGCGACAGCGCGGTGAACGCGTGGTCGGAGTCGAGGATGCGCAGCGGATCGCCGGCCGCCGATCCGGGCGCCGGCACCTCCACCTCGCCGGCCACGAAGCGCGTGTCGACCGGCGACGACGAGCGCTCGCGGTCGTCGCCGAACGTCTCGCGCAGGCGATCGCGAATGCGGACGTCGTCGACGATCCACTCGTCGAGCACCGACTCGAACGACCCCTCGACCGGCGGCGGCAGCGTCTGGTAGTCGCGCGGCGCGCTGTCGTCCTCGCCCAGGAGCGGGCTCTGCTCCACCCGCGTCACCTCGCCGAGGCCCTCGCTCTGCCCGGTGTCCACCTGCACCGACTCGGTCACCTCGTCGACCAGGAGATCGCCGTCGAACGCGGCGATCGGGCGGTGGCCGTCCTGGGCCGGGCGGGCCAGCACCCAGCCGCTCGGGCCGGTCGGATCGGCGGCGGAGAGGACCGGCAGATCGCGCGCGGGCCGCTCGTCCAGCGCGGCGAAGCGCTCACGCCATGGCGAGGTGCCGGCCAGCCACGAGTAGGCGCGGCGCAGCTCGCGCCGGGTCGAGCTCGCGGTGTGTGCCCGCCGCACCAGCTCGTACCCC
>DATFRY010000006.1:0-38138 GCA_035262925.1 Kofleriaceae bacterium | reverse complement strand
AGCTCGAGATCGTGCAGCTCGAAGATCCCCGCCCAGCTCCAGAACAGCCCCGGGTGCGACGCGGTGAGGTGAGCCGCCAGCCGACCGGAGGCATCCGCCTCGAGCGACAGGTCGAAGGCCAGATCGGGCAGCCGGATCGGCGCCAGGTCGACCACGCCGTGGTCGACCTCGACCGCCCACTTCACATTGATCGAGAGCTCGGCGCCGGCCGCGATCTCGTCGCCGTCAGCCGTCGACCCCACCTGCACGCTGACCGGCTCGGCCAGCTCCATGGTCAGGTCGGTCAAGACCAGACCATCGGGCGGCACCACGGTGGGAGACACGGTGACGTCGTCGCTGTCCACCAGCAGATCGTGGAACCTGATCCGGTCCTGCTCGTCGAGCGACAGCGTGACGATGCCGCCCGCGATCGCCAGGTCCACGGCGGCGGTCTCACCGCCGCTCACCGCGACCGCCTTCACATGGGCGCTGCTGCCGCCGGCGCCGTCGGCGATGGTGAACGGAGTCGCCCGGGCGAGCTGGTCTCTCAGGTCCCCCTCTGCGGGGGAATCACCCCCGACGCCCGTATCGCCGTCACCATCGGCCCCGTTGTCGATGGCATCGCCGAGCTCGGCGCCCGCACAGCCCGAGAGAGCGCCCGCCAGGAGCAGGCTGATCGAACCCATGAGTCGAACGAAGTGAAGAGAACGCATTGGTACCACCCGGCTTTCTGAGCAATCCGACGAAACGCCTGCTACATGTAGGCGGCGCTTCTTACCGCCCTCTGACGCTGCGTGTCAACGCCGCGCTTCAATAACCAGAAGCACGCTCGCGCGACGAGGCCCGGCATCACGTGTGGAGTCGAGGCTCCAGCGCCCGCCGCTGCCGGGATCGTCCTTCCAGTCTTTTCCCATCCTTCCGCCGATGCGCGGCGGGTATGGCCCCTGCAGACGACCCATCGCTGCTGGCCCGGGCAGGGAGGATGTCGATGCGTACCTTGGCTCATGTGGCTCTCTCGATCCTCCTGGCGCTCGTCGCCGGGTGTGCCCTCGAGCCGGGCGGCGACGACGTGGCGATCGAAGAGGCGATCGGAGAGTCCACCGGCGCGATCGTCGGCGGCACTCCCACGACCGGTTATCCCGCGGTCGCGCTCCTCTACAGCGAGTTCTCGGAGACCGACGGGGCCCAGCTGTGCACCGGCACCCTCATCACGCCGCGCGTCATCCTCACGGCGGCGCACTGCGTGGAGTTCCCCGACGGCGCGCCCCGGCAGTACGTGGCGTACTTCGGCTCCACCGTCGTGAGCGACAGCGACCCGAACCGCCTCGGCGCGATCAACGTGACCAAGTACGAGTTCCACCCGGAGTGGGACATCAACAACCTCGAGGGCGGTCACGACGTCGGCCTGGTCCTCCTGGAGCAGGACGCCAGCGGGATCGAGCCGATGCTGCTCAACGGCAAGGCGCTCGACCAACACATCGGCGAGCCGGTCCACCTGGTCGGCTGGGGCCGCACCAACGGCACAGGTGAAGACTTCGGCATCAAGCGCGAGGCGATGACGACGCTGCAGGCCGCGGACCCGCTCGTCATGCAGTACGGATCGGCGAGCGCCAACACCTGTCAGGGCGACTCGGGCGGGCCGAACTTCATGACCATCGACGGGGTCGAGGTCATCGCCGGCATCACGTCCTACGGGAATGTGGGCTGCGATCAGGTCGGCTTCGGTACCCGGGTCGATGCGTTCGCCGACTCGTTCATCACGCAGTTCGTGAACACCAACGACCCGAACGGCCTCCCGCCGGGAGACGACGAGACTGTCGGAAACGGCAGCGGAAACGGCGGCGGAAGCGGGCAGGGCGCCGGTGACACCGCAGGGGGCCCCAACCCGCCCGACCCGGGCGCCGAGCCGGTCAGCGGTGGGTGCAGCGCGGCGGGCGGCTCCGGTCCCGGCGCGGCGGGCGGCTTCGCGCTCCTCTCGCTGCTGTTCGTCTGGTCACGCGGCCGCGGCCTCCGGCGGGTCCGGACGCAGCGCCTCGCCGGCGGCGGCTGAGCGCGGCGCCGCGCGCGGCCCGCGCGCGAACCGATTCTGACGGCGCGCCCGTGACGGCTGATTGCCGTGTGATGCGCGGCCATGTAGAGTGGAATGGGGTGGGCGAGATGGACGGCCTCCTGGCCGCCGAAGACGGCGCTGTTCGCAGCGCGCTGGGCCAGGAACTGAAGCGCTTGAAGGGGGTGGCCGAGCCGGCGGCGGCTCTGGGCGTCGGCGCGGATGCGTCCGCAGGCGACGTGCGGGCCAGATTTCTGGCCCTGGTCAAGGCCTACCACCCGAACCGGTTCGCGCGCCGACCGCCCGACATCAAGAAGCTGGCCAACGAGGTCTTCCTGCACCTGCGGCGGGCCCACCAGCGCATGACCGATCGCCAGCCGGCGCAGCTGGCGCCGCCGAGCGCGCCGTCGGCCGCGGGTGCGGCGGCGGGCGCGGCCGCGATCGGGACGTCGCCGGCCGGCGCACAGGCGGCGGCCGCGGTTGCGGCCCGCGCCAGCGAGGTCTCGCCGCCGTCGCAGCCCAAGCTCGACGTCGACGCCGCGCTGGCGGCGCGCCGCCGCCGGGTCCGCTCGAACCCATCCTCGCCGACCACCGGCCCGATGGCCGGGCCGGTGCAGGTGCTCGAACGGGTCCGACGCCGCGACATCGAGCACAAGGAGCGCTTCCAGACCGCGCTGGCGGACCTGGGCCGCGGACAGCTGGAGAGCGCGCGCAACGCGCTGCGCACCCTGGCGGCCGAGTCTCCGTCCGATCGCCGCTTCCGCGCATACCTCCATTACGTCACCGGGCGCATGCACGAGGCGGCCGGCCGCGCCTCCGATGCGCTGGCCGAGTACGACCGCGCCCTCAGCTTCGATCCCGATCTCGAGCCGGCGCGCGGGTCGCGCCAGGTGCTCGGCGGCGGCGACAAGCCGGACGGCGGCGGCGGGGCAGGGCGCCGGGGCCGCTGGTTCCGCAAGTAGCGGTCGAATGGCGCGTATACTCAACTGACATGGCCGGTCGAATCATCGGAATCGACCTGGGCACGACCAACTCGTGTGTCGCGGTGCTGGAGGGGGGCGCGCCGGTCGTCATTCACAACCAGGAGGGCGGGCGCACGACGCCTTCGATGGTGTCGTGGACTCCCGCGGGCGAGGTCGTGGTCGGCTCCGCGTCGAAGCGGCAGATGGTCACCAACCCGGCCCGCACCGTGTTCGGGGTCAAGCGCCTGATCGGGCGCCGCTTCGACGCACCGCAGGCCACGCGCCTGGCCGCCGCGCTGCCCTACCAGATCGTGCCGGCGAGGAACGGCGACGCATGGGTCCGGATCGGCGATCGCGACGTGTCGCCGCAGGAGATCTCGTCGCAGGTGCTGCGCAAGATGAAGCAGATCGCCGAGGACTACCTGGGCGAGGGCGTGGCCGAGGCGATCGTCACCGTGCCGGCCTACTTCGACGAGGTGCAGCGCCGCGCCACGCGCGACGCCGGCGCCGTCGCAGGCCTCGAGGTGCGCGCCATCCTCAACGAACCGACCGCGGCGGCGCTCGCCTACGGCGTGCAGAAGCAGGCCGATCAGAAGCTGGCGGTGTTCGACCTGGGCGGCGGCACGTTCGACATCTCGATCCTGCGCATCGAGAGCGGCGTCTTCGAGGTGCTGGCCACGTCCGGCGACACCGATCTGGGCGGCGACGACTTCGATCGGCGGGTGATCGATCGGCTGCTCGAGGAGTTCATGGAGGCGCACGGCGTCGACCTGCGCTCCGACGCGGTGGCGCTGCAGCGGCTCAAGGAGGCGGCCGAGCGGGCCAAGATCGAGCTGTCGTCGTCGATGACCACCGAGATCAACCTGCCGTTCCTCGCCTCCGGCCCGGGCGGGCCGCTCCACCTGCTGCGCGAGCTCGGGCGCGGCGAGCTGGAGGGCATCTGCGTGGCGCTCATCGACGCGCTCGAGGGGCCGTGCCGCAAGGCGCTGTCCGACTCGCGCCTCGAGTCGGCCGACATCGACCAGGTCCTGCTGGTCGGCGGCATGACGCGTATGCCGGCGGTGGCGGCCAAGGTGGTCGACATCTTCGGCAAGCAGCCGTCCAAGGGCGTCAACCCGGACGAGATCGTGGCCATGGGCGCGGCGGTGCAGAGCGGTCTCATGGGCGGCGAGCTGGCCGAGGTGGTGCTGCTCGACGTGACCCCGCACTCGCTCGGGGTCAAGGTGACCGGCGACCGCATGTCGGTGGTCATCCCGGCCAACACCACCATCCCGACGCGCGAGCAGAAGGCGTTCGCCACCACCGACGACGATCAGTCGTACGTGGTGATCGAGATCTATCAGGGGCAGAGCGAGCGGGTGAGCGACAACCGCTTCCTCGGCCGCTTCGTGCTCGGCGATCTGCCGAGCCGGCCGGCCGGGCGCGTGCGCGTGGAGGTGTCCTTCACGCTCGACGCCGACGGGTTGCTCGAGGTCACCGCCAAGGAGACCGAGGGCGGGCGCGCCGCGTCGGTGCGGATCGAAGCGGCGAGCGGGCTGAGCCCGGCCGAGCTGGCCCGGCTGAGCGAGCCGCGCCCGTAGATCGTTCGGAGACGGTTCGGAGCGGTCGACGGAGGCAATCCCGGGGGGGATCCGATGCACAATGGACGCATGTTCGAGCTCGGTGAGCAGCATGCGATGGTCGGCCAGATGGTGCGCAGGTGGTGCGAGGCCAACCTGGCGCCGGCGGTGCCCGCGCTGGAGCGCGGTGAGGTCCAGCCGTTCGACCTCATGCGCAGGATGGCGCGCACGTTCGGGCTCGACGCCATGGCGCGCGCCGCGCTGGGCAAGCGGATCGCGCGCATGCGCGCCGAGGCATCCGCGGCCGCTGGGCCCGGCGATCGCGGCGGCGGCGGCGACGAGGACGGCGGCCGCGACGGCGGCGTGGTCGGCGGCGAGGACGGCGGCGGCGGGATGGACGATCCGCTGCTCGGCTTCGTGGTCATCAAGGAACTGGCGCGGGTGTCGCCCGGCTTCGCCATGGGCTTTGGCGTTTCGGTCGGGCTGGCCGGCGGCGCCATCGCCGCGCGCGGGACCGCCGACCAGATCGAGCGCTGGGCGGTGCCGCTCGCCACCAGCGAGAAGATCGGCTCCTGGTGCCTGACCGAGCCGGGCGCCGGATCGGACGCGTTCGGCTCCATGCAGACCACGGCGCGCCCCGCCGGCGCCGGCGAGGACGGGCAGGGCGGCTTCGTCCTGCGCGGCTCGAAGACCTTCATCACCAACGGGCCCGGCGCCGACCTGTTCGTGGTCTACGCCCGGGTCGATCGCGGCGAGCCGCGCGAGGAGCAGGAGGTGGCCGCCTTCGTGGTCGAGCGCGGGATGGCCGGCTTCACCGTCGGGCCGCCGTTCAAGAAGATGGGCATGCGCGACTCCCCGACGTCCGAGATCTTCTTCGACGACGTGCGCCTGCCGGGCGACCATCTCCTCGGCGACGGCGGCGGGCGCGGGCGCGGCGGCCGCCACCATACCAAGGAGAACCTGTCGGCCGAGCGCTCGGCGGTGCCGGCCATGGCCTGGGGCATCATCGAGCGCTGCTACGAGCAGAGCCTGGCCTACGCGCGCGCGCGCCGGCAGTTCGGCCGCCCGATCGGCGAGTTCCAGGCGGTCCAGCTCAAGCTGGCCGACATGTACATCAAGCTCAAGAACGTCGAGAACCTGGTCTTCCGCACCGCCTGGATGCAGCGCCGCAAGCTGCGCGACCCGGCCTTCGTCAACGCCAGCAAGGCGTATGCGGCCGCGGCGGCCATCGAGGTGGCCATGACCGCGATCCAGGTCCACGGCGGCTACGGCTACATGGAAGAGGTCGGCCTGGAGAAGCTGGCGCGCGACGCCAAGCTGCTCGAGCTCGGCGCCGGCACGACCGACATCAACCTCCTGGCCGCGGCGCGGGCCGAGCTGGAGCGCACGTGACCCGTGCGGCTGCGGTCCTGAGCGCCGCGCTGGCCGCCACCGCATGCGGCGGAGGGGACGGAGGTGGCGGCGGTGGTGACGGGGCGCCGGAGCTGCCGTTCGGCGTGGCCGAGCGCGAGTGGAGCTGGATCCCGGTGGCCGGCAACCGCTGCATGGACCGCAGCGAGACCGGCATCGGCGTCGACCTCGACGGCTCGTCCGACCGGCTCGTGGTCTTCCTCGAGGGCGGCGGCAGCTGCCACGACCAGCCCAGCTGCGCCGGCGTCGCGCACCAGGACGGCTTCGGGCCGGACCAGCTGGCCGAGTTCGCCGGCGGTGGCGGCCAGAGCGGACTCTTCGACCGGCGCGACGCGGCCAACCCGTTCGCGGACTGGAGCTACGTCCTGGAGCCGTACTGCAGCGGCGACACGCACGCCGGGGCCAGCGCCGAGGGCGTGGACGGACGCCTGCACGACGGCTTCGCCAACCTGTCGCGCGCGATGGACGCGGTCGCCGGCGAGCTGGACGGCCGGCTCGAGCGCGTGCTGCTGATCGGCCAGAGCGCCGGCGGGTTCGGCGCCACCATCGACTTCGACCAGGTCCAGCAGATCTTCGGCGACGTCCCGGTCGATCTGGTCGATGACTCCGGGCCGCCGCTCGGCGACGCGACCATGACGCCGTGCCTGCAGACCGAGTTCCGCGAGGCCTGGAACCTGGCCGCGACCGTGCCGGCCGACTGCGCCGCGTGCACCGGCGCCGACGGCGGCGGCCTGGTGAATCTGGTGCCGTTTCTGTCGGCGAAGTATCCGGCCAGCCGCTTCGGCCTGGTCCAGTCGCTGGGCGACCGGACGATGCGCGCGGTCTACGGCGAAGGCTATCCCGACTGCGACCAGCCGACCGTCCCGATGCCGGCCGCGGCCTACGCCGCCGGCGTCGCCGAGCTGCGCGACGACGTCATGGCCGCGCTGCCCAACGCGCGCGCGTTCACCATCGACAGCGACGGGCACGTGTGGACCGGCCGGCCGCTGGGCGAGACCGCGGTGGCGGGTGTCAGCCTGGGCGCCTGGATGGCAGACATGGTGTCGGGCGCAGAGCCCTGGGAATCGGCCATTCCGCCCGATTGAGGGAATGTCGCATAATCAATCTTATGTCAACTTCGGCCGGCCCGGGGTTCGGAGCTCACGGCTCAGGCCAGCCACAGCAGCACCACCGCCGCGGTCATCAGTAGACCGAGCCAGAACGCCGCCGTGAGCCCGACCATGAACCAGTGCACGCGCGCGTAGTGCGGGCCGAGCGGACAGTGAAGCCCGAAGACGCCCTTCCACGGGTCGACCGTCTGCGCGCAGCGGCGACAGCGGACCTGGGTCACACCGCGGCCCAGCAGTCCCGACACGACCAGGCCCACGCCGGCCAGCGCGAGCGCCGCGACCGCCATGCTGCTGGCCACCTGGGCCGCGTCGCTCATCGACCGATCGCCGGGCGAAAACCACACGGCCAGCAGCACGGCCAGTCCGAAAAATAGCGCAGCCGCCGCGATGCGCATCGGCCTGAGCGCGAGCCGGATGCCTCCGCGCGCGTCCGGCGCGGCGAATCCGGCCGGCCCGGGAAATGGCGGCGGCTCGGGCTGCGCCTGGTGCGGATGGACCGGCGTGCGGCGCGGCGCCGCCGACGCTCCGGCGCGCCAGCCGCACATGGGACAGAAGATCGAGTCGAACGGGATCTGCGCTCCGCAGTGCCCACAGAAGTGCGCGCTCACCCGCCTAGCATAGTGGCCGGCGCTGGCCGCGAAACTCTCCACGCGCATGTAACGCAACGCTGCACCGCACCATTCCGCGCCCGGCCGCACCCCGCGGCGGCGCCGTTTTTGCTGCGGCGCGCGCCGACCAGCCGCTACTGTCGCGCTCATGCGCGATGTCCGCCGACCGATCCACGCCCTGCTCGCCATCTGCCTGGCCTGGCTCCTGGCCGCGTTCATCGGCGCCTGCAAGCAAGGCGGCATCGACCGCGACGACGGCGGCGGCGCCGATCAGGGCGGCCAGGACGGCTCCGACGACGGCGGCGCCGGCGACGGCGGCGACGACAACAGCCCGGGCCAGGATGACGGCGGCGCGAGTGACGACGGCCAGAGCGACGACGGCGGCGACTCCGGGGGTGATGCCGTCGACCCCATCGGGAGCGACGGAGCCGTCGACATCGCGGCCTGGAACATCGAGAACTTTCCGGCCGACGGCAACACCCCTTCCGTGGTCGCCGACCTCATCACGTCGCTCGGCCTCGACCTGATCGCGGTCGAGGAGATCGCCGACGAGGACGCGTGGGGCGAGCTCCTGTCGCTCGTGCCCGACTACCGCGGCCTGCTCTCGGTCCACGAGTACAGCCCGGGCAACTACCAGAAGGTCGGCTACATCTACCGGGCCGACGTCGTCGAGGTCGATCCGCAGGATCTCCTGTTCCAGGACGACACGTTCCAGTTCCCGCGTCCGCCCTTCCAGGTCGGCGTCACGGTCCCGGACGCCGCCGGCGGCGCGGTCGAGTTCACCGCCATCGTCGTGCACCTCAAGGCCGGCACCGCCACCGAGGACCGCCAGCGCCGGCACGACGCGATGATCACGCTCGAGCAGCACGTGCGCCAGCTGGTCGACGGCGGGGCCGACAAGGTCGTCGTGCTCGGCGACTACAACGAGATCCTGACCAGCCAGGCAGGCCGCGACGTGTTCGCCCCCTTCCTGGCCGCGCCGGACCGCTACGCCGTGCAGACCGACGACCTGGCCCAGGGCGGCGCGTTCACGTTCGTGCCGACCGGGCGCATGCTCGACCACATCGTCACGACCAGCGGCTTCGCGGCCGACGTCGGCGACAGCGAGCCGGTCATCCCGCGCCTCGACCTCGAGGTCAGCGACTACGTCGACCGCGTCAGCGACCACCTGCCGGTGGCGCTGTCACTGCCGATCCTGTAGCGGCGAGCGGCGAGCCGCGAGGACCGAGAAGCGAGCGCGAGCAGCTGCACCGCCCCGGACGGCGCCGCTCACTCGCACTCGGGGTCGTTGGCGGCGCAGTGGAAGCGCACGTGGAAGTGCTCCTCGTGCCCCGGCTCGTGCCGGATGATGCCGTGGTCGGCGCGGCGACCGTGCGGGTACTGGAACCACTCCAGCTGCTCGCGCGGCACGTGGTGCTGTCGCGCGAGTCGATAGAAGATCGCCTGGGTGCCGTAGGTCATGTAGATGCGCTCGACGCCCCCCGCAGACTGGTCGGCGGCGGTCTTGCAGAGCGTGCTGATGAGGGCCCAGGTCGCGTTGAAGTCCAGGTTGTCGGCGGTGGCCACCGCGAACGCCCTGGGATAGCCGCGCGGCGGCTTCCTGAAGTAGAAGCCGATATCGGCGTCGCGGCCCGACCGGTGTGAGCCGTGCAGCGAGATGCGCCCGCCGTGTCGCGCCGAGATGTCGCCGATGGCCAGCGCCGGCAAGCGCGGGAAGCGGCGATGGACCTGCTTGATGGCGCGCACCAGGTGGTCGACGGTGTAGCTCGTGCCCCACGCGCGCTCGGGCCGGCGCAAATAGTAGAGCTTCGGGTTGGCGGGCATGTGCTTGCCCGAGACCAGGTAGCCGGTCTGCGGGCGGCCGATGCTCTGCCCCACGATCGGCACCGCGACCGGGACCAGGTCGTCGTCGGGACGCGGCGTCGGGACGGACGGCGCCGTGCGCGTCGCCGGGCGCGTCTCGATGAACCGCTCGTGGCGCGGCGGCAGGTCGCGCCCGCGCGCGCGAGCGCGCTCGCCGGCGGTCGCCAGCGCGTCCACCTCGATCTCGTCGAGCTCGGCGGCGCCGCCCGTGTCGCCCTCGCCGCCGATGTCGGCGTCGCCGCCGGCATGCACGTGCGCATCGACATGCGCGTCCGCATACGGGTCCGTGTCCGCGTCGATCCGGTCGAGCGGCTCGTCGTGGTCCTCGTCGATCGGCCCGGGCGGCTCACCGCGCACCACATCGAGCGGCTCGTCGCCCGACTCGCTCCGCACCTCGTCGACCGGCGGCTCGCTCCGCACCTGGTCGCGCGGCCGCTCGCGCGCCTCCTCGGCGTGGGCCGTGCGCGTCGCCTTGCGCCGGGCCGGCCGCGCCTGCTCCTTGTCGTCGTGGTCGGCCTTGCAGGCCGGGATGCGCAGGCGCTGCCCGGGCTGGATGGTGTCACCGTCGAGCCGGTTGGCGCGCCGCAGGTCTTCTACCGTGCACTGGTACGTCCGCGCGATGGTCCACAGGCTGTCGCCGCTGGCCACGCGGTGCGACCGCCGGGTCCCCACGCCGGCGCGGGCAACGGCCGCACTGGCCAGGAGCGCGGCGGCGAGGACCAACAGCGACACCTCGGTGCGCCAGCGAGCCATGATCGACACGCTAGCCGCGCGCGGGCTCGCGCGCCAGGTTCTTGCAGGTAGAGGACGCAGCATCCGTCTCCATCCGGTCCGGAAGCCCCCGACCGCGTCGGAGACCGCCAGGCTTGGACGAACGGGCCGTCGATCAGACTAGACCGATTCCCGTCCTGGTGCCACCACCGAGTCGGGCCGTGCCCGCGTCACAGGCAGTGGCGAAGAATGCCACTCGCCACTGCGTCAGAGGAACGCGCCGCCGCCCAGCACCTGCGTCGGCTTGCCGTTCGGCGATCCGCCGCGCGGCTCGAGCGAGATGGCGGCCCCGACCGGGTTCACGCCCTGCGGCACCTGCGTGATGACCTGGAGCGCGCCGGCGGGACCGGTGCGAAACAGCTCCGACGGGATGGGCTGGTCGGGCTTGCTCTTGTCGACCAGCCACAGCTGGTAGTCCTTGTCCTGGTCGGTGCGCGGCACCTGGAACGCCATCACGTACCAGTTGCCGGTCAGCGGGTCGATCAGGATCTTGAGCACGACGCCGCGCGGGTTGGCGGCGTCCTTGACCGTGGCGAGGCGGAGGTCGGGCGTGCTCACCTTCTGCAGCGTCCCGGTCAGCTCATCGCGCTCGCGCCCGAGGCGCGCGGCCTCGTGCTCGGCGCGCGTGCGCACGCGCCGCTCGTTGTCGCGCTCGATCGTCACCGCCGCGAGCCGGTCGCTCAGGGTCGAGCCCTGGTCGCGCTCCCTGAGCCAGAGGAACGCGAACGCGGCGGCCGCGGCGAGCGGCAGCCCGACCGCCACGATCACCGGCGCGCGCCGCCGGCTGGCCAGAGACACCACGTCGCCGCCACCTCGCGCGCCCGGCACCGGGCCCACGCCGGGCAGGCCCGCGCCGCCGCCGCTGGCCGGCACCACCCGCGCGCGGATCGCGTCGAGCGCGCCGGCAGGCACAGGCAGCGGCTGCAGATCGAGCGCGAGCAGCGACGCCGCGTCGGCGTACTCGGCCGCGAGCTCGCGCACGCCCGGATCGTCTGCGGTCAGGGAGTCGAGCTCTGCCCGCTCCGAGGCGGTGGCCGCACCGGCCGCGCACAGGGCGGCCAGCTCCTCGACGCGCTCGGACGCCGGGCTCACGGGATCTCCTCCCCGAGCTCGGCCAGACCGCCGCGCAGGAGCTTCATCGCAGAAAGAATGCGCGATTTGACCGTGCCGAGCGGGAGATTGAGCCGCCCCGCGATCTCGCTGTGCGAGAGGCCGTCGAAGTAGGCCAGCTCCACGGCCTGGCGCTGCTCCGGGGTGAGGCGTCCGATCGCGGCGCGCACCGCCTGGCTGCGCTGCTGGGCCAGGGCGCGCTGATCGGGGCGCTCCTCGTCGGGCGCCGGCGGGATCGCGCTCTCCTCCCCTGCCCCGCTCGGCCGCCGCGCGCGCGCGCGCCTCGCGTCGAGCGCCCGGCTGCGCGCGATGGTCAGCACCCACGTCGTCACCGACGCGCGTCCGCGATCATATTGCGGCGCGCGCCGCCACAGCTCGAAGAAGATCTCCTGCAGCACTTCCTCCGCCTCCGCCCGGCTGGACAGGATGCGGTTGGCCACCGCGAGCACCAGACCCGCGAATCGCTGGTAGAAGGCCTCCAGCGCCGCGCCGGTGTCGCCGGCGGCCATGCGCGCGACGAGGTCTGCCTCGACTGATCGATCCGGGGGCATACGTCTAGGACCGCCGGGGACGATCATGCAGAGAATGCCTAGCATGCGCGGGGAACCTCGAGAGGACACTACGCCTGGCGGCGCCCTCTGGATTTCCTCCCCGCATTCAGGTCACCATCGCGCAGGAGGGGCGCGGTGCGCAAGCTCGGGCCCACCCGATCCACCTGGACCACCGAGACGTAATCCCTGTGTCCACGTGAGGAAACCCATGGAGACAGACAAGTTCATCCGCCATTCGCGACGGGTCGAGACCGACGATCTCGACTGGGATGCCGCGCGAAGGGCGGGCCTCTCCGGCGACGAGCCGTTCGTGCTGCGCTACTTCGCCGACGTCGAAGGTCAGACGATCTTCTACTTCCGGGAGATCCTCAACACGCACTCGGCCGCGCGTCCCGAGATCCTCGCCTTCATGACGACGTGGAACTACGAGGAGTTCTTCCACGCCCAGTCGCTCGGGCGCCTGCTCGAGGTGTGCGGCCACCCGGATCCGGTGGATCGCCACACCGAGGTGCGCCGCGGCGCCACCATCATGGCGCGCGTCGAGAACCTGGGGCAGCTCGCGATCTCGCGGCTGGCTCCCGACGCCTTCCTCGGGCTCTACATGACCTGGGGCGCGAGCCAGGAGCTCCTCACCTCGCGCTGCTACGAGCGCCTGCAGGAGACCACCGGCAACCCGGTGCTGCGCGAACTGGCCGCCCGCATCGCCAAGCAGGAGCGGCGGCACTTCGCCTGGTACTGGAACGGCGCGCGCGAGCAGCTGGCGCGCTCGGCCGCCGCGCGGCGCATCACGCGCTTCGTGTTCGAGCGCTTCTGGAACCCGGTGGGCTCCGGGGTCAAGACCGGCGACGAGGTCTACCGCCTGGTCGACGCGGTCTTCCCCGGGCGCGTCATCGACGACACCATGGGCGACATCCAGCGGCGCATCTCCAGCCTGCCCGGCATGGCCGGGATCGACGCGCCGGCGCGGTTCGCGGCGCGCGTGTGGCAGTGGCGCGAGCGGCGCGATCGGCGCGATCGAGGCGGCACGGCGGCGCGCGCGCAGGACGACGAGCGCGCGCAGTCGTCGCGGGCCGCGTGAGGTCGAGCGGGCGAGCGCGCTGAGCGGTCGCAGCGCGCGACGCGCGGCGCGGCTCGTCCGCCGCGGACTTGCGGTGCGGACGAGGCCGGCGAAGCATACTATGCTGAGTCGTCCATGAAGCCGCTCATCCTGGCCTCACCCGACGACTCGAGCGCTGCCCGCGCGCTGGCAGATCGCCTCGGCGCCGACCTGGGCAGCGCCACGATCCGCAGCTTCCCCGACGGCGAGCTGTACGTCCGCATCGACTGCAGCGTGGCCGGCCGCGCGGTGTGGCTGGTCTGCACCCTGCACCCGGCCAGCGACAAGCTGCTTCCGCTCTACTTCATGGCCCACACCGCGCGCGATCTGGGAGCCGCGTCGGTCTACCTGGCTGCGCCCTACCTGGCGTACATGCGGCAGGACCACCGCTTCCAGGACGGCGAGGGCGTGACCGCGCGCTACACCGGCCGCCTGCTGTCGAGCGCGGTGGACGGCCTCATCACGGTCGACCCGCACCTCCACCGCTTCGCCGCGCTCGACGAGGTCTACAGCGTCCCGACCCGCGCGGTGCGCGCGGCGCCGTGCATCGCCGAGTGGGTGCGCGGCAACGTGGAGCGCCCGGTGCTGGTCGGTCCGGACGCCGAGAGCGAGCAGTGGGTCGCGGCGGTCGCCGCGCAGCTCGGCTGCCCGTCGCTGGTGCTGCGCAAGGTGCGGCGCGGCGATCGCGAGGTCGCCATCTCGCCCATCGACGAGGCCCAGCGCGACCGCGGCCGCTCGATCGACTGGGCGCGCCACACGCCGGTCCTGGTCGACGACATCGTGTCGACCGCGCGCACGATGATCGAGACGCTGGCCCAGCTGCGCCGCGTGGGCGCGCTCGAGCCGATCTGCGTGGGCGTGCACGCGGTGTTCTCGCAGAGCGCCTACGATGACCTGCGCGCCGCCGGCGCCGCCCGCGTCGTCACGTGCAACACCATCCCGCACCCGTCCAACGCCATCGACGTGATGGATCTGGTGGCGCAGGCGATGGCCGGCTTCCCCCACCGCAGCTGAATGAAAAAGGCTGCCCGCCGGGGTTTTCGCCACCCCCCTTGGGGTAACATGGCGCCCGCCCAGCGACCTCCGTGAGGCGGCGGGCGACTTCTACTTCACGGGAGAAGGGGTGAGCGATATGCCAGGCCTGAAAGAGCTCTTCGTGGATGGCGCTCTTGCACAGCTGCAGGGTGCGGGAGCCGGAGCGCCTGGCGCCGGTGGCGGCGGCGGCGGCATGGATCTCGGGGGACTTCTCGGTGGCGCGGGAAACATCAACTTCCTCACGGGCGCCCTCGCCTACCTGATCCTGGCTTACTTCTTCCTGGTCTGGGACGCGCGCAGGTCCGATAGCCCCAACAAGGACGACGGCCAGATCGGCCTCAAGGTCGCGCTCTACTTCTTCATCATCATCGGCGTCAGCTTCGCCGCGGAGGGCCTCGAGACCGTCCTCCACTACGCGCTGAGCGGAGCCAAGACCGGCACCGAGAACCTCAAGTCGGGGCTGGCCGCGCTCATCTCGGGCGTCATCCCGATCTTCGCGGTCGCGCTGGTGTTCCTGCCGCGCACCAACTACCGCTCGTACACGCGCGCCGCGCGCCTGGCCTACGGCTACCTCGCGGCGCTCGGCGTGTTCGGCGCGCTGCTCGCGCTCAAGGGCCTGGTGACCCAGGTGATCATGGCGGCCACGTGGGTGGGAATGTCCGGCGCGCTCGCCAGCCTCATCGTGTCGGCCGGCATCGGCTTCTTCTCGCTCTTCCGCCTCGGCGCGCTGAGCGGCTGGAGCGCCCCGGTCAGGCCGCAGCCGATGGCGCCAAGTCACAGTCAGGGCTATCCGCAGGGCGGAGGCTATCCGCCGCAGGGCTATCCACCGCAGGGCTATCCGCAGGGCTACGGCGGAGGCGGATACGGTCCGCAGCAAGGCGGAGGCGGTTACCCGCCAGGCGGTGGCTATCAGCCGCGCTGAGCAGCGCGCCGGGCGCAAGAATTGTCGGGCGCGCGAAATTTGCGCCGACAACAAGCCCATGTGAAAAACGTTCGGTTGCGTACGCTGGGGGGCTCTGATAATAGGGAGTCACCCCCGATGCGCCTGCTCCTGGCACGATTTCGAAGCGGCGCTGATTTTCTCACCCGTTTCCTCGACGGGCGCGAGAACGGCGGACTCTTTCTTCCGACGCGCCGCATCGTCGAGCCGGGTGAGCCGGTGCTGCTCGACGTCAGGCTGTCCGAGCTGCGCGACCATCTGCTCCTGCGCGGCGTCGTGATCGAGCGGCAGCGCGGGCGTCGCAACGACAACGTCCGCGCCGGGCTCTTCATCGAGTTCCTCGCCACCGAGGCGGGCCGCCGCGATCACCTGCTCGCCCTCGCGCGCGGTGAGGCCAGGCCGGCGGCCGGAAAGCGCCGCCACCGCCGCCTGCCGATCGAGATCCGGGTCGACTGGCGCGTGCCGCAGCAGACCGAGCGCCACATCAGCCTGGTCGACGACATCGGGATCGGCGGCGCGTTCCTGCGCACGCTCGAGCAGCCGGCCGAGGGCACGCCCGTCGTGATCGAGCTCTGTCCGCCGGGCGCCAACACGCCGCAGGCGATCGAGGGCCGCGTGGCCTGGCGCCGCGACACCCCGGGCCAGGAAGGCGTCGGGGTCGAGTTCCGCTGCCGCGACATCGGCGGCATGCGCCGCCTCCGCGAGCTCGTGCGCCGCATCGAGCGCCACGAAGTCTCGCAGGCGCAGTAGCGGTAGGGGCGAGACCCGGTCAGAACCGGCGCAGCGTCATCGCGTACAGGACGGCGCTGTTCGACATCACGTACATGTGATCGCGCGACAGGGTCGGGATGGCCGAGATGCCGAAGCCGGGATCGAAGTACTCGTGCACTTGCCCGGTGCGCTTGTCGGCGACGTACAGGCCCGCCTCGCTGAGCGCGTACAGAAGGTAGTCGCCGGCCACGACCGGACCGGCCGGCTCGCCGCCGCCCCGCGTGCCCTGGCGCCAGATGATGTTGCCCGCCAGGTCGATCGCGAAGACGCCCTCGTCGGCGGCGCCCACGTAGAGCCGCTCGCCGTCGGTCGACAGCGCGCCGGCCCCGAGCAGCGGCAGGCGCCAGCGGATGAGGCCGGTGGTCCGGTCGATCGCGTACACGCCTCCGGCCGACGACGCCGCGAACACGTTCTCGCCCACCACCGCCGGGGTGGCGTCGACGTCGACGAACTTGGTCGCCTCGCCCTTGAGCGAGGTCAGCCACGCGACCGAGCCGGTGGCGACGCGCAGCGCGACCAGCGTGCCGTTGGAGAAGCCGGTGAACACCAGGTCGCCCTGGACCGTGACGCCCGCGTGTCCGCGCAGCGTGAACTCCTCCGGCGTCTCGCTCTTGTACTGCCAGCGGAACTTGCCGGTCATCCTGTCGAGCGCGTAGACCTGATCCGCCTCGTTGGACAGGATGACGAGATCGCCCGACAGCTCGGGGCTCTCCAGCACCGGACCGCGCGTGGAGTAGCGCCACTTCACGCGCCCGTCCTTGGGGTCGACCGCCAGCACGTGGCCGTCGTCGGTGCCGAGGTAGAGCATGCTGGCGTCGGGCGCGAGCACCGGCCGCGAGCTGGTCGAGCCCAGCTTCTTCTTCCACAGCATTTGCCCGGTCGTGGCCTCGAGCGCGTAGAACACGCCCTCGTGCGAGCCGACGAACAGGCGATCGCGGTCAGGATCCGACGCGGTCAGCGCGGCGGGGCTGGCGAACTCCTGCGGCTTCGCGTCCTCCGCGCGATCCGCCAGCTCCATGCGCCAGCGCAGCGACAGCACCGGCCAGCCCACCTCGCGCTCGCTCGGGTTGCGGGCGTCGAGCTGTTCGATCGGGGCGCAGGCGGCCGCCCCGGCGAGCGCGAGCCCGAATGCGACCACGCCGAAAAGATGCCGCGTCTCGTGTGCGCGCACCCTGATCACTTGGCCGACAGCGCCGACAGGCGCATCTCGATGTCGCGCTTGAGCGGGGTGTCCTGGTGCTGGGTCAGGATCTGCTCGAGCGTCTTGCGCGCCTGGTCCACCTGTCCGAGCTCCTTCTCGACGCGAGCCTGATGGTAGAGCGCCTCGTCGCGCCGCGGCCCGTCCCCTTGCGGCTGCATGGCCTGGAAGGCCTTGAGCGCCTGCTCGAGGCCGGTCTGCCGGGCCTTGGCGTCCTTCTCGGCCAGCGCCTTGGCCTCGAGCGAGTAGGCCACGCCCTCGCGCGCCGACAGCACCGTCAGATCATTGCCGCCGCCGTCCGCGTACTCGCGGTAGCGGGCCGCCGCGTCGCCGTAGCGGCCGAGCTGGTAGAGCGTCTCCCCCTGCAGCAGCAGGCCCTGCCGGCCGACGTCGGTGTCGCCGTACTCGTCGGCCAGCTCCTCGAGCGCCGACAGCACCGCGCGCGCCCGGTCCGCCGTGGTGGCGAACTCGGTCGGGATGCCGCGCGGATCGGGCGGGCGCTGGGCCTTCTTGGCGGCGTCCTGATCGGGCGCTGCGTCGTCGGCGCCGCGGATCGGCACGTGCGTCAGCACGAGAGCGCGCGCATAGATCTCGGTCGCCGCGGACAGCTTGCGCTGATGCCACCAGTTCCAGCTGGTGTAGGCCACGACCACGAGCGCGACCACGCCGCATGTGACGGCCAGGGGCATCGCGTGCGGCTTGAGCGCGCGCCCGATGCGATCCATGGTCGAGAGGAACTCGTCGGTCTCCGGAACCGATGAGACCTTGGCTTTGCCGAACTTGCCTTTGTTCTTGGGCGACACGATGACCTCGCCGGGCGTTTCCTACCCAGGGGCGGGGTGTTAGCACCCGGCGTTTCAGGGTGTCAATTGGACCGCCGGCGGGTGAGGCCGGTTGCCTCGAATGACGGCCGGGGCGGTTCCCCCCGGGGCGGCCGCGTGCTCTATTTTTCGCCCATGTCGCTCGCCGGCGGACTCGCCTCCCGGGCAGCGCCGCTCCTGGCCGCGGCGCTGGCCGCCGCGTCCGGCGCCCGGCCCGCCGCCGCCGACGAAGGCGAGTCGGCGCTCTCGGTCGACCTCGCGTTCGACAGCTTCACCCTCGACGACCACGACGGACAGGGCGGCGGGCTGGGGGTCGAGTACGAGCGCGGCCTCAGCGACGCCTTCTGGCTGCGCGCGCTCGCGGCCGGCGCCGTCTACCGCGGCGGCAACGCGGAGGGGACCACCTACGCGGGCCGCGCGACCGTCGGGCTCACATATGTGATCGATGTGCTGAAGTACGTGCCGTACCTCCAGGCCGGGATCGGCGGGGTCGCGGTCGGCGGCGGGGCGCTCGACACCGAGCTTCACCCGGTGGCCGAGCTCGGCATCGGGCTCGACATCCTCGCCCGGCGCGGGCTGTCCTACGGCATGTTCGCGCGGGTCGGCTCCTACCTCGGCGACAATGGTTTTCTCACGGCCGGCCTGCGCATGTCGTGGCGCTGGGGCTTCTTCTAGAGAGAACCCAGGAGGCCGGAGACCCAGCTCAGCGCCGCACCACGCGCATCGTGAAGGTCAGGTCCTCGAGCGTGCACGTGAGCGCGTCCTCGCCGGAGCGATCGGCGGTGGCGCCGATCTGGCACTCGAGCTGTTCCTCGGCCGCGCCCGGGTTGGGGAAGCGGAGTTGCAGCGCGGCCGCGCCCTCTGCGCGCCAGGTGCCGGAGAGCTTCGTGGTCTGGTCGTCACCCTGGCAGCGCGTGTGGATGTCGAGCTGGAACTTCTCGCTCTTGCGGTCGAGGTCGAGCGTGACGGTCGGGTCCTGGCAGGCTGCGCCCGACTGCTCCCAGTGGCCGCCGAGGCCGACCAGCCGCTCGTACGCGCTCGGCTGGCGCGCGGGATCGCGCTCGATGCCGACCGCGCGGCGGAAACCGGGATCGCCCTGCATCTTCGTGAAGTGCCCGCCCAGCCGCGCCTCGACCAGCCAGCGCGGCGCCTGCGGGTGCGTCGAGCGGCGGAGCGCGGCGAGCTCGGCGACCGCGTCGGTGGTGCGGCCCTCGCCGGCCAGCGCCGCGGCCAGCCCGTAGCGCGCGGCCGGGTGATCGGCGGCCAGCGCGAGCGCGCGGCGGTACTCCTCCTCGGCCTTCTTCCAGCGGCGCGCGGCCAGCTGCCTGTCGGCGGCGCGGATCTGGGCCGCGAGCTTCGGATCGTCGGGCGCGGCGGTCGCGGGCGTGGATGTCGGAGCCTGGCCCGCCGGTGCGGGCTGCGCCCGGCCCTGCCCCGGTTGCCCCGGCGCTGGCCGGGATGCCGGCCCCGGCGGCTGCCCCGGACCCGGCGCGGCGCCGGCGCCGCCGGCGAGCCGGAGCACCACGACCTGGGGCTGGGCGCGCCCGGCCACGCGCGCGTCGTACTCGATCGCGACCAGCTTGCCGCTGTCGCTCAGGTAGACCGCGGCGATCGATCCGACCGGATTGCCGCTGTCCCAGTCGGCGCGCACCGTCTTGCCGTCGGCGCTGCGCACGATGAGGCGGGTGCCCGACGGCTGCACCGAGATCGCGGCGCCGCCGCCGCGCTGGAGCGCTCCCTTGCGGAAGCCCAGCGCGGCCACCTCGTCGGCGCCCTTCTTCTCGCAGCTCGGAATCCCCTGTCGCCCCGCCACCGGCTGGCACACCCGCGCGCCGTCCAGGTAGCGCGACCCGTCGCGAGAGAAGCCGCCGAACGAGCCGGCCGCTGCCAGGCCGGCCGGCGCGAGTGTGAGGGTGCCGACCAGCAGACTCAGGGCGCGACGCATCGCGGCTACGTTAGCACCAGGGTCGCGGGTGCGCCGGGGCTGGCCAGCGCGGTGGCCACTCGGCGCGTGGACCTGCCGGGCCGCGGCCCCCTGCCCTCCCTAACCGCCTCGAAATCGGTCGCTCGCATGCGGCACGGCGGTTGCTCTCGATCAGCTCATGGACGTTCGCTCGGGGATCCCGGACCGCCTGGATGACGGGCCGAATGGCCCGAGCGACTCGACCGGCCCGGGCGGCCTGACCGACGAGCGCGAGCCGCTCGAGCCGGCGGAGACGATCGACCCGACCGACCCGACCGAGGAGCTGGTGCTGTGCGACGTGGACGCCCTCGACGAGCTGCCCACGGTCGACGACGATGGGGACCCGGCGCCGTGGCCGCCGCTGCACGATCGTCCCCGCGATCGCCGCCCCGATCGTTCCCACGATGGTCGCCACGATGGTCGCCACGGTCGCCCCGACCAGCGCGCCCGCGATCGCGCCCGCGACCTGGCCGCCAGCGAGGTCCTGTCGACCAGCCTGCCGCTCGACGCGGCCACCGCGTACGACGCCTTCTGCGACGTCGAGTCGATCCCGCTCTGGCTCTCGCTGGTGCACTCGGTGCGCGTGCTGGCGCGCACCGGCGCCGGCCGGCCCGCGCGCGTGGCGTTCGTCGGTCGCCTGCAGCAGGGCACCATCGGCTACACCCTGTTCTACCGCTACAGCGAGGACGAGCGGGTCGTCGCCTGGGGCACCGACCCCGGGGCGACGACTCTCGTCGCGGGGCGCGCGCAGTTCATCCCGCTCGGCGAGCGCGCGACCTTGATGCAGTACCAGCTCGCGCTCGATCTGCCGGGCGGCGCGCTGCCCCCGTGGGCGGATCCGTTCCTGAGCGGCCACGCCACCAGCGTGGTGATGAACGACTTCCGCGAGTACGTCATCCGCGTGCATCGCCGCCGCGCCTGAGGTGCGCGACCCCGCGCGTCCGGCTCCTGTTCACCCACGCGATCTGGGGTACGGTACAGGCGTGCCGAACCTGAGCGATCGCGCCCGCTGGGCGCTCGACACCGCGCTGTCCCGCGCCGGCTCCGCCGTCGACCGCGGCGTCTTGCGGTTCATGCGCCACGCCATGAGCACGCCCGGGCTGCGCGGCCCGTCCGCGACCCGCGCGGGCCGCCGCGCGTCCGCGCGCCCCGCCCCGTCCGGCTTCTCGTCGCCGGCTGCGGTGGCCGGGGACCCGCGCGCGCGCCTCCTCGAGATCGCCGAGCACTACCGGGGGGCCGCGGCCGACCTGTTCGCCCCGCCCGACGAGCCGATCGTGACCGAGCTGGCGCGGCCGTCGCGCGCCGGCGCCGCTCGCGTGCTCGACCTGTCCTACCCGTCGCGCTACCGGCCGACCTGGCCCGCCTACCGCGAGGAGTTCGCCAGCTACGACGCCAACCTCACCGCCCGCGTGCGCCTGTTCAGCGGCGCGCCCGGCCTGCGCCCGGTGGTCGTCTGCCTGCACGGCTGGGGGGCAGGCCGGCCGTGGCTCGACGAGCGCGCCTTCGTGGTCCCCTATCTCCTTCGCATCGGCCTCGACGTCGCGCTGTTCCAGCTGCCGTTCCACGGCCAGCGCACGCCGGCCGGCTCGCCCCGCTCCGGCGCGCTGTTCCCGGGGCCCAACCTGGTGCGCACCAACGAGTCGTTCGGCCAGGCGGTGAGCGACCTGCGCGCGCTCGCCCTCCACCTGCGCCGCCGCGGCGCGCCCGCGATCGGCGCGCTCGGCATGAGCCTGGGCGGCTACACCACCGCGCTGTGGGCCGGGCTCGACGACGACCTCGCCTTCGCGGGGGCGATCATCCCGGCGGTGTCGATGGCGCACCTGTTCTGGTCGCACGGGGCGGGCTCGCCGGCGCGGCGCCGGGCCGAGCGGGCGGGCGTCACCGCCGAGCTGCTCGACGAGGCCTTCGCCGTGCACGCGCCGCTCCGCCGCCCGGTCCGGCTCGCGCGCGAGCGCCTGCTCATCGCGGCCGCGCGCGGCGATCGCATCACGCCGCCCGAGCAGGCCGAGATGCTGTGGCGCCACTGGGGCGAGCCGGAGCTGTGCTGGATCGCTGGCGGCCACCTGACCCAGCTCGCGCGCGGCGACGCCTACCGCGCCTTCCGCCGCGTGGTGACCGCGCTGGGGCTGACGGCGTGAAGCACTTCCTCGACGCCCTGCGCGCCGGCCCGCTCCTGTTCGACGGGGCGATGGGCTCGCTCCTCTACGAGCGCGGCGTGTTCCTGACCCGCTGCTACGACGAGCTCAACCTGTCGCAGCCGGAGCTCATCGTCCGCGCCCACCGCGACTACCTCGAGGCCGGCGCCGACGTCATCGAGGCCAACACCTTCGGCGCCAACCGGGTGGCGCTGGAGCGCCACGGCTACGGCGATCAGGTGCTCGAGATCAACCAGGCCGGCGTGCGGCTGGCGCGCGAGGTGGCGCGCGACCGCGCCTACGTGGCCGGCGCGGTCGGGCCGACCGGCATCAGGTTCTCGGTCGCGACGGCAGGCGAGCGCCAGATGGCGCGCCAGGCGCTGGCCGAGCAGATCGCGATCCTGCGCCAGGCCGGGGTCGATGTGATCCTGCTCGAGACCTTCGCCTCGTTCCTCGAGATGGAGACCGCGCTGTCGGCCTGGCGCATCGCAGCGCCCGAGCTGCCGGTCATCGCGCAGATGGTGTTCGACGCCACCGGACAGGTCGAGGGCGCGCTGTCGCCGGCCGAGGTGGCGCGCCGGCTGGTGGCGGCCGGCGCCCACGTGGTGGGCGCCAACTGCGGCGCCGGTCCCAACGAGCTCTACGAGGTCGGCGCGAAGATGGTGGGCCAGGGCGCGCCGGTCGCCATCCAGCCCAACGCGGGGCTGCCGACCATGGTGGATAGCCGCACCATCTACGTGGCCAATCCCGAGCATTTCGGCGTCTTTGCGCGGCGAATGCTGAAGTCGGGCGTGAACATGGTCGGCGGCTGCTGCGGCACCACGCCGGCCCACACGCGGGCGATGCTGGGCGCGGTGCGGATGATCGAGGCCAGCGTGCCGCACGACCGGATGCAGGCGAGCGCCGAGCCGCCGCCGGCGCGGCCCCGCCGCCCGCCGGTGGTGCCGCTGGCCGGGCGCAGCCGCCTGGGCGCGCGCCTGGCCGCGGGCGAGTTCGCGGTCTCGGTCGAGCTCACCTCGCCGACCGGGATCGATCCCGGCGCGGTGATGGGCAAGGTGCGCCAGCTGGTCGCCACCGGCGTGGACATCATCAACATCGCTGACGGCCCGCGCGCCACCGCGCGCATGAGCAACGTGGCCTTCTGCGCGCTCGCCGCGGCGCAGACCGGGGTCGAGCCCATCCTCCACGTCTGCACCCGCGACCGCAACTACCTGGGCCTGGTCGCGCACCTGCTCGGGGCCCACGCGCTCGGCCTGCGCGACCTGGTCATCATCACCGGGGATCCGCCCAAGATGGGCGACTACCCGTTCGCCACGCCGGTCTACGACGTCGACTCGGTCGGGCTCATCGAGATCGCCGCCGGGCTCAACGCCGGCGTCGATCCCAGCGGCAAGGAGACCGGCAGCCCGACCTCGTTCGTGCTGGCCGCCGGCGCCGAGCCGGGCGCCACCGACCGCGAGCGCGAGCTGCGCCGCATCGAGGCCAAGCGCGCGGCCGGCGCCGAGCTCATCATGACCCAGCCGGTCTACGACCCGGAGGCGCTGTCGAGCTTCCTCGACCAGGCGGAGGAGTTCGGCCTGCCCATCATGGTGGGCCTCCTGCCGCTCGCGTCGCACCGCAACGCGGAGTTCCTGCACAACGAGGTGCCGGGCATGCAGATCCCGCGCGCCTATCGCGAGCGCATGGCGAGGGTCGGCTCCGGGCCCGAGGCGCGCGCCGAGGGGGTGCGCATCGCGCAGGAGGCGCTGGCCGCGGTCTCCGACCGCGTGGCCGGCGCGTACATCATGCCGCCGTTCAACCGGGTCGAGTCCGCCCTCGCCGTGCTCGAGGCGGTGAAGGACCGCTGGCACCCGGCGGCTGCGCCCGACGGTGCGGGCGGCGCGCCCGAGGGAGCGGCGGGCGGGGCCGATGGGCTGGCGGACGGTGCGGCGCCGATGCGCGCGCCGCTCCAGCGCTCGCGCGGCTGAGGCGGAGGCGACGTGACGTGACGGTCCCGCGCTCGCCGGAAGAGGCCCGCCTGCTCCACGACGAGATCGTGGTGTTCGACCTCCACGCCGACACCCCCAAGCTGATGCACCGGCTGGCCTACGACCTGGCCGCGCGCCACGAGCGGCGGCGGCCGCGCCACGCGAGCTACTTCGGCCACGTCGATCTGCCGCGCATGCGCGACGGCGGGCTGGCCGCGCAGGTCTTCGGCCTGTGGACCTTCCCCTACCCGGAGCGCGGCTGCGCCCGCTCGGTGCACGCCCAGCTCGACGCGCTCGACCGCGCGGTCGACAAGAACCCGGAGCAGATCGAGCGCTGCCTGTCGGGCGACGACGTGCGGCGCGCCCACCGGGCCGGCCGGGTGGCGGCGCTGGCCGGCATCGAGGGCGGTCAGGCGCTCGAGGGAGAGCTGGCGCACCTGGCCGGCTTCGCCGCGCGCGGGGTGCGCACGCTCGGCCTGGTCCACTTCTCGGTCAACGCGATCGCGGCGCCCGCCTACGGCATGGGCGCGCGGCCCGACCGAGGGCTCACCGGCTTCGGGCGCGAGGCCATCGCCGAGATGAACCGGCTCGGCGTCATCGTCGACCTGGCGCACATCAACCGGACCGGCTTCTTCGAGGCGCTGGCGGCCAGCGCCGACCCGGTCCTGGTCACCCACACCGGCGTGAGCGGAGTGCATCCCCACTGGCGCAACATCGACGACGAGCAGCTGCGCGCGGTGGGCGAGCGAGGCGGCGCGGTCGGCATCATCTTCGCCCCGCGCTACCTGGGCGGCCGCTCGATCGAGGCCGTGGTCGATCACATCGTCCACGTGATCGACGTGGCGGGCGAGGACGTGCCGGCGCTCGGCTCCGACTTCGACGGCTTCGTCATCCCGCCGTCCGGCCTCGAGGACGCGTCGATGCTGCCGCAGCTGACCTGCGCGCTCGCGGCGCGCGGCCTGGACCGGCGCGCGCTGGAGAAGGTGCTGGGCGGGAACGCGCTGCGCGTGCTCGACGCGGTGCCGGCGCGCGCGGCCGGCGCCGGGGGCGGCGGTGCGGTCGCCGCGGGCGGTGCGGGCGGAGCAGATCGCGCTTGACCGGCTTTTACTAGTCGAGTAGTAAAAGACCGTGGCCCTCGAGGTCAAGCTGGACTACGACCGCGGCGTCCCCATCTACCGCCAGATCTTCGAGGCGGTGGTGTCGGCGCTGGCCACCGGCGCGCTCGACCGCGGCGAGCAGCTGCCCACCATCCACGAGCTGGCCGCCCGGCTCGAGGTCAACCCCAACACGGTCGCGCGCGCGTACCGCGAGCTCGAGCAGGACGGCTACATCGCGGGCAAGCGCGGGGTCGGGACCTTCCCCGCCGAGGCCGGCGACGCGCCGGCCCCCTCCGCCGCCGACCGCGACCACGTCCTGCGCGGCATCTTCGAGCGCGCCTGGGCCGAGGCGGCCCGCCACCGCATCGGCCTGTCCGAGCTCCGCGCCTACTTCCGCAAGGCACAGCCATGACCATCTTCGCGACCACCCTCGGCATCGGCAAGGCCAGCCTGCGCGTCCTGCGCGCGCAGCCGCGGCTCATGCTGTTCCCCGCGCTCGCCATCGCGGTCAACCTCACCCTCCTGCTCCTGCTGCTGCCCGGCCTCGACGATCCGGCGGACGGGCTGGCGCTGGCCCTGGTCTACTTCCTCGGCCACGGCGTGGCGGTGTTCTTCTCCGCCGGGCTGGTGTCCGAGGCGCTGCGCGCGCTGCGCGGCGACTCCATCTCGCTGGCCGGCGGCCTGGGCTGCGCCGCCGCGCGCTTCCGCGCCATCGCCGCCTACTCGATCATCGAGTCGACCGTCGGCCTGGTGCTGGGGGCGCTGGCGCGCGGCGGGCGACCGGGGCGCTGGCTCAAGATGCTGCTCGGCGGCGCCTGGTCGCTGTTCAGCTACCTCGGCCTGCCGGTCCTCATCGCGGAGCGGCGGGGCGGCTACGACAGCCTGCGCCGCTCGGGAGAGCTCCTGCGCCAGACCTGGGGCGAGACGGCGGTGTCCGAGCTCGGCTTCCGCGTCCTGCTGGTGCACATGATGATCGTCCTCCTCATCGTGTGCGTCATCATCGCGCGGCTCGTCAACGAGTCGTTCGCGCTGGTCCTCGCCATCGCGCTCGTCCTCGCCGGCGTGATGGTCGCGGCCACCCTGCAGGCGATCTACCGGGCGGCCCTCTACATCTTCGCCGCCGAGGGTGTGGTGCCGGACGGATTCGACACCCCCGAGATGCACGCCGTCTGGCACGTGAAGTAGGCAACCGCGCGGCTCGCGGCCGCGTCCCTCGACACGGCTCGCGAGTGTGGACGAGACTGGGGGCGTGCGCAGCCCGGACGTCCGTCGCCTGACCTTGCATCGCTCGAGCGCGCGCGGCCCGGGGGCGCGCGGCCCGGCACCGACCCACGGTTCGCCCGGTCGGGCTCGACACCGGCGTGGCGCCGGTGCGGTGGCCCTGGCTGCGCTCGCCTGCCTGCTGGCCGCCGGGCCGGCCCACGGCGCGCCGTTCGACGTGTCGATCATCAAGCCGCTCGCCGAGGAGCTGTCGGGCTCGCGCATCAAGCGCGAGGTGGAGTTCATCTCGCGCCACCATCGCATGCGCGGGTCGCGCCCGTACCAGCAGGTGGCCGCCCACATCGCCGACGAGATACGCCGCGCCGGCCTGCGGCACGTCGAGATCATCGAGCTGCCGGCCGACGGGCGCGTCTTCTACGGCACCCAGCGCTCGCGGCCGCCGTGGGACGCCGACCGCGCGGAGCTGTGGGAGCTCCGGGCCGGCAAGGCGGGCGCGATCGAGCGGGTGCACCTGGCCAGCTGGGACGAGATGCCGCTGGTCCTGGCCCAGGACAGCGAGAGCGCCGAGGTCACCGCCGAGCTGGTCGACGTGGGCGAGGGGACGAAGCCCGAGGACTACGCCGGCGTGGACGTGCGCGGAAAGATCGTGCTGGCCTCCGAGCAGCCGGGCGAGGTGGCCCGGCTCGCGGTCGAGCGCAACCGCGCGGCCGGCATCATCAGCTACGCCCAGAATCAGCGCACGGCGTGGTGGAAGAAGAACCGCACCCTGGTGCGCTGGGGCCACCTCGACACCTTCGCCCCGGTGCCGAGCTTCGCGTTCATGGTGTCGCTCGAGCGCGCCGACCAGCTGCGCCGCCGGCTCGCCGCCGGCGAGCACATCCGCCTGCAGGCCAGCGTCGTGGCCGGCAAGCACGCCGGCGGCTACCAGATCGCCACCGGGGTCATCCCGGGCGCCGACCGCGCGCTCCGCGATCAGGAGATCGTGTTCAGCTGCCACCTCGATCATCCGCGCCCGGGCGCCAACGACAACGCCAGCGGATGCGCCACCATCCTCGAGATCGCCCGCACGCTGTCGCGGCTGATCGCGCACAAGCGCCTGCCGCCGCCGGCGCGCACCATCCGGTTCGTGTGGCCGCCGGAGATCGAGGGCACGCTGTCGCTGCTGGTGGCGCGCCCCGAGCTGACCCGCCGCATCCGGGCCGCCGTGCACCTCGACATGGTGGGCGGCGGCCCGTCGACCAGGGCGATCTTCCACGTCACGCGCGCGCCGGCCAGCGCGCCGTCGTTCGTGAACGACGTGGCGGCCGAGGTCGCCGGCTTCGTCAACCGGCAGAGCGCCGACTACGCCGGCACCGGCGTCGCCGACTGGCCGCTGGTCGACCCGGCGGGCGGCGCCGAGGCGCTGCAGGCCGAGGTCACGCCCTTCACCAGCGGCAGCGACCACGCCATCTACGGCGAGGGCTCGTTCCGCATCCCGACCATCTACCTCAACGACTGGCCGGATCGCTACATCCACACCAACCTCGACGACGTCAGCAACCTCGACTCGACCAAGCTGGAGCGGGCCGGCTTCATCGCGGCGGTGAGCGGATATCTCCTGGCCAACCTGCGCGACTCGGACGCGCCCTGGGTGTGGGGCGCAGTGGAGCGCGAGTCGCTGCGGCGGACCGCGACGGTGCTGGAGGAGCGCGCCCGGCTGACCGAGCCGGAGGCCGCCAACCTGGTGCGCTTTCACCTCGCGAGCGAGCGCCGGCTCATCGACTCGATGGAGCGGTTCTTCGCGGTGCCGGCCGAGACCCGTCGGCGCGCGCGCGCGTTCGTCGACCGGCTGGGCGGGCTGACCGGCCCCGCGGCGGCGCGGCGCGCCGAGGAGGGCGAGCCGGCCGACGCGCGGATCGTGTTCCGCCGCAACGCGGCGCTGAAGGGGCCGATGAGCGTGTTCGGCTACGACTACTTCGAGGCCCACTACCACGGGGCGAAGCCGGCCCTGCTCGAGGTCAAGGGCGCGCGCGGCGAGGGCGAGGACTACGCGTACGAGGCGCTCAACCTGGTCGACGGGCGGCGCTCGGTGCGGGACATCCGCGACGACCTGGCCGCGATCTACGGGCCGGTCCCGCTCGACGCCGTGCTCGCGTACCTGCGCGCCCTCGAGTCCATCGACGTCGTCCGCCGCCCCGCGCGCCGGTGAGGTGGGGCGGATGGCCCGGTGCGCGCCGGTGAGGCGCGGCGGATGGTTCAGCTCGCGCGCGCGGGCGGCCGGGCGCGCGCGGGCGTCACCCGCTATGATCCGAGCTCCCCGATGCCCAACCTCGACGCGCGAGCCGTCGCGCTCCTCGCCGCCGCCGCCATCGCGGTCGGGGCCGCCGGCTGCCGCGAGCGAGTCGAGCGCGAGGGCGGCGGGGAGGCCGGCGCGGAGGCGGACGGCAGGCCGGGGACCGGCCCGGCCGCGCCGGCGCCTCCCGAGGCGCCGGCGGTGAGCCAGCCGCCCCCGCTGCCCGAGGCGCCTCCCCTGCCCTTCGCGCCGCGCGGGCTGCCGCCGCTCGCGTCGCCCGAGTACAACCCGACCACGCCGGACAAGGTGGAGCTCGGGCGCCTGCTGTTCTTCGACCCGCGTCTGTCGGCCTCCGGCGAGACCTCGTGCGCCAGCTGCCACCAGCCGGCCGAGGGCTGGGCCGACGGGGTCGAGCGAGCGCGCACCGACGCGGGGCAGCCGAACCTGCGCCACACGCCGAGCCTGTTCAACGTCGGCTATCACCGAGAGTGGTCGTGGGACGGCAGCAAGCCGAGCCTCGAGGCGCACATCCTGTCGCACTGGAAGGGCCAGCTCGGGCGCCGCCCCGACGACGCCGAGGCCCTGCTGCGGCGCGCGCCCGGCTACGCCCGGCGCTTCTCGCGCGCCTTCGGCGGCGGACCGGAGCGCGAGCACATCGCCGAGGCGCTGGCCGCGTTCGTCCGCACGGTGACCAGCGGCGACTCCCCGGTCGACCGCCACGAGGCCGGCGTCGCCGGCGCCCTGTCGCGCGAGGCGGAGGCCGGCCGCGCCGTCTTCAGCCAGCGAGCCGGCTGCGCCACCTGCCATCCGCCGCCGCTCTACACCGATCTCGCCTATCACGACCGCGGCATCGGCGCCGCCGCGCGCGCAGCCGATCCGGGCCGCATGCGGGTCACCGCCGATGCCCGCCAGCTGGGCGCCTTCAAGACCCCCGGCCTCCGCGGCCTGACCCACACCGCGCCCTACTTCCACGACGGCAGCTCCGCGACCCTGGAGGCCGCCGTCGACGCCGAGCTCGCCCACGACCGCATCTCCCTGACCGCACCCGAACGCGGCCAGCTGCTCGCCTTCCTCCGCGGCCTCAGCTCGCCCGTCCCGTCGGTGACGCGGCCGGACCTGCCCGCCGTCCAGTGAGGGACGCCGGCGCGGCGTCGCTCGTCTGCGACGCCGCGGAAACGACCGCCCCGCCGCGTGGCCGACCCACGTGGGCACGGGTCGGCTCGCCGGTGCCGCTGGTCGCCAACGCCGCGGACGCGACCGCGACCGCCCAGCCGCGGCGACCGACCCACGTGGGCACGCATCGGCTCGCCGGTGCCGCTCGTCGCCGACGCCGCGGACGCGGAAGCGACCGCCCCGCCGCGCGGCGACCGACCCACGTGGGCACGCGTCGGCTCGCCGGTGACGCTGGTCGGGAACCGTCTTCTTGCGGGCGTTCGCCGATGCGATGTGGCGAGGATGATGCGACCCGGTGTCCGGCTGGTCGGCGGCCCGCGATGCCCGCGCTGCGGTGTTCGGGATCGCGTGCGCGACGCGCGCGGGCGCGGACATGGCGCGCCGCCAGCGCCGCCGCCCGCGACTCGCGAGCTACCTTGCGCCGTCCGGGCCGAGCGCGTCCGGGCCGACGACTCGACGGTGCGCCGGCGTTGCTGCCCGTGCCTCGCCAGGCAGCTGCTCCGGGCGAGCCCGTCCCGGCCGACGGCCTCCGCGGCGCGCCGCGCTCGATCGCCGCGCGCGCGAGTCGGCTCGAGACCCGCGCCCGCGCCGCGAGCTCGCCGATGGGCTGTACGCTGCCTTCCACGATATCGATGAACGGGGCATCGTCGCGAGGGTGCGCGGCTGCACCCTCGGCTGCCACATGTGCTCCGCGCGGATCCCGAGCGCGACGAGCGCGCTGGCCGGGCGCCTCCTGCGCGCGCGATCCTGGACCTGTCGTGGTGCCGGGCGATCCTCGGCCTCGAGGATCGCTCGACGCGCCTGGAACCCAGAGCACCGTCGACCAACTTCATCGCACGCGCCCCGATGAGACCGGCGAGGACGGGCCGACCCTCTCGAGCGGGCTGGCCCCTCCGTGGCTGCGCGGTCCGCCGCCGTTCCCGGCGATGAGATGGCGTACGTCCGGCGGCTCCCCTGATCATGCGTCACGTAGACGACTGTGGTGCCGACGCGCCGGTGCAGCCCGACGATCTCCCTCTGCACCTCGTCACGTTGCTCCCCCGCCGTGTTGCGAAGCGGCTCGTCGAAGAGGAATACTGCCGGCTGGCGCCAGGGGCGCCTCGCCAGTGTGACTCGCTGGCGCCGGCTGCTGGAGAGCGGGCTCGGGGGCGCGCTCCAGCAGGTGTCTGGGTGCAACGATGTCTGTCGCCTTCTCCATTCGATGCGCGCTCTCCCCGTCGGGGAGCTTCCGCGGTCGCGTGCCGGACCCGGTGCTCTCTCTCGCGCGCGCGGCGCGCAGGCGCCGGCGCCCCGTGACCGGTTCCGGCCCGCCCGGACGACGCGACGCGATGCGTCTCGCCGTCCGCCGTCGGCGCGCCGCCCGATGGTTTTCGTGAGTTGAAACCCAGGATCTCCGCGTGTTCATCGCCGCCATCAGACCTTGCCGCGCCGCGGCACCGGCCCCGTGTGGAAATGCCGGCACGAAGTCATTGCGCTGCACACACGGAGTGCGGTAGTCGGTGAGAGAAAACGTTTACATGGTCCGAATTCGCCATCATGGAACCGCCAGCCGAGGCAGCCCCGACGCGAGCATCAAGGATGTCGCGCGCAAGGCGGGCGTGTCCATCGCCTCGGTGTCGCGCGTGATGAACGACCACGAGAACGTCCGAGAGGAGACCCGCGCCCGCGTGCTGGCCGCCGTCCGCTCGCTGCGCTACGTGCCCCACAGCGGCGCGCGCAGCCTCATCACGCACCGCACGCACGCCATCGGCGTCCTCCTGCCCGATCTCTACGGCGAGTTCTTCTCCGAGATCATCCGCGGCATCGACGCGATCGCGCGCGAGCGCCACCTCCAGCTCCTCCTCTCCAGCGTGCACGGCGATGCCTCCGAGGTCGCCGCCGCCATGCGCGCGATGCGCGGGCGCGTCGACGGCCTGCTGGTCATGTCGCCGCACGTCGACACCGCCCTCCTCGATCGCAACATCCCCAGCACCCTCCCGGTCGTGCTGCTCAACAACCCGCTGGGCGACACGCGCCACTCGACGGTCACCATCGACAGCTACCGCGGCGCGCGCGCGATGGTCCGCCACCTGGTCGCCCGCGGACGCCGGCGCATCGCGCACATCGCCGGGCCCGACCTGAACTACGACTCGCGTGAGCGCCTGCGCGGCTTCATCGACGAGATGGCTGCCTCGGTCCCCGAGCACCAGCCCCTGGTCCTCGAGGGCGACTTCGGCGAGCGCTCGGGCTACCTGGCCGGCAAGGCGCTGGCGGCCCGCGACGAGCGACCGGAGGCGGTCTTCGCGGCCAACGACGTCATGGCGGTCGGCTGCCTGCTCGCCTTCCGCGAGGCGGGCGTGGTGGTGCCCGACGACGTCGCGCTGGCCGGCTTCGACGACATCCCGGTCGCGGCGCTCGTGAGCCCTTCGCTCACCACCATGCGCGTGCGCATCGCCGACCTGGGCGAGAGCGCCCTGACACATCTCCTGCTCAGCATCGAGAGTCCAAAGAGAACCAGACGGGTCGCGCAGGCTTTTCAGCCCGAGCTCGTGGTGCGCGAGTCCTGCGGCCCGGAAGAACCTGAGGAGCCACAGAAACGACGCCGCCGGCGTCCAGTAGTGGGGGTCTCATGACACTGACGACGATGACGACAAGGATCGGCCGACTGTGCTTGCTGCTGGGGCTCGTCGGCCTGTTTCTCCCAGCGCTCACGTCACGCGAGGCGCTCGCTCAGCGAACGACCGCCGACGTGACCATCCAGGTCACCGCGGGCGGCGGCGCGCCGCCCTCCGGGGTCACCGTCGTGGTGCTCAACACCGACAGCGGCTTCGCCGCGCTCGCCACCGCCCGCAACGACGGATCGCACTTCGTCGCCGGCCTCGCCCCGGGCGAGTACCTCATCACCGCGACCCAGCCCGGGGGCAAGGAGGTCTATCGCCTGGTGAGAGTCGGCGTGGGCCAGAGCGCGACGGTCGGCATCGACCTCGGCGAGACGCCCATCGAGGGCAAGGGCGAGACCATCGTGGTCGAGGGCAAGGTCAGCGAGAGCACGACCTCCGAGATCGGGGTCAACGTGACGCGCGAGCAGATCGACAACCTGCCGCAGAACACCCGCAACTTCCTCAACTTCGCCCAGCTCGCGCCCGGCGTGCGCCTCAACCAGGACCAGTTCCGCCAGGAGCTGCAGGCCGGCGCGCAGGCGGCGGCGCAGACCAACATCTTCATCGACGGGGTCAGCATCAAGAGCCAGGTCCTGCAGGGCGGCACCGTGGGCCAGGACTCGAGCCGCGGCAATCCCTTCCCGCAGCTGGCCGTCGATCAGTTCCGCGTCATCACCCAGAACTACAAGGCCGAGTACGAGCAGGCCGGCAGCGCCGTCATCAGCGCGGTGACTCGCACGGGCGGCAACGAGTACCACGGCGACGTCTTCACCCAGTTCCAGCACGACAGCCTGCAGGCGACCGACTTCTTCACCGCCGAGCGCGGCGACCCCAAGCCCGACCTGTCTCGCTACCAGGTGGGCGCCGCGGCCGGCGGGCCCATCGTCAAGGACAAGGCCTTCATCTTCCTGACCTACGAGGGCAACTACCAGAACCGGCAGAACCAGGTCTTCCTCGGCGGCGCCCCCACGCCGGCCGACCAGGCCCAGTTCGGCGACTTCGAGGGCACCTTCACCAGCCCGTTCCGCGAGCACCTCGGCTTCGGCAAGTTCACCTGGCGCCCGGCCGACAACCAGAACGTCGACGTCAGCGCGAGCCTCCGCACCGAGACCGACGTGCGCAGCTTCGGAACCCCCGACGCTCAGCTCGCCTTCGACAACGCCGAGAACGTCAAGAATCGCGTCGTCACCGCCTCCGCGCGGCACCAGCTGTGGCTCGGCTCGGTCCTCCACGAGGCCACCATTCAGTTCCTGCAGAACGCCTTCAACCCGACGGCGGAGAACTTCACCACCCCGGGCCAGGAGTTCCACGACGGAATCGACGGAGGCGCCCCCCTCCTCATCAAGATCGGCGGCCGCTCCAGCGATCAGAACATCGGACAGACGAGCTTCACCCTGCGCGACGACGTCACCGTCTCGGACATCTCCGCCGGCGGCCAGCACGTCTTCAAGACCGGGATCAAGGCCTCCTTCAACCACTACAAGGAGGACAAGCAGCTCGACGAGAACCCGACCTTCCGCTACTTCCGCGGCGACGTCGTGGACATGACCGATCCGGCGAACCCGGTGACCAAGACGCTGGACTTCTCGCAGCCGTCCGAGGCGGTCTTCGGCACCGGCGATGCGCTGGTCG
The DNA here is from genome assembly GCA_035262925.1 of Kofleriaceae bacterium. Taxonomy (GTDB): domain Bacteria; phylum Myxococcota_A; class Polyangia; order Haliangiales; family Haliangiaceae; genus DATFRY01. Next base: position 4,209 of record DATFRY010000006.1, on the reverse strand, counting down.
ATGCCAACAACGCCATCTTCGGCCTCTACGTGCAGGACGACTGGGCGATCGGCAAGCGCCTGACCCTGAACCTCGGCGTCCGCTGGGACGTCGAGACCAACGGCCTCAACAACGACTACGTCACCCCGCAGAGCGTCCGCGACGCGATGGCGGTCCTCGCGCCCATGGTCGAGGCCGCCAACGGGCCGGGCACCTTCCAGCTCGACCACTACATCACCGACGGCCGATCCGATCGCCCGATCTTCCTGGGCGCCGTCCAGCCCCGCGTCGGCTTCGCGCTCGACGTGCTGGGCGATCGCAACACGACCCTGTTCGGCGGCGCCGGGCGCTACTACGATCGCAACCTGTTCGACGATGGCGTCAACGAGAAGTACCGCCTGCAGCACGAGTCGCGCACGTTCCTGTTCTCGAACGACGGCCTCCCCCGCAACGGCCAGAACACCATCCAGTGGATGCCGCAGTACCAGAGCGCGGCCGGCCTGAGCCAGCTCATCGAGCAGGGCAGCGCGCCCGATCCGGAGATCTTTCTGCTCGAGAACGACACCAAGCCGGTCCACACGGATCACTACAGCATCGGCGTGCGCCAGAAGGCCGGCCCGACCAACGCCACCGTCACGTTCACTCACATGCGCAGCGAGAACGTGCTCGGCTTCTATCCGCTCAACCGCAACTTCAACCCGGATCCCGCCACCGGCGGCCGCGGGTACATCGACGTCCCCGACGACGGCGTCGCCAACGTGATCGCCTCGTCCGACGACCGCGAGACGCGCTACACCGCGCTACAAGTCACCCTCGAGAAGCCGCTCAGCGCCGAGATGTCGGCCGGCGGGATCAGCTGGGGCGCCGCGATCGCCTACACGCTCGGCTGGGCCAGGGAGCGCGGCAACCAGTTCGAGTTCGACTTCACCACCCCGGGCAACGCCCCCATGGTGCCGACCGGCAACGACGAGCGCCATCGCCTGATCCTGTCCGGCATCACCGTGCTGCCGCTCGACTTCACGCTGTCCACGTTCATCACCCTCGGCAGCGGCCTGCCCTTCACCATCATCGACGTCAGGCCCGGCGACACCGACCGCGATCGCATCATCGACCGCAACGGCGGCCGCAGCGACAAGGTCCTCGAGTACAAGCAGATCGACGCGCGCATCGGGAAGTCCTTCAAGCTGGTCGACCAGCACCGGATCGACGCCTTCGTCGAGTGCTTCAACCTCTTCAACTGGAAGAACTTCGGCGGCTACAACGGCTTCATCCCGGTCGACGGCATCCAGGCGAACCCGGACTACGGCCATCCGAACGTCCTGGTCGGGCCGCCGCGCGCGTTCCAGCTCGGCATGGCCTATCACTTCTGAGCGCGCGGCCCGGCCCGGCCCGGTTCGACCTGACCTGACCTGACGTGACGTGACGTGATGCGCACGACCTACAGCGCGAGCCGCTGGCCCGGCCGCGCCGCGGTGGCGATGTCTCTATCGCTTCTCCTCGGCGCGGTCCCGGGCTGCGGCGGCGACGGCTCCTCGATGGAGCCGCCGAACGACGCGATGATGCCCGGCACGACGTTCACGCCGGACGAGGTGCTCGACGACCTGGAGGAGCGCACGTTCCGCTTCTTCTGGGAGACCGCCAACGCCGACAACGGCCTGGTGCCCGACCGCTACCCGACGCCGTCGTTCAGCAGCATCGCGGCGATCGGGTTCGGCCTGACCGCGTACGGCATCGGCGTCGAGCAGGGCTACGTCAGCCGTGAGGACGCCCGCGCGCGCGTCTTGACCACGCTCCGCTTCCTGAGCGACGCGCCGCAGGGCGAAGGCGAGCAGGGCACGACGGGGTTCAACGGCTTCTTCTACCACTTCCTCGACATGGACACGGGCGAGCGCTTCCAGGACGTGGAGCTCTCGACCGTCGACACGTCGCTGCTCCTGGCCGGGGTGCTCTTCTGCCAGTCCTACTTCGACGGGGACGACCCCAACGAGGCGGAGATCCGCCAGCTGGCCGAGGACATCTACGACCGGGTCGACTGGACCTGGGCGCAAGCCCGGCCGCCGGCCATCTCGCACGGCTGGAAGCCGGAGGACGGATTCCTGCCCTTCGACTGGCTGGGCTACAACGAGGCCATGGTGGTCTACATCCTCGCGCTCGGCTCGCCGACTCATCCGGTCGAGCCCGAGGCGTGGGACCTGTGGACCTCGCCCTATGACCAGCAGTGGGGAGTCTTCGACGGACAGGAGCACCTGTTCTTCCCGCCGCTGTTCGGCCACCAGTACAGCCACGTCTGGATCGACTTCCGCGGCATCCAGGATGCCTTCATGGCCGAGAAGGGCATCGACTACTTCGAGAACAGCCGCCGCGCCGTGCTGGCCCAGCAGGCCTACGCGACGGAGAACCCGGAGGGGTGGAACGGCTACGGCGAGAAGGTCTGGGGCCTGACCGCCTGCGACGGACCGGCCGACGTGGAGCTCGAGTTCGGCGGCGAGACGCGCACCTTCCACTCCTACTCGGCGCGCGGGCCGCACCAGACCGACGACGGCACCATCGCGCCGACCGCGGCCGCGTCGTCGATCGCGTTCGCCCCGGACGAGGCGATCGCTGCCACCGTGGAGCTGCGCAACCGCTTCGGCGAGAACATCTACGACCAGTACGGCTTCCTCGACGCGTTCAACCCCAGCTTCGAGTTCGACGCCCCTGTGGTCGGCGGCAGGGTGGTGCCCGGTTTCGGCTGGGTCGACACCGACTACCTCGGCATCGACCAGGGGCCGATCCTGGCCATGCTGGCCAACTACCGGAGCGAGCTGGTGTGGCAGGTCATGCAGCGCAACCCGCACATCCGGACCGGGCTGGAGCGCGCGGGATTCACCGGGGGGTGGCTCGAGGCCGAAAAATGAGCCCGGCCGGCACGGCGCGCTCGCTCGCCTGCGCCGCGGTCATCGCCGGCCTGGCGGCGTGCGCGGGGTCGGACGAGACCGTGCTGACCCTGTGGGCGGTCGGGCGCGAGGGCGAGCTGGTCGCGCAGCTGACCCAGGAGTTCGAGGCCAGCCACCCGGGCATCCGCATCGACGTGCAGCAGCTGCCGTGGCGCGGCGCGCACGAGAAGCTGCTCACCTCGTTCGTCGGCGAGGCCACGCCCGACCTGGCGCAGATGGGCAACACATGGATCCCTGAGTTCGCCGAGCTGGGCGCGCTGGCCCCGCTCGACCGCGAGCTCGCCGCCTCGCCGATCGTCGACCAGAAGGACTACTTCCCCGGCATCTGGGACACCAACGTCTACAAGGGCCACGTCTACGGCGTGCCCTGGTACGTCGACACCCGCATCCTGTTCTACCGGCGCGACCTCCTGGCCCGGGCCGGCTACGACCATCCGCCGCGCAGCTGGGACGAGTGGCTCGACATGATGCGCGCGATCGTGAAGCGCGAGGGGCGCGACCACTACGCCGCCCTCCTGCCGCTCAACGAGTTCGAGCAGCTGCTCGCGCTCGGCCTGCAGCAGGACGAGCCGCTCCTGCGCGACGGCGGCCGGCGGGGCAACTTCCGCGGCGCGGGCTTCCGCCACGCCCTCTCGTTCTACGTCGGGCTCTTCCGCGACGGCCTGGCCCCGCGGGTCACCAACCTTCAAGTGGCGAATGTGTACGAGGAGTTCGCGCGCGGGTGGTTCGCGTTCTACATCACCGGCCCGTGGCAGATCGGCGAGTTCAAGCGCCGCCTGCCGGCCAGCCTGCAGGGAAGCTGGATGACCGCGCCCCTGCCCGGCCCGGTCGGTCCCGGCGCGTCGAGCGCGGGCGGGGCCAGCCTGGTGGTGTTCGCCTCCTCGCCGCACAGGCAGGTGGCCTGGCAGCTCATCGAGTTCCTGTCCCGGCCCGACGTGCAGCGCCGCTTCTACACCATGTCGGGCAACCTGCCGCCGCGCCGGACCACCTGGGAGGGGGCGCCTGTCGCCGACGACGTGCACGCCGCGGCCTTCAAGGACCAGCTCGAGCGCGTCAAGCCGACGCCGAAGGTGCCGGAGTGGGAACGCATCGCGCAGCAGCTTCGCATCGCATCCGAGCGCGTCGTTCGCGGCGGCGAAAGCGCCGACGTCGCGCTGCGCGATCTCGACGCGCGCGCCGACGAGATCCTCGAAAAGCGCCGCTGGATGCTCGCAAGGAACGGAACGCAATGAACGAGCGCCGCGCCGCATGGACGTTCGTCGCACCGTCGCTCGTCGTGATCGGTGGATTCTTT
>DATFRY010000005.1:0-7466 GCA_035262925.1 Kofleriaceae bacterium | reverse complement strand
CCCGGTCGGCGGCCTCAGCCTGTCCAGCCACTCGGTGACCGATGTCGTCGACGTCGAGGCCCAGTCGTACCGCGAGGTGAACCTCGGCATCACGCAGCGCTTCAACATCGGCGCCGGCTACCGTCTCAAGCGCGCGCGCTGGGACTGGCTGGGCAGCGAGCCGGACGAGCACCACGTCTCGCTCTTCTTCCAGGACGAGGCGCTCCTGCTCGACAACCTGCACGCCATCTTCTCGCTCCGGCTCGACCGCCACCCGCTGCTGGTCGACATCAAGGACGCGGCCTTCACCGACCGCTACGCGATCTCGCCGCGCGGCGCCGTCGTCTGGCAGGTGGTGCCCGGCCACTCGGTGCACGTCACGGCGGGCAGCGCGTTCCGCACGCCGACCCTGCTCGAGAGCTACATCTCGGCCCCGGTCCCGACCTCGACCGACGCGGTGGTGGTGCGCAACGTGGGCAACCGCGACCTCCTGCCCGAGCGGGTCTTCTCGACCGAGATCGGGTGGCGCAGCGAGCCGGCGGCGAGCCGCTACCGGCTGGAGGCGGCCGCCTACTTCAACCGCATCTCGTCGCTCATCCAGCTCTCCGGGCTCCGCCCGCTGCCGGCCGACCAGCCGAGCTACGACCCCGGCGCGGGCGTCTGGTACGGCGGCGAGACCACCTACGAGAACACGGGTGAGGACTACGACGCGTTCGGCGGCGAGCTGGGCGGCACCGTGTTCCCGATCGACGGCCTCGACCTGTACGCCAGCGGCGCCTACGAGAGGATCGACCAGGGCAGCACCAGGGTCGAGAGCACGTCTCCGATCAAGCTGTCGGCCGGCGGGCAGTACCGGGTGGGCGCGGTCACCGTCGCCGCCGACGTCCACTTCGTCTCGGCCCAGACCTGGCCCCTGCGCAGCTTCGATCAGAGCGGGCAGGTGATGGTCACCGACGTCGACCTGCCGGCGTACCTGTGGGCGGGTGCGCGCCTGTCCTACGTCATCCCGAAGAGCAGGCTCGAGCTGGCGATCGCCGGGCAGAACCTGCTCTCCGGCTTCCGGAGCGCGGTCGCTCCCGCCGAGGGCGACATGAGCGAGGTGACGACGCCGGATGGGACTCACCGGGAGCATCCGCTCGGCCAGCCGATCCCGGTCAGCGTGTTCGGCAGCCTGACCTATCGCATCTGGTAACGTGGATGTCGCGTGCCGCCATGAAGAGACCATCCGTATCGCCCCTCGCATCCTCCCTGCGGCTCGCGCGACTCGCGCGGCTCGCGCTGGTCGCCTCGCTCGCCCTCGCCGCCGGGTGCGACGAGGATCCCGACGTCGACCAGGGCCTGGCGCCGGAGCCCTCGAGCGTCATCTCCGGCAGCGCGGTGGTCGCCGTGCCGATCCCCGACGCCCATCCCGCCATCCTCTTCCTCAGCCTGGTCGCCGACGCCGAGGGCACGCCGCTGGCCGAGCCCGCCAAGGTCGACGTCACCGTGGTCTCCGCGTCTCTCCTCGCCGAGGGCGGCGACGGCGTCCGCACCGGGCCGTTCACGTTCGGGCTGGTCACCCCGGGCGTCTACGTGGTCACCGGGCTGGTCGACGTCGACGACAACTTCAATCTCCTCGTGCCGGAGCTGGCCGCGCCCTCGGCGGCAGATCTACTCGGCGCCTACGCCGACGTCACGACCGGCCAGCCGATCTCGATCCTGCTCGGGCCGGACCAGGTGGTGGGCGAGGTGACCGTCATGTTCGCCATCCCACCGCCGAGCGATCAGACGCCGCCGTGATCTGACTTCGGTCGACTCCGGGCGAGCTCGGTCGGTTCGACTCGAGCGAGCCCTGGTGTAGTCTCGGCGCGTGCCCTACGTACCGCTCCATCCGATTGGCAGCCCGCGCGCGCGCGCGCTCGACGAGGACCTGTGGGCCGAGCACGAGACCGCGCTGCGGGCGCTCGAGGACCGGCTCCGGCTGCGGCGCCGCGAGGTGGAGCAGGGCTGGGGCGAGAAGTATGTCGAGCGCGTGCACGCCAAGGCCAAGCTCACCGCGCGCGAGCGCATCGCCCGGCTGATGGACCCCGGCACGCGCATCTTCGAGGTCGGCACCTTCGTCAACTACGGCGAGGTCTTCCCCGGCGAGCTGCGCTCCCCCGGCGCCGGCGTGGTGACCGCGTTCGTCCAGGTCGCGGGCCGCTGGTGCATGGTCATCGCCAACGACAACACCGTCGCCTCGGGCGCCTGGTGGCCGCGCACGCCGGAGAAGATCCAGCGCGCGCAGATGATGGCGCTGCGCATGCGCCTGCCCGCGATCTACCTGGTCGACTGCAGCGGGCTGTTTCTGCCCGAGCAGTCGCGCAGCTTCCCGGGCGCGCGCGGCGCCGGCCACATCTTCAAGATGAACAGCCTGCTCAGCGCCAGCGGCGTGCCGCAGCTGGCCGGCGTGTTCGGCGACTGCATCGCGGGCGGCGGTTACATGCCGATCATCAGCGACCGCGTCTACATGACCGAGCAGGCCTACATGGTCATCGCCGGCGCGGCCCTCATCAAGGGGGCCAAGAGCCTGAAGCTGACCTCGCTCGACATCGGCGGCCCCGAGGTGCACGTGCACCAGTCGGGCTGCGCCGACGAGCGCGTGCCGTCGGACGAGGTGCTCATCGCCTGCCTGCGCCGCGAGGTGGAGCGCCTGCCCAGCTCCGCCGCCGGTTACTACCGCGGCGGCGTCGGCGCGTGCGAGCCGCTCCACCCGGCCCGCGAGCTCGGCGGCCTGCTTCCGCCCGACCACCGCGAGCCGTACGACGCCAACCAGGTGCTCGCCCGCCTGGTCGACCAGAGCCTGTTCTGGGAGGTGATGCCGCACGCCGGCGAGGAGATGATCTGCGGCGTCGGCCGCATCGGCGGGCTTTACGCCGGTTTCATCATCAACCGCCAGGGCCTGGTCGGCGACCCGGAGCACCCGGGCATGCGCCGCCCCGGCGGCATCCTCTACCGCGAGGGCATCGCCAAGGTGAGCGCCTTCAGCCGCGCGTGCAACGACGACGGCATCCCGATCATCTGGCTGCAGGACATCACCGGCTTCGACATCGGCGTCGAGGCCGAGCGCCACGGCCTGCTGGCCTACGGCTCCAACCTCATCTACACCAACAGCACCAACCAGGTGCCGATGTTCACCGTCCTCCTGCGCAAGGCGTCGGGGGCCGGCTACTACGCCATGAGCGGGCTGCCCTACGACCCGGTCGTGCAGCTGTCGACCTGCCTGGCCCGCCTGTCGGTGATGGAGGGGCGCACCCTGGCCATCGCGACCTATCACACCAAGCTCGACGACAGCTTCGAGATCGCGGCGACCGATCCGGCCGAGCGCGCGAAGATCGAGTCGGGCATGCGCGACGTCATCGCGCGCATCGACAGCGACATGGACCCGTTCGTGTCGGGGCGGCAGATGGACACCGACGAGATCGTCGAGGTCGACGCCCTGCGCGAGTGGCTCGCGGCGCTGGTCGAGATGGCCTATCAGTCGATCGGGCATCGCCGCATCAAGAACCCGCGCATCTGGAGCCTGCACGACCTCGCGGTCCTGAGCGACGCCGCCCGGGCCGCGCAGCCGGGCGAGTCGCCGCGCGGAGCCCAGGCCGGTGTTGCACAGGCGCACGCCGGCGGCAGCGGGGCCAGCGCCGCGGGCACGGCCAGCACCGCCGCCACCGTCGCCACGCCCGGAGCCATCGCGATCCGCGCGCCGTCGAGCGGCCGCTTCTGGGCGAGGCCGTCGCCCGACAAGCCTGCCTTCGTCGCCGCCGGCGACACCGTCGCGACCGGGCAGACCCTGTGCCTGCTGGAGGTCATGAAGACCTTCCACCGCGTCACCTTCGCCGGCGAGGGCCTCCCCGCGCGCGCGCGCGTGCTGGCGGTGCGCCCGGCCGACGGCGACGACCTCGCGGCCGGCGACGTCCTCGTCGAGCTCGAGCCGGCCTGAGCGCGCGCCGCGCCCGGCGCGCTCAGCGGGTGGCCGCGGCCCACTCCTGCGCGGCGCGCTCCATGAGGGCGGGCACGTCCTCGGCCAGAAGCCAGCGCTCGGCCACCAGCTCCTCGGCCGCGGCCCTGAACTTCGCCATGTACTGGTCGCGGCCGGCGTAGCGCTCGCCAATGGACGGGCGCGGGTCGCGGCTCTTCTGGCGCTCCGTCGCGGTCCTGGCGAGCGGCAGGTAGGAGCCGAGGAACGAGACCATCTGGTCGGGCGCGCCGATCGACCGGTCGCGCAGGTTCCACCCGGTGGTCGTGGCCAGCGGCGCGCGGAGCTGGGGCAGGCGCACGCCGGCGCGGTCGTTGCCGTCGCTGTCGACCTGGGGCACGAGCAGCGGAAACGGCTCGCCGGTCGCCGGCGGCTGGCGATCGATGATGCCCCTGGCCATGATGCCCCACGGGCCCGCGGCCCACTCCGGCCCGAAGTCGAGGCGCCAGGCCCGCACGGGGTGGCGCGGCGGCGTCAGGCCCGGCACGCGCGGAAAGCGCAGGCGCGCGAGCGGCACCAGGGTGCCGTCGGACAGGCGCGGGTAGCGGCTGGGCGGCGGCGCGACCCCGCGCGCGACCCAGCCGTTCATGTTGTCGATCATCGCGCGCCAGAACCAGCGCACCGGGTTGGGGTTCTGCCGGTGCTGGCTCCTGAGATCGCCGGTGCCGGGCTCGGGCGGGAAGTCGCGCGAGAAATGCTGGAGGCCGGCGAACAGGTAGACGCGGACGTCGTCGGGCAGGTCCGCGTCGCGTCGCCCGTCGGGCGTGACGTGGATGAGCGCCGCGGTTCGGCCCCAGTACTCGTACGAGGTGTTGGAGTAGAAGACCCTCGGCGCGACCCTGTCGGCGCGGGCCGCGTCGAGGAGCCCCGCCTCCGCGCCGGTGACCGGATCGCGCGACGGCAGATCGGTGAACGGGAACAGATCGGTCGGATAGAAGAAGGTCGACCACGGCTGGGCGTCGCGCGAAGGCTGCGCGAAGCGGTGGTTGAAGCTGCCGCGCCCCGCGCCGGCGACGTGGGCCAGCACGCCGTCGAGCACCTTGCGCCCCTCCTCGTCGGCGTTGAAGCCCTGCCACAGGAAGTGGCGCAGGAAGCGCCCGCACTGCGAGATGCCGGCGGCGTAACCGCGCCGGACGGGCGCGATCGCCTTTCGGTCGTACTTGAGGTGGGAGACGAAGTCGCGCACGGCGGCCAGGCCGAGGCCGGCCACCACCGGATCCTGCACCACGTAGACCAGCTCGTAGATCTTGCCGGGCTGGAAGCCCGGCTCGAGGTGGATGTGGCGGTCGCTGGCGACCAGCTTGCCGTCGACGAGGTGGGCGAAGCTCCAGCGCGAGCGCGGGATCGTGCGGCGCGGCCCGGTCGCCGCATCGCGGACGGTGAGGACGTTGCGCGCGTCGTCGGGCGCGGCGGCCGGATACTCGGTGCCGCCGATGGTGCCGACGATGACGTGCCCGAGCGGGAGGTCCTGCGCCCTGGCGGACGGCGTGAAGTCGTCGCGCAGGAGGCCGATGATGTGGCTGCCGTCGGGGTTGTGCGCGACCGGCGCGTGGAGGCGCAGCCGCCCCCCACCCGGATCGTCCTGGACGTCCCACTGCCAGCCGAGCACCGCGAGCGTGTAGCCCTGCCGCATGAGCCAGCCGTCGCCGAAGTCGCTGTCCAGGGCCGGATCGGCCGCCGGCGTGGCGCCGTTCACGATGACGAGCATCCCCTTGCGGCCGCGGTTGGGGACCTCGAGCAAGAGGGCGCCGTTGCCCCTGCGCATGTCCTTGGGCTTGAGCAGGAACAGGTCGGCCGAGAACTCGACCTCGCCGCCGGCGTCGCGCGGGGCCCGGTCCAGGTCGACGATGACGCGGTTGTGCCGGTTGTCGGGCCGCACCTTGAAGTGCACGCGGCCGACGATCTTCTCGTACGAGCCGGCCGACCCGAACGCCTTGCCCGCGAGGACGTCGGCGCGCGAGATGACCTCGATGCGCACGACGCGCGCGCTGGCCGGTGACGAGCAGAAGAGGGCGCCGACGAGGGCGCAGGCGAGAGTCATCACCGCGACGCGGACGGTCCTCATGGTGGGCCGAGTATAGGAGCGCTCCCGCCGACCCGGCCGCCACTGCGCAGCGCCTGCGCGGTGTCGCTGCATGGCCGGTGGGGCCCAGGTATTCGCCGGTGCGATGAGCGGCGACGCAACCGGCCCGATGCCGTCGGAACCAGTGGCGCGCCCGTCGTCGGGCCGCTGTAATAGCCGCGATGCGCGCCACCCCCACGCTCATCGCCCTTCCGCTCTCGCCGTGGTCGGAGAAGGCCCGCTGGGCCCTCGACCACCACGAGGTTCCCTACGTCGAGAAGGTCTACCTGCCGATGCTCGGCGCGCCGCTCCTCCGCTGGCGGCTCCGCCGTCTGCGCGGCCGCGTCACCGTCCCGATCCTCCTCGACGGCGGCCACACCATCTGCCTCGACTCGTTCGACATCGCCCGCTACGCCGAGCGCACCGGCCACGGCGAGCCGCTGTTCCGGCGCGGCCAGGAGGCAGAGATCGCCCACTGGAACCGGCTCAGCGACCAGGCGATGCACGCCACCCGCGCGCTCGCCACCTTCCGCATGGAAGACGATCGCGCCGCCCGCCAGGAGGCGCTCGCCGCCGTGATGCCACGCGGCCTCGCCGGCGTGTTCCGGCCGGCCGCCATCGTCGCGGTGCGCTTCCTCCAGCGCAAGTACCACGTGGCCGACGCCGACGAGACGGCCCACCGCGCCCGCCTGCGCGACATCATGCTCGAGCTGCGGCAGGCCCTGTCCGGCCGCCGCTACGTCGTCGGCGGCAGGCTCAGCTACTGCGACATCGCCATGGCGGCCGCCCTCATGGGCGTCCAGCCCAACGACGCCCCGCACCTCCCGTGGGGCCCGGCCTCACGCCGCTCCTCCACCGACCTCGAGCTGGCCGGCGAGTTCACCGACCTCCTCGGCTGGCGCGACCACATCTACAGCGAGCACCGCAAGGCGAGAGACGCGACGCGGCTGCTGGACTGACGAGCCGCCGCGACGAGTGCGCCGTGGATCAGAACCGGTACTCGGCTCCCAGGTTGGCGAAGAGGATGTTCTGCTTGTACGTCCCGGCGCCGTCGGGGACGTTGGAAGGCGAGACCGTGCCGATGTCGCCCTGCATGCGGGGGTCGACCGTCCGCTTGAAGTGGAAGACGTTGGTGACGGTGAGGCCGAGGATCAGCTGATCGGGCAGCGCGGCCCAGCGCACGCCCGCGTTCACGAACACCTTGTTCATGTCGAGGAGCGAGGCGTCGATGGTCTTGTCGGGCACGGCCGAGCTGTCGTACATGACCCCGCCGTTGACCTCGAGATCGGGCGAGAACCAGTACGAGCCGCCGCCGTGCACCGAGAACGAGTTGTCCCAGGCGCGCGGGATGTTGGTGATGATCTCGCTCGGATCCTGGTTGTCGGCGTAGCCGCCGTCTGCCTTGAGCTTGCACCTGGAGCTCGAGTTGACCTC
>DATFRY010000004.1:0-15834 GCA_035262925.1 Kofleriaceae bacterium | reverse complement strand
TCGGCTGGCGTCGCGGCGGCGGCCCGATCGACGTGCACGAGGTGCCGGCGCTCGACGCCGCGGATCGATCGCGGAGGCGGCACGCGCGGGCCGCAGCGCGTACCGCCCATGCGCCCGGCGGCCCGGATCGCGATCGCCGAGGTCGATAGACCGCCGACCGTCCAGCTGCACCTCAGCGCTGCAGCGCCCGAGCGCCCGCCATCCACCAGCGACAGCAACGCGGCATGGACACCTCCGGAACGGCCGCCTGAACACGGCCGCCTGAACACGGCCGACTGAACACGGCCGACTGAACACGGCCGACAGGGACGTCGCGCAGGGTGACGGGACATGTCGGCCGATTCAAGACTCGGTCCGCCGAGTCCGTGCTCGTGGCCCCGGAGCGGCGCCGCGACTCACGGGCGCGGCACACGCGGCCGATCCACGACCGAAGAGAATGCGGCGGGACCGACCGACCGGAGCTGGTCCGGTGAACAGCCGCGTGCCGCCCCGCCGCCGAGGCGACGCGAGCGCCCAGCGAGGCGATGGGCGAGCCGACCGGCATGATACGGCGAACATCCGCTCCAGCCGGCCGCGCCCCGACTCCTGCTCGTGCTCGTGCTCTCCTGCTCGCCCGCCCCCTGCTCGCCCAAACGCTCGCGGGCCGACGGGGCTCGATTCGGCGAACATCCGCGCTTCGGCCATCGCACCGCGACCCTGGCGAGATGGGCTGGAGAGTCGATCGACCGGGCGGCCGAGCTGTTCGACGACTCCTCCAGAACGAGCGAGACCGGGCCCACCGTCGTGCCGGTCAGTTCGGGGTCTCGCAGTCGCTGATGGTGTCCTCGGCGGCGGCCTGGGCGGTGGCGTTGCCGGCGCCGCAGAAGACGTTCTCGATGCCGCGTCGGCGTTGCCGAGGATGAGGTCGTCGCCGTCGTCGCCGTCGTCGCCGTAGCCGTCGATACGCCCGGGTCGACCTGCAGCGTGTCGTTGCCGCGCTTGCCCTCGAGGAAGTTCCGCCCGGTGGCGCCATCGAGGTAGTCGTCTCCGTCGTCGCCCTCCCAGGTGTCCACGCCGCCCAGGCCGAAGATGGAGTCGTTGCCGGCGCCTCCGTTGATGACGCCGGGCCGTCCGACCCGATCAGGACGTCGTCGCCGGCGCCGCCGACCAGGTTCTCGATGCCGGCGTCGACGTCGTCCTGCTCGCCCGGCCCGCCGTCGCCGGGGTCGCCGTCGCGGTCGCCGATCGTCACGACCAGCCCCGCGACGCGCCGGTCTCGGCGTCGGTGCGCAGCAGCGCCTCGTCGCCGTCGAGCGTCGCGCTCAGGGTCGCGATCCCGGCGTCGAAGCTGCACGCGGCGGGGGCGGCGTGCGCCGGGGCACCTGCGGCGGCGGTGGTCGCCTGCGCGAGCGGGCAGTGCGAGCACGGTCCTCTCTCTTTCATCGTGACTCCTCCTGATACGACGACGGCCGGCCACAGCACCGCCTCGCTACACGCCGACCGGTGCGACGAGGATCGAGAGCCCGATCGCAATCCAGGCCGGGACGGCCGACCGTCCCGACGGCGAGGTCGCTCCGCTCCCGGCAGCGCTGGACGGGGGATCCGAAGCGGCCTAAGATGCCGGCTGGTTCCGCGGAGGAAGCCGTGAGCCGAGCCAGGACGTTGGTCGGAACGGAGGTGGTTCTCGTCGCGGGCCTGCTGGGCTTCGTCGGGGCCGCGTGGATCGTCCAGAATCTCGCCGGCATGGCCGAGCCGGTGCGACTCCGCAGCCCGGTCGCCCTCCTGTTCGCGGCGGTCCCGGCGATGCTGTGGCTGGTCTACTTCTACGTGCAGGACCGGCGCGAGCCGGAGCCCAAGCACTACGTGCTCGGGCTGTGCCTGCTGGGCGCGTTCTGCGCCGGGCCCATCTCGGAGTTCCTGCTCGGCGTGTTGTTCCCGCCGGCGGCGCCCTTCCACGGCGGCTGGCCCGACGCCCAGCAGGTCGTGCGCGCGATCCTCGGCGTCGGCCTGGCCCAGGAGCTGGCCAAGTACCTCGTCGTCCGCTACACGGTCTATCTGTCCAGCGAGTTCGACGAGCCGATGGACGCCATCATCTACATGACGGCGGCCGGCATCGGATTCGCGGCGGCGGAGAACGCGCGCTATCTGGTCGGGCTGAGCGGCGTGTACCTCTCGGTCGGCGCCGCCAACGCGGTCGTGACCACGATGGCCCACGCGTCCTTCGCGGGCGTGCTCGGCTTCGCGCTCGGCCGCGCCAGGTTCGCCGCCCGCGGCGCCGCCGAGCGCAGCGCGATCCTGCTGGTCGGTCTCGTGGTCGCCGCGGTGCTCAACGGCGTGTTCGGGCTGCTCGAGGCGCTGGTGCGCACGGTCGGCAGCGATCTCGATCCGCAGCCGTGGCGCGGCCTGGCCTTCGCGGCCGCGTTCGCCGCGGTCGTGTTCGCGGTCACGTCGGTGCTGATGCGCCGGCAGAGCGAGGCCAGCGCCGGCGACGGCGCAGCCACTCCGCGCGAGCCGGTGTTCATGCGCCACGACCTCATCGTGGTGGTCGTCGCGCTCGCCCTCATGCTCGGCGGCTGGGCGGCGGCGCACAGCCTCGCGCGCACCGAGCTGGCCACGTTCTCCCGGCGAGGCCTGTCGGTCTCGTACCCGGCCGGCTGGTTCCCGAGCGATCCGGGCGAGGGCGAGCTGCCGGCCATCATCACGTTCCGCTCGGCCACCACCGCGTCGGAGTGGCTGGAGATCGAGCTCGAGCCCCGGCCGCTGGTCGAGGGCGCTCTGGTCAGCGTGCTCGACCTCGAGCGCAGCCAGCGCTTCGGCGAGTACTACAAGAAGTTCGGCGGCGCGCCCCGCGTGATCGACGGCAACGAGTGGCTGCGCACCGAGTACGTGCACGCCTTCATCGCCGCGGATGGCGACTCGCCACAAGTCTTGCACGGGATCGACTACGCGCTGGTCCGCGGCGACACGCTGTACGTCGTCGCGGTCCACGCTCCGGTGGAGCGGGTGCGCGACCTCGAGCGGCAGATCCTGTCGAGCATCTCGATGGGCGGCAGGGGGACGAGATGAGTCGAGCGAGCTTCCCGATGAGGCAGGCCGCCGCGGCCGCGGCGATCGCTCTCTTCGCCGGCGCGGTCGCGTTCGTCACGCCGGCCGACTCCGACGCGGCCGGGACGATGGTCGACAAGGAGCGGCGGCGCCAGGTCCTGGGCCGCACCGTGTTCGTGCTGGCCGGCGTGAACGAGAACGGCCAGATGAAGCCGGTCGGCTCCGGCTCGGGCACCATCCTCACCGCCGACGGGGCCATCCTCACCAACCACCACGTGGTGTGGAATCCCGCCACGAAGAAGCCGTTCGACTGGGTCGCGATCGGCATCGTGACCAGGTTCGACGCCGAGCCCAACCTGTCCTGCATCGCCATCCCCAGCCAGGGGGTGCTCAACGAGCCGCTCGACCTCGCGCTGGTCAAGTGCGCCGCCGATCGCAACGGGAAGCCGTGGCGCGGGGGAGGCTGGCCGGTCGCCGAGATCGGCTCGTCGGAGGACCTCATCCCCGGCGACGAGATCATCGTGATCGGCTTCCCGGGCGTCGGCGGCAACACGATCAGCTACACGACCGGCAAGGTGTCGGGCTTTCTCGGCAAGGACGGCGGCAGCGGACGCTTCTGGATCAAGACCGACGCCAACATCGCGCACGGGAACTCGGGCGGCACCGCGGTCGACGAGAACGGGCTCCTGGTCGGCGTCCCGTCGGCGTTCAACCCCGGCCAGGACGGCGATCGCATCGGCCTGGTGCGGCCGATCGAGCTCGCGCGCGATCTCGTCAACCTCGCCCACGCCGGCTGGCAACCGGGTCAGAGCCCCGGCGTGGCCGGCAAGTCCGCCCCGCCCGGCGGCGTCCCGCCCGGCGGCGCTCCGCCCGGCGGCCCGATCGTCGGCGGCCCCCCCGGCGGCGGCCCGGTCCAGGGCGCGCCGGGCCAGGGCGGCACCGGCCAGGGCGACGGCGACTCCGACCAGGGCAGCCCGCCGCCGGGTCAGACGCGCCCGCCGCCGCAGAAGGCAGGCGTCACGGTGATCGGCAGGGTGGTCGCGGTCGACAGCAACGAGCCGATCCGGAACGCCTTCTTCGTTGTGCTCAAGCCCGGCGTGAACACGGCCGACATCGACGAGAACAACATCGGGAAGAAGTACCAGGCGGTCGGCATCACCAACGCGCAGGGCCAGTTCCGCACCGAGTCGCCGGTCCCGCGCGGCCAGCGCTACAGCGTCATCGTGTTCGCCCCCGGCTTCCGGCCCAACCTGGCCGACCGCGGCCTGTCGACCGAGCCGCGCGGCGGCAAGCCGGTGCCGGATCCGTTCGAGCCGTGGGAGGTCATCAAGCTCGATCGCGAGTGATCGGCCGCGAGCGATCGGCCGCGCCGCACCGCGCCGCACCGCGCCGAGTTACTCGGCCGCCTCGCTCACCGGGCCCATCTCGAAATAGGCGTCGTCGATCGTGCCGTGGAACTGGTCGTTCTGCACGCCGATGTCGCGGCCGCCCATGATGAGCGGACGGTCGTTAGAGAAGTCGGCCGCGCCGCCGGGGATGTCGGCCGACGATGTGGCGCCGTCGATCGCCATGGACAGCTGGCCCCCCGCCCGCTCGCAGCGCACGGTGTGCCAGGCTCCGTCGGTGACGGCGCCCTCGGACTGGAGGATGATCGGCTCGACCAGGTTGTCGGGCCCGAAGCGGAAGACGCAGCGGACGCGCCCCTCGGCGCCGATCTCGATCTTCCACTGCGCGGGGTCGTCGAAGTTTCCCTTCTGCATCGCGTTCTGGTCGCTGTCGGGATCCAGGTCCGCCGAGTCGACCAGGAAGTCGAAGCCGAGCGCGAAGTCGGCCTGGGCCGGGTTGAGGTCGCTCGTGTCGGCCGCCTCCATGATCACGCGCGGGCAGGCCGCCGGGTCGCTCTCCTCGCACGGCGCCGGGAAGCTGAGCGCCTGGCCGTCCGCCCGCGCGACCATCTCGAGCAGCCCGTCGCCCCCGTTCTGGGCCCGGGCCACCGCGTCGTGCCGGTTCCCGCTCGCGTCGGCCACCGAGAGCGCGCCGCCGTCGTCGCGCAGGCCGTCGTCGAAGTCGTAGCGGACCAGGTCCACGGACCCGGCCGACTCGACCGAGCCGCAGGCGGTGCCGATCGAGAGCGCGACGATGCCGGCGACGAGACGTGGGATGGACCGCATGGCCGCATGCATAGCAAGATCTGCCGGTCGGCGGTCGCGCCTCGCTCGTGCGCCCGTGACCGCTGCTCACCGGCGCCGCCATCCGATCGCCAGAGCGCGCGGTCACGTCCGTCATGTCGGGCCTATCGAGGTCGGGCCGCGCCCAGCACCGCGGCGATCTCGTCGAGCACGGCTGCATCCTCGATGGTGGCCGGCATGCGGTAGTCCTGACCGTCGGCCAGCGAGCGCATGGTCGCGCGCAGGATCTTGCCCGACCGCGTCTTGGGCAGGCGCTGCACCACCAGCGCGCGCTTGAAGCTGGCGACGGGGCCGATCCGCTCGCGCACCAGCGCCACCACCTCGGCGGCGATCGCCTCCGGCGGGCGCGAGCACCCGCTCTTCAGCACGAGGAATCCGAGCGGCACCTGTCCCTTGAGCTCGTCGGCCACGCCGATGCACGCGCACTCGGCCACGTCCGGGTGGGCGGCCAGCACCTCCTCGATCGCGCCGGTCGATAGGCGGTGACCGGCGACGTTGATGATGTCGTCGGTGCGCGTCATGATGAAGACGTAGCCGTCCTCGTCGATGTAGCCGGCGTCGGACGTGTGGTAGTAGCCCGGGTAGTCCGCGAGGTACGACGCGCGGTAGTGGTCGTCCTTCTGCCACAGGGTGGGCAGGGCCCCCGGCGGCAGGGGCAGCCGCAGCACCAGCGCGCCGATCTCGCCGCGCTTCTGCTCGCTGCCGTCGGGCGCGACGACCCGCACATCCCAGCCGGGGACCGGCTTGGTCGCCGACCCGTGCTTGACCGGATGGGGGCGGAGCCCCATGCAGTTGGCGACGATAGGCCAGCCGGTCTCCGTCTGCCACCAGTGATCGATGACCGGCACGCCCAGCTGCTTTTCGGCCCACTCGAGGGTCGGCGGGTCGGCGCGCTCGCCGGCCAGGAACAGGGCGCGGAAGCGCGAGAGATCGTACTTCTTGCGCAGCACGCCGTCGGAGTCCTCGCGCTTGATGGCGCGAAACGCGGTCGGCGCGGTGAACAGCGAGCACACGCCGTGGTCGGCGATGACCCGCCAGAAGGCGCCGGCGTCGGGCGTCCCGACCGGCTTGCCCTCGTAGAGGATGCTGGTGCACCCGACCAAGAGCGGGGCGTAGACGATGTACGAGTGGCCGACCGCCCAGCCGAGGTCGGACGCGGCCCAGAAGACCTCGCCCGGATCGATGTTGTAGATGTTCTTCATCGACCAGGCCAGCGCCACCGCGTAGCCGCCGCTGTCGTGGACCACGCCCTTGGGGATGCCGGTCGTGCCAGACGTGTAGAGGATGTAGAGCGGGTGGCCGGCCTCGACCGACTCGCACGGCGCCGGCGCGGCCGCCGCCATCAGGGCCGCGAAGTCGTGGTCGCGCCCGGCCACCATCGGCGCGGCCAGCATGGGGCGCTGCAGGATCACGCAGGCCTCGGGCTGGAAGCGGGCCAGGGCGAGCGCGCCCTCGAGGAGCGGCTTGTAGGGGATGACGCGATCGATCTCGATACCGCACGAGGCCGACACGATGACCTTGGGCCGCGCGTCGTCGATGCGCGAGGCCAGCTCGGCCGAGGCGAAGCCGCCGAACACCACCGAGTGGATCGCGCCCAGGCGCGCGCAGGCCAGCATGGCCACGACGGTCTCGGGCACCATCGGCATGTAGATGAGCACGCGGTCGCCGCCGGTCACGCCGAGGCCGCGCAGGGCGCCGGCGAAGCGCGCGGTCAGGTCGCGCAGCTCGCGGTAGGTGAAGCGCGCGACCTTGCCGGTCACCGGGCTGTCGTGGACGAGCGCGAGCCGGTCGCCGTTGCCGCCGTCGACGTGGCGATCGAGCGCGTTGCGGCACACGTTGAGCCGCCCGCCCGCGTACCAGCGGTACAGCGGGGCGCGCGTGTCGTCGAGCATGCGCTGCCACGGCTCGTCCCAGGTGATCGCGCGCGCGGCCTCGGCCCAGAACTCCTCGGGGCGGCTGAGCGAGCGCTCGTACACCTGATCGTAGGTCCTGATCATGGGTCCCCCTCTGCGCGAAACGTGAACGTCTCGCCCGAGCCTAACCGCGTTGCCGCGCCCGGGCGCGCGAATTTCGTCCCCGGCCCCCGTGGTAGGTTCGCGCGCATGCCCGACTCGCCGGCCGCACCCGCCATCGCCCCGCCGCCGCCGGCGCGCGGGCGCGCGCTCTTCGCGGCCACGGCGGCGCTGGTCGGCGCGCTCGTCGGTGCGGCCGCGGTGGGCGCGGCGTGGCTGGCCACGCGCGCCGGCGAGCCCCGCGATCCGCGGGCTCGCCCCGTCGGCGGCCCGCTGACCCTGCCGGCGGCGCTCGGCGGCGCCTACTCGCGCGTGGCCGACATCGCGCTGTACAAGAAGAGCGCGCAGGGCGTGAAGACCGCCGAGCGCATCCAGACCTGGAACGCCCAGAGCGCGGCTCGCTTCTCGCAGAGCCACGGCGACGCGCCCGCCGCCGCCGAGACCTACAGCGACGCCGCGGTGAGGACCCACTTCACCGTGTTCGCCGCGCGCGACGGCCGCGCCGCGCCGCCCTTCGTCCCCTACGAGGACGCCGCCTACCTCGGCGTGGTCAAGCCGTCGCAGGAGCTGCTCGTCTTCGGCAAGGTCTACTGCGTCATCAGCAACCGCACCACGCCCGCCGGCCAGGAACCGGCCGAGGAGAGCGTCGCCGTGCAGTCCTGCATCCGCTCGAGCGACTCGCTGACCGTGCAGGCCGCCCACATCATGGGCGACCTCGCCAGCCACCCGCGCGACGTGGCCGGGCTGGTCGAGCAGCTCTGGCGGTCGCTCGGCGGCGAGACCACCGGGCCCTGACCCACAGCTCGCCCGGTCGGGTTCGACACCTGCGGACCGCCTGGATCCAGGCGGCGGTGGTCGCGCCGCCGGTCACGCACGCGAGGCGCGGGCGCCCGCGGCCACGCGCAGCCTCTCGCGGTAGAGCGGGTAGACCCCGGGCTCGCGCTTCTCGAGGGCGGCGAGGCCGCGCTCGAGGGCGGCGAGGTCGCCGGTCAGGGCCGCGATGAGGAGCTCGTCGTCGCTGGAGCCGGTCGAGTCGGGCGCGCTCGGCTCGTTGCCGCTGGCGCGGCGGGCGTACTCGAGCGCCTCGGAGTACTCGCCGGCCATGAACAGGGCCAGCGCGCGGCTCTGCTGCGAGACGTGGCAGTACGGGGCCGCCTCCATCGCGCGCGCGGAGTGATCGAGCGCCTCGTCGACGCGCCCGATCTTGGCCATCAGGATGCCCAGGCGCTCGGGTCCCTGGTGCTCGTAGGGGCGCGACGCGGCGAACGCCTCGGCGCATTCGATGGCCTGATCGATGGAGTTCCGGCGCTCCAGCGACTGGATGAGCGCGGTGAAGGCGTCGTTGGCGTGCGGGTCGATGTCGAAGGCGCGCTCGGCCGCGGCGCTGGCGTCGGCCCAGCGCTCGAGCCGCTCGTAGGCGAAGGCCAGCTCGGCCCAGGCGCCGGCGTAGGGCGGCATGCGCCGGGCCATGGCGTCGAGCGTGCGCGCGTCGCCGGTGTGCTTGGCCCGCAGGCCGACCGCGATGAGCTTCCACTCGGCGCGATCGGCCGGCTCCTCGAACAGCTCGGCCTGCACCTCGGCGGCGGCCGCCGCCAGCTCGCGGTCGCTCGTGCGGTAGCAGAAGTGGACCTCGAAGGCGAGGTGGGGCGGCACGCCGGAGGCGCACATCTGGCGCACGCGCGGCAGGACCTCGGCGGCGCGCCCGGCCAGGCGATAGGCGGTGAGCCAGCACGACTCGACCATCGCGCGCTCGTCGGCGTCGAGCTCGGCGGTCGCGTCGAGGTCGAGGCGGGCGGCCAGCTGACAGGCGCGGTCGTAGCGGTCGGCCGTCGAGTGGCGATGGATGAGCGACGCCAGGCCGATGACCGGGTTGTCGGAGGCCTGCAGCGCGTGCGACAGCGCCCGGCCCGCCTCCGCCTGTCGGCCCAGCGCCTCGAGGCATGCGGCCTGCACGTCGTAGACGTCGCTGTCCTCGCTGGCCAGGACCGGCTCGATCACCTCCAGGGCGCGGGCCGGGTCGCCGGGCAGGAGCAGCCAGGCCAGGCGCACGCGCGCGACCGGGACACCGGGCGCGAGCTCGATCACGCGCTCGAACTGGGCGCGGGCCTCGTCGCGGTGGACGCCGCTGTCGTCGAGCAGGCGGGCCAGCTGCCACACCGCCGACGGATCGCCGGGGGAGCGGTCGACCACGTGGCGGGCCAGCGCGAGCGCGTGGCCGCGCTGCCCCTCGCGGTCGAGCGTGTTGACCACCTCGCGCAGGAAGTCGTCGTCGCCCAGGTGATGCTCGGCCAGGTCGCGCAGCTGGGCCGCGGCCGCCTCTCCGGTGCCCAGATGCTCGAGCACCGCGTGGAGCGGCTGCACCAGGCGCTGGCGATCGCCGCCGACCCGCTCGACCGCGGCGGTCAGGGCCTGCGCCGCGTCGCCGTGGCGACTCGATCGGCGCAGGAAGCGGGCCAGCCCGGTGTGGACCTCCGCCGAGTCAGGGGAGCGGCGCACCAGCTCGATGAGCTCGCGCTCGGCGGCCTCGCGGTCGCCCATCTGCTCGAGCACCGAGGCGAGCGAGCGGCGCGCGCCGTGGCGCTCCGGCTCGATCTCGAGGGTGCGGCGCAGCGCCGCCGCCGCCTCCGGCAGCTGACCCTCGCGCCGCGCCAGCTCGCCGGCGACCAGGTGGTTGAACGGGTTGCCCGGCGACGCGGCCAGCGCGACGCGCGAGAAATGGCGCGCGCGCCGGACCAGCTCGGCGCGGTCGTGCGCCGGCCGCGTGCGCAGCGTGCGCGGCGGCATGCGCGCGCCGGCGTCGTCCTTGTGAGCCGCGGCGTCGCCGTCGCCGTCGATGGCGGCCTCGCTGCCCTCCTCGCCGCCGTCGCCACCGTCGCCCGGAGCCGCGGCGAGCTCCTCGTCGATGGTCACGTCGTCCGGCTGCGCCGGCGCATCGGGCACGGTGTCGCCGTCGGCGCCCTCGTCCTGCCTGACCAGGTGCGAGAAGAGCTCGGGCGCCATGCGGCTCAGCTCCGCGACCACCGCATCGGAGACCTCGTCCCCATCCGCATCGCCCTCGTCGTCCCCGTCGCCATCCTCGCCGTCGTCGTCGTCGTCGTCCTCGTCCTCGTCGTCCTCGGCAAGCCGCGCGCCCTCCTCCTCGCTCTCCTCGATCGACCGCAGATACACGGCCGACACGTTCTCCGACGCGCGCACCGTATCCGGCGCCTCGGCCAGGGCGCGCAGCATGTAGCGCTCGGCCGAGGCCAGGTCGCCGGCCAGCCAGCGCGCCTCGCCCATGCCCTGCAAGTTGTCCTCGTCGTGCGGGTCGCGCCGGTGCGCGTCGAGGTAGGCCGCGAACGCCTCGTCGTACAGCCCGCGCGACAGGAGGAGCGACCCGTGCAGCTGGAACGGCCACTCGTCGCCGGCGTAGCGGATGCGCATGACCGCAAGCTCGCGCAGGAGGTCGGCCTGGTTCAGGCCGCCGGTTCCGGCCAGCTGCCGCATGGCGCGGAAGCGGAGGAAGCGGGCCAGCTTGAAGTCGGGCGACAGCGCCAGCGCCTCGTCGCACAGGTGCACCACCTCGCCGGGCGCCAGCTCCTCGTGGCCGTCGCCGTGCACCCGCCGCCGCCGGCGCGAGCACTCGTCGACCAGCGCCAGGTGGCGGCGCTCGACCAGGCCGGCCTCATCGCACGCGGCGCGCCGCTCGGCGGCCACCGCCTCCGGCCCCAGCACCACGATGGCGCCGTTGCCGAAAAGATCGCCGGCCGCCTCGGTGAAGGTGAAGCTCTTGAGCATCGGCTGGTGGCGCATCGGGTCCTGCGCCACGAACACCCCGAGCGAGTCGTCATAGCCGGTCAGGACCGCGACGTGCGAGCTGGTCGAGTACTCCTCCTGCACGATGACCGGGCAGCCGAGGTCGATGGCGCGCCTGATGCGCGCCGCGCTCGCCTCCACCCGCCGCGCCTCCACCCCCATCTGCGCCAGGTAGCCGACGATCTCGAACATCGGCGTCCCGACGTCGCGCTTGACCACCGCGGCGATCGCGTCCTGGTCGGCGGCGAAGTCGAAGTAGCGCAGGACCAGCTCCAGGACCGCCGGGCCGCAGTAGTTCCACTTCTGCGCCGTGGTCGGGAACGCCTCGAGCTCGACCCGACGGGCCCCGGACGGCGCGGCCTCGAGGTGGGTCATGCGCTCGCGCGCGTAGCGGCCGTTCATGCTGTCGGGCGCCAGCTGCCAGGCGGCGCGGAACGCGTCCAGCGCCGGCACCCGCTGGCCCAGCGCGGCCAGGCACAGGCCGAGCCCGATGCGATCCGCCGGCGCGTTGTCGCCGTCGGGGCGGCAGTCGAGCAGCGCGCGCCACAGCTGCGCCTCGCGCCGGTGATCGGCGCGGGCCGCGGCGATGGCGGCGCGCACCCGCATGGCGGCCCCCCAGTGGCGCGACTCGAGCGGCACGCGGGCCAGCTCCACCTCGGCCGCGGCGAAGTCGGCCATCACGTAGAGCAGCTGGCCGAAGCCGAGCCGGGCCACGCCGAGCCCCGGGTCCATGGCGCGCGCGCGCTCGAACGCCGCCCGCGCCGCCGGCCGGTCGTCCTCGACCAGGGCGATCTGGGCCTCGAGGGCGTGGAAGCCGGGCCGGTCGGATCCGCTCGCCCGCCCGCGCGCGATGGTCGCGCGCGCCAGCTCGGGCAGCCGCTTGCGCATGTAGCAGGCCGCGATGAGCTCGATCGCGTGGCCGGCGCCGTGCGCGTCGCCGCCGAGGCCGCCGCCGGCGAGCAGCGCCTCGAGGCGGAGGATGACCTCGTCCAGGGCGACGCCGCCGCGCGCGATCTGGAGCCGCGCGCGCAGGAGCTCGAGCGACGGCTGCGGGCCCGCCGCCAGCTGCTGGTCGAGGGCCTCCTGCGCCGCCCGGTAGCGCTCGCGCCGGATGAGGGTATCGATGTTCGCGCCCATCATGTTCGCGCTGTTCATGTTGCGCTCGTCATGGGTGATCACGGCTCCGGCAGATCGATGGTCGCGGCGCTGCCCGGCGCCACCTGGGACAGGCGCTCGAGGTCGTCGTCGGCGCACGACGCGGCGAGGGCGCGGCTCGCGCGCGCCATCGCCCGCAGCGCGTGCGGGTGGCGGCCGGCGCGCGCCAGCAGCTCCTCGCGCGGGGCCGGATCGCCGGCGGCGGCGGCGGCGGCGGCCATCACCCCCTCCGGGATCCACGGGTCGGCGTAGCGGCTGGAGTCGGCGCGGCATGCGCGCGCGATCTCGGGGCCGAGCTCCAGCGCGATGTCGCCGCGCCCGGCCAGCGCCGCCTGGCGAAGCAGCGCCATGCCCAGGTTGGGGCTCGGCGCCTCGCGGTAGGCGGCCAGGAACTCGTCGGCCGCGGCCTGGTGGCGGCCCTCGGCGGCGTGCACACGCGCCAGGTGGTAGCGCAAAGGGACGGTGGCCTGGCGCTCGGTCGCCAGCTCGAGCAGCTCGCGCAGCGGCTGGCAGATGCCCTTGTCGCGCAGGAAGTCGGCGTGCTCGACCACCTCGGCCGCGACCTCGGGCAGGCGGCCGCGCAGCTCGGCGGCGTCGTCTGTCCGGCCGGCGCGCTCGAGCGCCCGCGCGATGAGGTCCCAGAACACGGCCGGGCCCGCGTCGACCACCGGCGAGGCCACCTCGATGGCCCTGGCCGGATCCTCGTCGAGCAGGAGCCAGGCCATGAGGTAGCGCACCCACGGGAACTCGCCGCTGATCTCGATCGCGCGGGCGAACGCGTGGCGCGCGCCGGCCCGGTCGCCGCTGATGAGGCGCACCTGGCCCAGCGCGTAGTGGGCGTTGGCCTCCTCCGGGTGGCGCTCGGCCAGCCTGGCCAGCACCTCGATCGCCTCGCGGGCGCGCCCGCCGAAGCCGAGCGCGCGCGCGGTGCGGGTCACCGGATCGGGCGCCCCGCCGAGCGCCTCCTCGAGGCGGGTCATGACCGCCGGCAGCGCCTCGGGCGGCACGAAGGTCAGGAGGATCTCGCTGAAGTTCTCGACGAAGCCGCCCTGGACCCGCTGGATCGACTGGAAGATGGCGTCGACCGAGCCCGCCCCGTCGCCCAGCGCGAACAGGCCGTCCATGTACACGCTCCACGCGCCCGACGAGTCCGGGAACCGGTGCACCAGGCGCTCGCTGTGGGCGCGCAGATCCTCCCAGCGCCCGGCGCACAGGTAGCGGCGCCACAGCCGGATGCCCTGGCCGCCCTCGGGCGCCTCGGCCACCGACTCGAGGAGCTCGGTCGCCTCGCCCAGCGAACCGCGCCGCTCCGCCACGGTGGCGCGCACGATCGCGACCGGCACGGCGTCGGGCGCGAGCGCGGCGGCCAGGTCGGCGGCCACCTCGGCGTCTTCCACCCGGTCGGCCGCCAGCTCCTCCTCGGCCAGCCAGGTCCACGCCTGCGCGTCGGCCGGATCGGCGGCCAGCGCGCGGCGCAGCTGGTTGCGGCTGCCCGACAGGCCGCCGACCTCGCGCGCGCAGCGCACCTGCCCCATGAGGTTGCGATCGTCGTCGGGATCGATGGTGGCGGCGTCGCACCAGGCGACCAGCGCCTCGGCCCAGCGGTCCCACATCTGCAGCGCCTCGGCGTAGATCTGGTGCGCCCACTCGGCGTCGGGGAAGTGCTCGCGCGTCTCGCCGACCCAGCGCTCCATGCGGCACTCCTCGGGGTCGAGGTTGCCGAGGCGCAGGAGGCCGAGCAGCGCCTCGCCGAGCCGCTTGTGGGCCATCGCGATCTCGGGCGCGGCGGCGATCGCCTTGTGGGCCAGCTGCGCGACGTGGGCGAACGGCACGTCCGGATCGCCGGGGTCGAAGTGGCAGCGATCGATGAGGGCGAGGCGCGGATCGTCGACCAGGCCGGCTGTCTGAAGGCCGTGCCGCCGGGCCGCGCCGGCCGGACCGGAGCCGGTCACCACCAGCGCGCCGCGCCCCGGCAGATCGGAGCGCCGCCACTGCTCGGCCAGCGGGCGCAGGACGGCTCCCCCCAGCGCCGGATCGGCCACCAGGAGCAGGCGCCCGGTCGCCTCGAACCCGCGCACCAGCAGGAACGCCGCCTGCCGCGACTGCTCCTCCTCGAGGACGATGAGGATGCCCGGCTCGCGGAGCAGGCGCCCGAGCAGATCGTCGTCGAGGACGACGCGCAGGGTCTCCACCCCGGCCTCGGCCAGCGCGGCGCGCAGGTGCGAGGCCGTCGGCACCGGCCGCTCCGGCAACGGACCGCCGAGCGCGCGGCCGAGCATGGTGAGGGGCCCGCCCGCTCGCACCTCGGGCAGCTCGCGCGCCATGGTCCACGACGGGGCGCGGCCCGGCTCGCTCTCGATCGCGTCCAGCACCTCGCGGGCCTGGCGCCTGACCGGCGACGGCGCCGCGTCCTCGTCGCGCAGCGCGCGCAGCGCCGCCAGCGCGTCGCCCCGGCCTGCTACCCACGCGTCGAGCGCCGCGACCAGGCGCAGCGCCGCCGCTCCGTCGGCTCCATCGGCCGCGTCGGCGGCCGCCGCCGAGTGCTCGGCCGCCCCGACCAGGTCACCGTGGCCGCGCGCGCGCGTGGCCGCGTCGGCGAGCTCGGCGGCCTGCTCGTCGGCGCTCGGGACCGCCGCCTCCTGGGGCGCGGGCGGCACCTCGCCGAGCAGCCGCTGGGCCAGCGCGTCGCCGCCGAGGCGCGACAGCGCCTGCGCGGCCGAGGCGAGGAGGCGCGCCGCGTGCGGCGTGGCCGCGTCGCGGTGGGCGCGCGCCGCCGCCACCAGGTCCGTCACCGGCCCGCGCCGGCGACGCGCGAGCTCACCGCGCAACCGGCGAACGTCCAGCGGATCGATCCCGGCGTCCGCGCGGTCGAGCGCACTCGCCAGCTGGTCCAGCCGCCCGCCGCGCAAGAGCGCGTCGAGCTCGGTCGCGGTCACGGTGGCGGGGGCTGGGGCAGGGGCGGGGGGCGTGTCGGACATGGAGCCTGCCCGATAGTACGGCCAGTCGGGAGGCCCCATTCCAGGAAAGCCGCGTCTTCGCGCCGGGGGCTCGGACGCGCGCCACGCGACCCCAGGCCGTGCGGCCGGGACCCGTCAGATGTTCCAGCGGGCCATCGCCTGCAGCAGGTTCTCGCTCTTGTCCTCGATGAGGTAGCGGTTCAACGTGTACTGGTACTCGAAGCCCAGGTAGAGCTTGCCCGGGTAGTTGAACAGCTTCGCGAAGTCCCAGAGCAGCTGCGGCTGGGTCGTGATGAAGTTGTTGCCCTCGACGTCGAAGTCGGGCGTGCTGAGGTCGTCGGAGTGGCCCTCGCCGAAGAGACCCCACTGCAAGAACCCGCCGAAGATGAAGTCCTGGTGGAGGATCGAGAACGACTTCTGCCAGGCGGTCCCGAGCTGGAGGTCGACCCCGTCGAAGGAGTGGTCATCGCGGATGACCGTCGTGACGTTGATGAAGTCGAAGAAGTGCTGCGCGAGGTCCCAGTGCAGGCCGTAGTAGTTCAGCATGCCGAACTTCGAGACGTGCTCCATCTCGTACTTGATCGACACGTCGGCGATGAAGCCCCAGTCGAACGGGTGACCGGCGATCTTCTCGGCGATCTTCTTGGGCGAGATGGCGGTGGTGATGCCGCCGAAGAACCCGCCCTTCTCGTTGTCGACGAT
>DATFRY010000003.1:0-6040 GCA_035262925.1 Kofleriaceae bacterium | reverse complement strand
GGCGAGGACTTCGGCGGCGAGGACGAGACCATCATCTCCCAGGCCTTCGATCGCCCGGTCATGATCACCCACTACCCGGCCGCGGTGAAGGCGTTCTACATGAAGCGCGACCCGGCCGACGATCGTCTCGCCCTCGGCGTCGACGTCATCGCCCCCGAGGAGGCCGGCGAGGTCATCGGCGGCGGCCAGCGCGAGCACGACCTCGCCGTCCTCGAGGCCGCCATCGCCCACCACGCCCTGCCCCGCGAGGCCTTCGAGTGGTACCTCGACCTCCGCCGCTACGGCTCGGTGCCCCACGGCGGCTTCGGCCTCGGCCTCGAGCGCACGGTCGGCTGGATCTGCGGCCGCCACCACGTCCGCGAGACCATCCCCTTCCCGCGCATGCTCGAGCGCCTCACGCCGTAGCGGCCGGCGAGCCGCCGCGGAAGCGGAGCTCCCGCGGCCAGTGCCGACGGCCGCGAGGCACGAGCGGGCGAGGCGCTTCTGTAGGCGCGTGGTCGCCGTGGTGCGCACGGTGTTCGGGCGCAGCCGGGTGCGGCGTCGAATGGCGGCGGCAAACCGAAGTAGGATGCGTCCATGGCCACGCGCCCGGCCGGGTCGGCTCGAGTCCGCCGCCAGCGCGCGGCCGCGGCGGCCGGAGATGCGAGCGCGCGCGACCGCCGCGGCGGCGGCGCATGAACCGCGAGGGCCAGGCGTCGGGGGAGCGGATTCGCGAGGTCGAGGCGCGGAGCGCGGAGTTCCGCAAGGAGCTCGGGCTGCGCGATCTGGTGCTGACCCAGATCGTCTACGTGGTGGGCTCCGGCTGGGTCGGCACCGCGGCGCTGCTGGGGACCGCGCACGTCACGTTCTGGCTGCTGGCGATCGCGCTCTACTACCTGCCGCAGGCGGCGGTCGTCATCTATCTCAACCGGCAGATGCCGCTCGAGGGCGGGCTGTATCAGTGGGCGCGGGTCGGGTTCGGCGAGTTCGGCGGCTTTCTCACGGCGTGGAATCTCTGGGCCTACACCGTGGTGATCATGGCGACCTTCGCCGTGGTGATCGCGACCAACCTCTCGTACCTGGCGGGCCCGGCCGCGGCCGCGCTCACCGCCACGTGGTGGTACACGCCGCTGGTCAGCACGGCGACGATCGCCGGCCTCACCGTGGTGTCGGTGCTCGGGCTGCGCGTGGGCAAGTGGCTGCAGAGCATCGGCGGCGCCGCGCACGTGCTCACCTTCGCCGCGCTCATCGTGGTCCCGTTCATCGCGCTGGGGCGCGGCAAGCTCGACTCCTATCAGCCGCTGGCCGCGTCGGTGCCGGCCCTCTCGCTGCTCAGCCTCAACATCTTCGGCAAGATGGCGATGGGCGCGCTGAGCGGCTTCGAGTACGTGGCCATCCTGGCCGGCGAGTGCCGCAGCCCGGCGCGCACCATCGGCCGCTCGGTCGTGGTCGCCGTGCCGATCATCGCGCTCATGTTCATCCTCGGCACCAGCAGCACCCTGGCGCTGGTGCCGGCCGGCACGATCGATCTCATCAGCCCCATCCCGCAGACCCTGAGCATCGGCTTCCAGGGGCTCGGCGTCGCAAGCCTGATCGTTCCGGTCCTGATCGTGACCCTGCTCCTGCGCCAGATCGGCACCGTGACGCTCATCTTCGCCGGCAACACGCGCCTGCCGATGGTGGCCGGGTGGGACGGGCTCCTGCCCCGCTGGTTCACGCGGCTCCACCCGCGCTTCCGCACCCCGATCAACTCGGTCGTGTTCGTCGGCGTCATCACCCTCGCGCTGTCGCTCGCCGGTCAGGTCGGCGTCGGGCTGCAGGAGTCGTTTCAGCTGCTGGAGAACGCGGCCGGCATCCTCTACGCCTTCACCTATCTGTCGCTGTTCGCGATCCCGATCGTGGCCGCGCGCCGCCTGGCGGTGAGGCCGCCCCTGTGGCTGCGCGTGGCCGCGCTGTCCGGCTTCGCCGTGACCGGCCTCTACGCCGTGCTGTCGATCTTCCCGATCATCGACGTCGCGAGCTGGCAGACGTTCTCGATCAAGATCATCGCGGTGCTGGTGGCGACCCAGGCGATCGGCGTCGCGCTCTTCGCAGCCGGCCACCGGCGCGCGCGGCGCGCGGCCATGTAGACCCAGACCCCGGGGCTCGCGAGGTCGACCGAAGTGAGCCCCGGTGTCAGTCGCATCCGGCCGCGGGCCGGGCCCCGATCACAGACAGTCGGCCAGGCCGTCGTACAGCGAGGCCCCGGATCCGGGCAGCGGGGCGTCGATCGGCCGCACGTCGGGCGCGGACAGGGCCTGCACGAAGGCGTGCACGTCCGTGCCGGGCTCGATCGGCAGCGGGCAGGTGAAGATCTGCCCGTCGACGGAGATGTCGCCGCTCGCCGGCGCGATCTCCTCGTTGCTGGCGCCGAAGATCCACACGCAGCCCCCCATCGCGCCGCTCGCCTGCTCGACCGAGCAGCGTATACGCAGGGACTGGAGGTTGCTGAAGTCGCCCTCGCAGAAGGTGTCGCCGCACACGTCGTCGAAGTCGCTGCGCAGCGCGGTCATGAGGCCGTACCAGGCGTCGATGTCCTCGGAGGTCTCGAAGTAGCTCATGGCGTCGATGAAGCTCGACCCCGGCTGGCCGGCGTCGACGTCGACCTCGTCGTCTGCGGGATCGGTCTTGCCTCCGATCTCCGCCCGGCCGGAGCTCGGCGTGTCGTCGGGCGCGCAGGCTGCGGTCGCGAGCAGGGTCGCGCACAGGATGGAGGAGAGCGGCAGTCGAATGATGTGAACCGATATGGCGGCGGACATGATGTTCCTTCTCCCTTGCAGCGCGAATGCCTACGCCCGACCGGGCCGCTGCCGCAATGATCCAGGGCGCTTTTCCGCGCGCCGCCGACGAGGGCCGGCCGAAAACCCGGACAGCGCGTCCGGCGGTCCGGCCGGACACCCGCGTTTTCACGAGACCCGCAGGCGCCGGCCCTCGCGGCTCGAAGGCGCGGGCCCGGCGAGTACAATCGGCCGGCCGGCGAGTCCGGCGACGAGGCGCGATGACCACCGACGTCCGGCTCCTCCTCTACTCGACCCTGCTCAGCTGGCTCATGCTGGTGGTCGCCGCCATGATGCGCACCGGGGCGCCGCGCGATCTGCGGATCGCCTTCGGCAACCGCGACGCCGTGCCCGAGCCGTCGCCGGCCGCCGCGCGCGCCGACCGGGCGGCGCGCAACATGCTCGAGAACCTGGTGCTGTTCATCGCGCTGATCGTGGCCGCCCACCTGGCCGGCGCGCGCCAGGACCGCATCGATCTCGGCGCCCGGCTCTTCTTCTATGGCCGGCTGGCCTACTTCCCGATCTACCTGGCCGGCATCGTCTACGTCCGCACGCTGGTCTGGACGGTGGCCGTGGCCGGGCTCGGCGTCATCCTCTTCTCGGCGCTCTGACGGGCGACGCGGCGCCCGCTCGCGAGGACGTGTCGTCGCCGGCGCGTTGCGCGTGGCGGCGCGGCGCCCGCTCGCGAGCATGAGGTGTCGTCGCGGTCGTCGGCCGTGCGCTCGCCGATCGCCCGGCTGCGCGCCGTGGCCGGCCGGCTCACCGTGCGAGCCGGCGCGTGCCGGTGAGCGGTCGCCGCGCTCGCCGCGTCTGTCAGCTGCGGCTGCGGCGCGTGGATGTGCGGCGCCGGCTGCGCGCCGTGGCCTTGCCGCCCTTGCGGCCGCCCTTGCGCGAGGCGGCGCGATCGGGCTTCTTGCCGCGGCCGCTGCCGGAGCGCTTGCCGCCGCCCTCCTCCTTGTTGACGGTGGCCCAGGCGCGGCGCGCGGCCTCGCTCGACTTCACACCGCGGCGCTCGTAGCCGCTCTCGATCTTGCTGGCTCGGCGCTTCTGCTTGCTCGTGTATTTCGATTTGCTCCCTCTTGGCATGCACAGGCATGAGTGCAAGGTGCAGGCCATCCACCCGTGCGGCAGCGCGAGCGACGGTCAGAAGATGTCGCCGAGCCACGGCGCGGGTCCGGCGAACACCGCGGTCATCGAGGCCAGCGCGTCGGCGGGCCCGCTGGCCAGGCCGGCCCGCGCGAGCTGCTCGGCCGACAGGTAGCCGCTGTAGAGCGCGGCGAGGCCGCGGATGTCGATCCGCACCACGCCGCGCGCGCCGACTGCGCCTCGGCGCACCGCGCCGCGGCCGCCGGAGACCTCGAGCGCGAACACATCTCGGTTGCGCGCGATCCGGTCGTCGTCCACCTCGAGCGCGACATGGCGCTCGACGCCGCCGGCGTAGCCGCGCCCGGCCAGCGCGGTCTCGACGTCCAGGACGCGCAGCATCCAGCGGATCTGCCACTCCACCTCGGCCGCCTGCTCGGCGAGCGCGAGCTGATCGGCCGGCGCGGGCGGGCCGGTCACGAGCAGCGCGCGCGCGAGCGAGCGCTCGTCGGCCATCAGGGTCCACAGGCGACGGGCCGCGGCGGGAGTCTCGGCGAGCATCTCGCGGCACTCGAGGTCGATGGTCGGGTGCCCGCGCGTGTCCCAGCGCCGCCTCAGCACGGCGTAGCCGGTCACGGCGCCGGCCTCGCGCACACAGAAGGCGGCCGTCTCCTCGCGCAGCGGCTCGATCACGCGCTGCCAGAACCATGGCGTGCGGTCGACGAAGCCGTTCTCGCCGCGCGCGATGCGGCCGTACACGTCGCCGAGCAGGTCGGACGCGGCGGCCGCGCCTGCCGGCACGCGCTCGACCTCCAGGCCGTGCGGACCGACCGGCAGAGACGCGATCGGCACGCGATAGCGGGTGAACGTGCCGGCCTGCTCGAAGCCGACGGCGCGGTAGACCGGCTGCGTGGCGGGATAGAGCGCGGCGAGCGCCGGTCCGCCCGGCGCCGCCAGCTCATCGATCGCCGCGGCGAGGAGCTCGCGCCCGGCCCCGGCGCCGCGCGCCTCCGGCGCGATCGCGACCGCGTGGACGCCGGTCATGGTCACGCGTCGGCCGGCGAAGAACTGGCCGCACGGGAGCAGGGTCAGGCCGCCGGCGACGCGGCCTCCGCGGCGGACCAGACGCATGTCCTCCGGGCGGTAACGGCCGATGTAGTCGATCTCCGTGCGCGCAGGAAAATTGAGCGATTCCTGGAGGATCGCACAGAACTGTTCGAGCTCTTCCTCGCCCTCGGGCGGCCCCACCGCGGAGCTCACTTGCCGCCCTCGGCAGCGGGCGATGCGGGCGCGGCCGGCGCAGGCGCCGGCGCGGCGGGC
Source organism: Kofleriaceae bacterium (assembly GCA_035262925.1). Classification (GTDB taxonomy): domain Bacteria; phylum Myxococcota_A; class Polyangia; order Haliangiales; family Haliangiaceae; genus DATFRY01. The sequence continues at coordinate 842 of DATFRY010000003.1, read as the reverse complement.
GCACCTGGCACCACCGCGCCCGGCGCCGCGGCCGCACCCTGCGGCGCCGGCGCGCCCGGCTGGTTGCGCACGGCCCAGCCCTTCTGCACCAGGAGCTCGCACGCCGGCCGATCGTCCGCCTTGCACGCGCGCCCGAGGACCTCGCGCGCGCGCGACTCGTTCTTCAGCCCGCCCCGCCCCTCGAGCAAGAGGCCGCCGAGCAGCCGGCATCCCGGCGCGTCGTTGCCGCCGCACGCCCGCTCCAGCCACACCATCGCCGCCCCCGTCGCCCGCGCGACGCCGCGGCCGTCGAGGTAGAGCGCGCCCAGGTTGCGGCACGCCACCGGGTCTCCGCCCTCGCACGCCTGGTGGAACAGCGCGCGCGCCTTCTCGGGCGAGGCCGCCACCCCGCGGCCCTGGAGGTGGAGCAGCCCGAGGTTGTTGCACGCGAAGGCGACGCCGCCGCGGCACGCGCGCTCGAACAGCGGCGCCGCCGCCGCCGGATCGGCGGCCGCCCCGTGGCCGTCGGCCAGCATGAGGCCGAGGTTGCGGCAGCCGAGCAGATCGCCCCCGTCGCATGCCTTGCGGTAGAGCCCGGCCGCGCGCGCCTCGTCGCGTGCCACGCCGATGCCGCTGGCGTGGAGCAGCCCGAGGTTGTTGCACGCCTTTGCCAGCCCGCCGCTGCACGCCTTGTCGTAGAGCCCGCCCGCGCGCGCCGGATCGGCCGCCACCCCTGCCCCCTCGGCATAGATGATGCCCAGCGCGCGGCAGCTCTCCAGCTGCCCCTTGTCGCACTGCCCGGCCAGCCGGTCGATCGCCGTCTTCACCTCGGCGGACGGCGCGCGCGCGGCCGGGCCGGCGTC
>DATFRY010000002.1:0-6181 GCA_035262925.1 Kofleriaceae bacterium | reverse complement strand
GCCGGTCGTGTTGTCGAGCACCGCCTCGGGGATGAAGTTGCCGGGCCGGCCGACCGCGGCGAACGAGTTGAACCAGGCGTGGCATCCCGTCTGGTCGCGGTGTCCGTTGATCGCCGCCTTCACCGCGTTCTGCTGCGCCTGCGACCGCCCGCTCGACATCATCAGGGCCTGCCAGTCCGGCCCGGCGTAGAGCCGCACCAGGAGCTCGCAGTCGGCGACCTCGATGCCGGTCGTCTCCGAGTCGGGATAGGTGCAGGTGGGCTGGATGCCGTCGAGCAGCCCCGGATAGATCGACGCCGCCGTGAGCTGGTTGATCGAGCCGCCCGAGCAGCCGTTGCCGATGGTGTAGCGGATCTCGCCGTAGGTGTCGCCGATGTGCTCCTTCATCATCATGAGGGTCTCGACCATCGCGACCCGGTTCGAGTTGTAGAGCGAGTCGGTCATGCTGTTGATCGCGACCATGAAGCCGCGCGAGAGCGCGACGTCGTCGGTCCAGGTCTGCTCGGAGCGGAACTGGCGGCGGGGCTGGCCGGTCGAGGCCCCGAACGAGTAGAGGAGCTTCCGGTTCCAGCCCGGCTGCGGTGCGGTCGCCTTCCAGCCCGCCGCCGGGTCGTCGATGCTCGGGTCGAACAGGACGGCGATGTCGAAGATGCCGCGGTTCAGGGTGCCGCGCTCGACGCGCACGATATACGGGACCGTGACGCCGGCGTCGGTCGTGGTCATCGCGAGGTCGGCGGGCGGCGGCGCGGCCGGGTCGTACGGCTTGAAGCAGCCGCTGGCCGGCGGCGGCGTGGGCGGGTTGGGATCGGGCAGGACGCTGGCGCAGCCCGGCGCCGTGGTCCGGTAGTAGAGCTTGATCTCGGTGGCGATGTTGCACTGCGCGTCGATCGCCTCGGTGCCGAGCCCGCTCGCGTTGGTCGCCGGCGTGTCGCCGTCCTGGGGCCTGGCGACCGGCGTCGCGCACACGAAGGGCTGGATCTGCGCGCCCGAGATGACCGGGCCGCCGATCGGGTGGCTGGTGATGGTGAGCGACGCGCCTCTGACCCCGGACGCGTCGGCGACGACGGTGTTGTGGCCGTCGGCCAGGCCGGTGATGACACCGGTGGTCCGGCCGTCGGCCCGGCGGGCGAACGCGCTCGACACGTCGCGACCGCCGACCCGGACGCGCAGGTGGCTCGTGTGTCCGTGTCGCGGCAGGACCACCTCGACGAGGGCGTCGCCGCCGCTCACCAGATCGGCCCGGTTGGACAGCGTCCGCAGCTCCAGCGCGCGGCCCCCGTGCCCCCCGTGCCCCGCCGGCGAGACCTCCGAGGCGCTCGCGGCATTCGAGGCGCTGTCGGTCGCCTCCTCGGAGTCGGACTGCGCGCTGCACGCGCCGAGCGCGCTGCAGCACACGAGTAGAGCGAACCTGCCCAGGCGAGATCGACGACGCATGTGGCGCTCCTCGCTGTGTTGGTGGTCGCCGCGCATCGTCGGCCAGCTATCCGGCCCCGTCAACCGGCGCCGGTTCGGTAATCCGCGCAGCATTCCCCCGGAGTCAGCCCCGCTCGCACATGAGGGACGCGAGGCGACGCGACCCACGCGGCGGGACGCCTTCCTGCCCGACACGCGCTATCGCGCCAGGTCGACGAGCGGCAGCTGGGACTCGAGCGGATCGATCGACGCCAGCGCCGCGGCCCCGTGGACTCCCGCGCGCGCGCACGCCTCGGCGACGGGGAGGCCGGCCGCCATGTAGAAGACGAGCGCCCCGGCGAAGCTGTCGCCCGCGCCGTAGACGCTGCCGCCGGCCGGGGCCGAGGCAGGCGCCGCGAAGCGCTCGACGCCTCGCGCGGTCGCCACCGTCCCGCCGCGCTTGCCCTCGGTCAGGACCAGCGCCGCGGGCGCGACCGGGTAGTCGGCCAGCGAGCTGACCTCGCGCGGGTCGGCCGCGCTGCCGATCACGACGTCGGCGCGCACGCCCGAGTCGACCAGCGACGGGCGGCGCCGCGCGGTGATGACGAGCAGGCGCGCCGCGCGCGCGGCGACGATCGCCTGCGGGTCCTCGGCGGTGAAGTAGACGGCGTCGCAGGTGGCGAGGACGTCCCACGGCAGCGGGTCGTCGCGCCGCGGGTGCTGCGGCTCGCCGATCACGATGATGGTGCGCTCGCCGTCGGGCGTGATGAGGACCAGGTTGCGCGTGTGGGCCTCTCGCCGGCGCGCGATGTGGAGGACCGCCGGCGTGGCGCGCAGCCGCGCCTCGACCTCGGCCCCCGCCTGGTCGTCGCCGAGCGCGGTGAAGAGGTGCACCTCGGCCGTCGAGCGCACGAGCTGGTAGAAGGTGAGGCCGCCGCCGCCGCCGGCCAGGAAGCGCGGCTCCTGCATGTGGACGATGGCGCCGGCCGCCGGCAGGGACGCGACGCGCCCCAGCGTGATGTGTTCGACGTGCCCGACGACCGCGATGCGCACCCGGAGAGCTTATGGCATCCGGATCGACGCGCCAGGCCGGCGGCGCGGGTCAGCTCTCGGCCGCGCCCAGGCGGATGACGTCGGCGATCTCCTGCTTGCGGGCCGCGAGCCGCTTCTCCTCGTCGATCTTCTCGGCCAGGTCCTCGTCGCTCTTCATCAGGGCCGAGAGGTCGGTCGACGCATAGCCGGTCACGCCCATGTCGGCGTAGGCCGCCTGCACCTTGGGGCCCCACAGGCCGATGTCCTTCACGCACGGCACGATGCGAGTGAAGAGCAGCGAGCGGTACGTGCGGGTCAGCGGCGAGCGGTCGACGTGGGCGGTGCACTCGGCGACGTCGTAGCCGAGCGTCTCCCACACCTCCTCGGCGTCGAAGCGGTCGCGCAGGAGGTAGCAGCCCTCGACCACGAACTCCTCGCGCTCGGCGCGCTCGGCGTCGCTCAGCTGGGCGTAGTAGTCGCGCAGCGCGAGCCGGCCGAAGGCCACGTGGCGCGCCTCGTCCTGCATGATGTAGGCGAGGATCTGCCGGGGCAGCGCCACCTTGGTGAGGTCGCGCAGCAGGCCGAAGGCGGCCAGCGCCACCCCCTCGATCAGCACCTGCATGCCGAGGTACGGCATGTCCCAGCGGCTGTCGGACAGCGTCTGCTCGAGCAGCAGCTTGAGGTGCTTGTTGATGGGATAGAGGAGCTGGACCTTGTCCTGCAGGAAGCGGGCGTAGGTCTCGGCGTGGCGCGCCTCGTCCATGACCTGGGTCGCCGCGTAGAACTTGGCGTCGAGGTCGGGCACGCTCTCGCTGATGCGCGCCGCGCAGATCATCGCGCCCTGCTCCCCGTGGAGGAACTGGCTGAACTGCCAGGCGGTGAGGTGCTGGGCGAGCCGCCCCAGCTCGTCCGGGTCGTCCTTGATCTTGTCGTAGGTCCTCGATCCGAAGATCGGGACCGCCTCCTGGGGCAGGTCGAGCGGATTGGTGACGTCGAGCGGCAGCGACCAGTCGATGCGGGTCGTCTGATCCCACTGCTTGTCCTTGCCCTTCTGGTAGAGGGCGAGGAGCTTGGCGCGGCCGTCGTCGTACTCCCAGGTGAACCGACTCTCGCCGGCCATGGGGACGCTCCAGTTCTCGCGCTCGACGGGGGACGAATACTTGTCGTGTGTGCTCACGCTGACCTCATCGTAGGGCCAGTGTAGCGCGACCGGGCCCGTCGGCGCCGCCCGCCCGGGACGTACCGTCGGGCGCGCCGCCCCTGGCGGCTTCCTCCGCCAGGAGCGTTTCCCGTACGCCCACCCGAACGCGGAGGTGATTCGTCGACTGGCGCGTGGGGGCGACACCGGCGTGATCTGCCGCGGCTGCAGCAGCGATCCGAGACGGGACTCGACCGACACGACACCCTGCTGGACCGCGCGAGCGCGCTCCACAGCGTCGACGGCCCCGACCGCAGCGGCGGCTGCGGAGGCGGCGAGCTCGACCGCGCCTTCCTCGGCCTCGACCAGTCGCGGCCCTGCTCGCGCGCGTGCAGGCGATCACGCCGCGGCGCGATGAGCGGGCGACGCCGCGCCGCCGGGACAGGAGATCCGCAATCGAGGCGCTCCGATCCGGCCCGATTCGCAGCTTTTGCGGACGGCAGCGTACCGACGGCGAGGCCATGTCGGTTCTTACGGGGTGGCATGAGGTCTGCACCCTCGGGGTGCTCACGCCGCTCGAGGGCAGCCCATGCGCGGGCGCAGCGCGGATCGACGCGCCGGCCTCCGGCCCGGGAAGTAACTGGCTTTCTGTGCTGCAGGACAATCTGACCATGAAGAACCTCCCGAACACCGATGGTCGGGACACGTTGACGCTCTTACAGCGTCCCACGAAATTGCCACTCATCATCGAGGCCCGTGAAGACCACGTGCTCGTCGTGTGCGGTCCGTACGGCGGCAAGGGACGAACCGTGGCCGACGCCCTCGACGCGCTGGCCCGCCGGATGGGCCGCCGCTCCCTCTGAGCCGAGCGGAGCCGCGCAGCGGGCCGCGAGACCGGTGTTCTCGAATGCGCGCGAGCGATCGAACTGGACATCGCCAGTGCGGTTTCGGGAAACGGCTTGACGCGATCAGTCACTTGCTATAAGCGAGAACTGAGCGTTCGGGGGGAACGATCGCTGGGAGGGGGGCTCCTTTGGGCGACAGGTGCGCGGTCGTGCTGGTGCCGGGCATTTTCGGGTTCGACAGCTTCGGCCCGCCCGCGGCGCCGCGAATCGAGTACTTCGCCGGCGTCGTCGGCGAGCTCATGCACGCGACGGGGTGGCCGCGTGATCGGTTCGTGGTGCACGTGCCGTCGCCCACGGGGCCTCTGGCCGCCCGGGTCGCGTCGCTCCACCAGCGGGTGGAGGAGGTCTTGAGCCGTCCCGGCGTCGAGCGCGTGCACCTGGTCGGGCACTCGACCGGCGGCCTCGATGCCCGGTTGCTGGTCAATCCGAGGTACTCCTGGCCAGGCGCGCCGGACCTGCGCGAGCGCCGCGAACGAGTGGCGCGCGCCGTCGCCTCCGTGATCACGGTCGCGGCGCCATTCGGGGGCTCGCCCCTGGCGAGGCGCCTGCGCGGCGGGCTCGGCGCGGTGGTCCCCGCCCTCAACCTGCTCAGCATCCTGCTCATGGACCGCGGCCTCGGGCTGCGAACCCAGCTGGCCCTGGTCGGGCCGGCCCTGCGCCAGCTCCTGCCGGGGCGCCACGGCGAGCGAAACGTGAACCGGCTGGGCGAGCTCGCCCTCGCGCTGATCGAGCGGCGCGACCAGGAGACCGCCGAGCAGGTGGTGCGCTTCCTGCGCGCCATCGTCCGCGATCAGCGGCTGCACGGCGACCTCACTCCCGAGGCGATGGCGGACCTCAATCAGGCGATCGCGGGGGCGGACAGCGACTCGATCGCCTCGTTCGTGACCGTGTCGCCGCCTCCGCCCCGGAAGCTGGTGGGCCGGCACCCGGCCGCGCGCCTCTTCTACGCCATCGCGTACCGGCTCGCGACCCCCGAGGGGGACGCGAGGCGCCGGTTCCCCGACGGTCCGTGGCTGCTCGACTCGCGCGCGCGCGACGATCTGCGCACGAAGACCGCCGGCGACGGGGTCGTGCCGTCGGCCTCGCAGGTGCTGGCGGGCCGGCGCGCGGCCGCGATCGTCCTCGCCGATCACCTGGACGTCATCGGCCACTACGAGGGATCGCACGTCGGCGCCACGTATCTCAAGTCGGGCGCCGACTTCACGAACGCGAGCTTCTCGGCGCTGTGGCGCGCGGTCGGGCTCCGGCTCGGCGACGCCGAGGCCAGGCGTACCTCGGTGGCGGCCTGAGCCTCGCCGCGCGGCCGATCGAAGGAGGATCTGTTCGACGGCGCGTGGAACGCCGAGGCCAGGCGACTCTTCCGGCACCTGGAGATCCCGGACGCCGCGCTCGGCGGCGAGCCGCCGGCGATCGAGCCGGGCGCGGGCCCGGACGGCGGCGCCGGGCCCGGCCCGAGCGACAAGCTGCGCCGGCTCACCCTGGCCGAGCCGTTCGAGGGCCAGGTCGACGCCGCCGCGCTCGACGAGGTGAGGCGCGATCTGGCGGGCGCCGGCGACGTCATGGCCATGCTCAAGTCCTACTCGGACGCGCTGGACCGCGCGCCGCGCAACCGCTCGCGCGCCTTCGACAAGCTGTTCGCGCTGTTCCAGGCCGGCATCGCGCCCACCCGCATGGTCGGGACCTACCGCGGCGCGCGCATCACCTTCCGCACCCA
>DATFRY010000001.1:0-4754 GCA_035262925.1 Kofleriaceae bacterium | reverse complement strand
GTGTCCTTGAGCGTGAACACGCCCACCGGCTTGCGGGTCATGAAGATGCGGTCGCCGACCGACATCTTCCACAGGAGATGGGTCAGCGGGTTGTCCGACTCCGGGTGCTTGACGAAGCGGATGTAGAACTCGTACGCGTCGTGCTGCTCCGGCGCCGAGCACAGCGACATCGAGCGCCGCACCGAGCCGAGCTCCGGCTGGGCGACGTTGTTGAGCCCGATCGCCACGTACTGGCCGGGGACGAACGGCGTGGCCGCTTCGCCGCCGCCGGGGGCGGCTTCATCGTAGCGGACGTGAAAGGTGGTGAGCTCCGGCGTGAAGTCTTCTCGCCGGACCAGCACGGCGTTGTATGCGAGTGGCTTCGGGGGCATCGGGCCGGCAAGATATCACCTTTCCGCCAGCGGATCTGGCGCCCGCGCCTTCGAGTAAGCTGGCCTCATGTCGAGCGGCTATCTGTTCGAGGGCGAGGAGCACGCGGCGCTGCGCGCCCAGGTCCGCCGGTTCGCGGCCACCAGCATCGCACCCCACGCCGCCGAGTGGGAGGAGGCCGAGGAGTTCCCGCGCGAGCTCTACCGGGTGGCCGCCGAGGCCGGCCTCATCGGCATCGGCTACCCGGAGGACGCCGGCGGCGGCGGCGGCGACCTGACCCATGTCCTGGTCGCCGCCGACGAGATGGTGATCGCCGGCCGCTCGGTGGGCACCGCCGTCGGGCTGGGCAGCCACGGCATCGCGCTGCCGCCGATCATCCGCTTCGGCACCGACGATCAGAAGCGCCGCTTCGTGGCCCCCGTCCTGCGCGGCGAGAAGATCGCGGCGCTGGCCATCACCGAGCCGGGCGGCGGAAGCGACGTGGCCTCGCTCCAGACCCGCGCCGTCAAGCAGGGCAGCGACTACATCGTGAGCGGCGCCAAGACGTTCATCACCTCCGGCTGCCGCGCCGACATCGTCACCACCGCGGTGCGCACCGGCGGCGACGGCCACGGCGGCGTCTCCGTCCTGGTCATCGAGCGCGGAACGCCCGGCTTCGAGGTGTCGCGCAAGCTGAAGAAGACCGGGTGGTGGGCGAGCGACACCGCCGAGCTCTCGTTCCAGGACTGCCGCGTGCCGGCCGAGAACCTGGTCGGGCCGGAGAACGCCGGCTTCCCCATCCTCATGGCCAACTTCGTGGCCGAGCGGCTGCTCCTGGCCGGGCAGTGCGTCGCCATCGCCGATCTGGCCCATCGCGAGGCGGTGGCCTACGCGCGCGAGCGGCGCGCCTTCGGCCGCCCCATCGGCGGCTTCCAGGTCATCCGCCACAAGCTGGCCGACATGGCCACGCGGCTGGCCGCCGCGCGCGCGCTCACCGGCGAGGTGGCGGTGCGCGCGTCGCGCGGCGAGGCGGCCGCCGCGCTGGCGGCGATGGCCAAGAACGCCGCCTCCGATGCCTGCTCGTGGATCGTCGACCAGGCGGTACAGGTGCACGGGGGCTACGGCTACATGCGCGAGGTGCTGGTCGAGCGCCTGTACCGCGACGCGCGGCTCTATCCCATCGGCGGCGGCACGCGCGAGATCATGAACGAGATCATCAGCAAGGCGGAGGGCTTCTGAGGGTGGCGGCGCGCACTCGCTCGCTGGTGGACAGCGAGCCGCCGCCGGGGCGCGCGGTGGCGCTCGGGCGCGACGGCGCCGGGTGAAGCGATGGCCGACGCGGTCGCGATCTGCCCCGAGTGCGGCGCCACCTTCGCGGCGACCGATCGCTTCTGCCAGCGCGACGGCGCCCAGCTCCTGGCCGCCGATCAGGGCGACCCTCTCCTCGGCGCGATGGTGGGCAGCTACCGGATCGCGGCGCTCATCGGCGCCGGCGGCATGGGGCGGGTCTACCTCGGGGTGCACCCGAGCATCGGCAGCCGGGTGGCGATCAAGGTGCTGTCGCACGAGTGCGCCGAGCGGCCCGAGCTCATCGAGCGCTTCTTCGCCGAGGCGCAGCTGGTCAACCGCATCCGGCACGAGGGCATCGTCAATGTCCTCGACCTGACCCACCTGCCCGACGGGCGGCCGACCATCGTCATGGAGCTGCTCGACGGCGAGCCGCTGTCGGCGCTGCTCGCGCGCTGCGGGCCGCTCGAACAGGCCCACGCGGCGGCGATCGTGGTCCCGCTGCTGGGCGCGCTGGCCGCCGCCCACGAGCGCGGCGTGGTGCACCGCGATCTCAAGCCGGACAACGTGTTCATCACCAGGCAGGGGCGCGTGGTGGCGCTCGACTTCGGCATCGCCAAGCTCCTGCCCGAGGGGAGGGTCGGCGACGAGCGGGTGGCGCCCACGACCCGGACCGGCGCGGTCCTGGGCACGCCCGGCTACATGGCGCCGGAGCTGATCCAGGGCCGCCCGACGGTGCCGGCGACCGATCTCTACGCGGTGGGCGTGATCCTCTATCAGCTGCTGGGCGGCCGGCTCCCGTTCGACGGCGACAGCCTGTTCGAGATCATGCAGAAGCACGTGAGCGCGCCGGTGCCGCCGCTGCGGGCGATGCGGCCCGACGTGGCGCCCGCGCTCGAGGCGGTGGTGCTGCGCGCGATGGCCAAGGAGCCGGGCATGCGCTTCGCCGGCGCGCGGCAGATGGCCGAGGCGGTCGCCGCGGCGCTGGGCGGCGGCACCGGCGAGATCGCCACGGTTCCGCTGCCGGTGCGGGCACCGCGGCGGCGCGCGCTGCTGGTGGGCGGCGGGCTCGGCGCCCTGCTGGTCGCGGCGGTCGCAGTGGTGGCCGTGGTCGCGTCCGGCGAGGACGCGGGGCCGCGAGCGAGCGCTGCGCCGGACGCGCCGGCCGTGCCGGCCGTGCCGGACGCGACGGCGACTCCGGTGGAGGAAGCGGGCGCCGCGGATGCGGGCGCGGCGCCGGAGGCGTCGCATGCACCGGAGGCCGTGGCGCAGGCGGAGGAGGAGGCCAGGCCCAGCCCGGGAGGCGGCGGTGGTCCGGCGAAACCGGCACCGCGCGCGCCAGCCAGGCCTGGAACCAGGCCGGGCGCGAAGGCGGACGCGAAGCCGGACGCGAAGCCGGACGCGGAGCCGGGCGCGGAGCCGGCGCCGAGCTCGGGGACGAGCGGCGTCACCATCATCAACACGGCCGAGCTCGCGCAGAAGATGACCGGGCTCAAGACCATCACGGCGGTGCCGGCGTCGTCGGGCGGCTCGTTCGATCCGATCCGCACGCTGGCCCAGGCCGAGAGCATGGCGCACAAGCTCATGCCGGACGCGGTGCTGGTCGGCTTCGACATCGACCACGCCCGGCCCGACGGCAGCGCGCTCCTGCGCGCCGACTCGGGCGCGACCTATCGCTTCCGCTCGCCGTCGCGCTCGAAGCGGCCGGCCGACGTCCCGCGCAACGTCGAGGTCGACATCCCGTGCATGATCCACGTCGAGGTGGTGCGCGGCAAGATCGCCGCGTCGCCGGTCACCGACGAGGAGTGCGACGACGCGCGCCTCCCGCACCCGCGCTGCCGCATCGCCGACCTGTGGCGCCGCGCGCGCGAGCAGGGCGCGCCGACCACGGGCGACTGGGTGGCGAAGATCTCGTACATGCACGACGGCTGGTTCGTCGACATCCCCAAGGCCGGGAAGCCGCCTCTCGATGACTTCGATGTGAGCCTCACCGACGACTGCCACTGATGTGCCGCCTGGTGTGCCGGTTGACACACCCGGTCGCCCGCCGCATGTAGAAGAGACATGCCGCTGCAGGTTCTACGGCTACTGGCCCACGATCGCGATCTCCCTGTCCCACTGCGCGCCGCCATCGCCGACGGGAGACTCGAACAGGCCGGAGTCATGCTCATGGACGAGTTCGATCTCACGTGCCTCGAAGCCGGCGAGCTCGTCGATGCCGTCCTGTGCGAGGAGCCCTGTGTCTGAACCATCCGCGGACCGGGCCCCCGACCAGGCGAGCGACGCCGCCCTCGACGCAGCGATGGATCGCACGCTCATGGACAGCTTCCCGGCCAGCGACCCGCCCCAGTGGGACTCGCTCGCCTCCCATCAACCCGTGGTGCGCAAGGCCGGCCGGAGCAGCGAGGACTGCGACCCCGGCCGGCGGTCATGACGCGAGCGTCAGTCGCAGCATTTGTTCATGACGTGGTCCGGGTCCATGCACGGCGGGCAACTCACCTCGACCGGATCATTGGTGACCGCGATCTGCAGTGAACCGGACCCGTCATCCACGGCCCTGAGAGGCACCGTGACCTGTCCGCTCCCGCTGTGACGCCACCTGATCACGACGACCACGCGCTCGCCCTGCTTGACGACGACCGTCGATGGGCCGCTCACCGCGACAACCGGATCGACGGGGCCGGCGCGCTGTACCGTGATCGGGTGGTCCGGGGCCACCTTGAGCTGGACCGCAGCCGTCTCGGACTTGACCGCGGCCCCGTCTGGCTTCGACTGGCATCCGGCCACTAGAATGACCAGGAGCAATACCCACAGCACTCGGTTCATCGAGACCTCCTTGCGACGAATAGGCATCCGGGCAGGCGGTCTCGTTACAGCCCGGCGACGACGAAGGCCGACCAGGCCGCAACGCCGAGGTACAGAGCCATCACGCGCTGGGCGCGCGCCGTGGCTCCCACCGGGTCGCTGACACCGTTCGCTCGATAGAAGAGCCGCGTGAACTCGGCGGCGTCCTGGTCCTTGACGCTGGCGAGGGTCGCGACGACGTGCTCGCTGCCGGCGGCGACGAAGGCCGCGGCCAGGGAGTCCCACATCTCCTGTCGAAAAGTCTCCGCAGAGCT